>CASFDI010000036.1 GCA_949293405.1 uncultured bacterium | reverse complement strand
TCATCGTCGTCGATGTGATGAAGCGAACGCGGGCGCTCTCCGTTTTTGACCGAGGTAAACCCATATCCCTGACGCGCCGGATTTTCGGCAGTGCCTTTCTTGATGGCTTTCGCCATCATGGCGAGTTCTTCGTCGGTGTATTTCGGCAGGGGCATGCACTTTGCCAGAATCACAACCTGAATGGAAGTGATAATGGACTGGTAAATCCAGTACACCCCAAGCGCGCCGCTGACCATGAAGGAAATGAACAGCGACATGGCCGGCATGGTGAAGTCCATGATTTTCATGGACATCTGCTGCTCGGAAGTGGTGGTCTGCATCTGCGCCGCTCCGCTGAATATGCGGGTCAGTCGGACAGACAGAAAAGCAAACACAAACGACAGAATCGGGATGACCAGCAGCCAGGAGGGGGTGGTAATGCTGGGGCGTTCTGCCAGATTCAGTCCGAACAGGGAAATGTTGGGCAGGTCGGCTACGGTGAAATCCACATTGTTTTCGGTAAATACATGGGCATATTCATCAAAATTCTGATGCAGTTTACCGATAATGCCGATCTGGTCGATTTTGGAGATCTTCACATCAGCCGCTCCGCCCAGAACCACCTCATTGAGTTTCTGAACCACGGTGTCGGACAGTTTGCAGATATAGGAGAGCGGGCTGCGGATGACATTGTACAGACCGATCAGGATGGGAAACTGAATCAGCAGAGGCAGACACCCTGCAAGGGGAGAGTACCCTTCTGACTGTTGCAGTTGCATGATTTCTTCCTGCTTTTTGCGCAGGGTGACCTGATCGTTCCGGCCGGCGTATTTCTGTTCAATCAGCAGGATTTTGGGGCGCAGGCGTACGCCTTTGATCTGCGTTTTCTGTTGCTTGATTGCAAATGGGAGCATCAGGATCTTCACGCTCAGGGCAAACAACAGCAACGCCAGTGCATAGCTGCCCGTGATGCTGTTGAAAAATCCCATAATGGTTCCGAACAGTGTATAAAACCAATCAAACATGTTTTTATCCAATCTTTTCTTCGTTTTGGGAGGGCGCCTGTACGGAATCCGTCATGGGCACCCGGCGGAATCCCCGGTCGGGAACCGGATCATAGCCTCCTCTGCAGAACGGGTTGCAACGCAGAATGCGCCACACAGAGAGGATCAGACCCGCAAAAAAACCGCGCTTGGTAAACGCTTCCAGCGCATAGGCGGAGCAGGTCGGAGTGAACCGGCAGCAGGGTGGTTTGAGAGGGGAAATAAAACGGCGGTACAGGCGTATCAGCCAGATAAAAGGGTATTTCATGACCTTAATAGCGACAGCCTGGAAAAGGCTGTCTTCATATGCTGAGCGATCTCCGTGGATTTCATGCCCGTCGCAGCGGAACGCGCTGCCAGCACAATCAGAAAGCCGGTGCGGACACCACAGGTGCGCTCTACCTCACGGTAGGCTTCACGGAGAATACGACGGACGCGCGAACGGACAACCGCACCACCCAGTTTCTTTGAAACGGTCAACCCGATGCGGTTGACTTCTTTCTTCTGGGGATGGGCGCGGCGCAGTTGCGCTGCCCGATAGTCCGGCAGGACATATACGGCGAGTGCCGGTGTCACATGCCGCTTGCCTTTGGAATACGCTTTGGCATACAAGTGGTTTTCACAAATAGCGGTAAACTTCACAGCGGTTCACCTTCTAAAGCAAAAACCCCGATAAAGCACGCACAGGTGAGTTATCGAGGTTTTGAACCCGCCTTGCGGCGAAAAACTCAATAGGTAAGTTGCGCTCTGCCTTTGGCGCGTCTTCTTTTCAGAACTTTTCTGCCGTTAGCGGTAGCCATTCTTTTACGGAAGCCGTGTTCCTTGCTTCTCTGTCTCTTCTTAGGCTGGTATGTTCTTTTCATGGCGGCACCTCCTTATGACAAAATCGTTTTTATAAGACCAGCAGTCGCCGAGGCGACACACCGTATTTCCTCGCGTATCCATACAAGGCGAAGTTTATTATACTATAATTGTTGCGCTTTGTCAAGCATTTTATGCAAAAAAATGGAATCCTTATCCTCGTTCACGCATCTCTTCCGGAGGCGTAATAGTGCTGGGCAAACCGCACGGTATCCATCGCGTCTTTTGCATAGCAGTCCGCCCCGATGGAAGCGGCATAGGAAGCGGTCAGCACCGCACCGCCCACGACAATTTTCACATCGGGCAGATGCGCACGCAGCAACTCAACCGTCTGCTGCATGGCGGGCAGAGTGGTAGTCATCAGCGCAGAAAGTCCTACCAGTCGGCAGCCCGATTCTACAGCGCACTTCAGGATTTCCTGCGGGGGTACATCGCGCCCCAGATCCAGACACCGGAAGCCGAAACTTTCAAGCAAGGCGCGCACAATGTTCTTTCCGATGTCGTGAATATCACCCTTGACAGTGGCGAGAATCATGATCCGCCCGCTGTCAGTATGTGCCTTGGGCAGTGTCGCACGCACCCGCTGCAGTGCTTCGGTTGCCGCCTGGGCGCTCATCAGCAGCTGCGGCAGGAAAAAACGCCCGGCCTCAAAGCGCCGTCCCACCTCTTCCAGCGCCGGCAGAATCTGCTGCTCCATTACGGCAAGCGGGGCAGTGCCGGCGTCAAGAGCGACCTGGGCCGCCTGGGAGGCGGGGCCGGGTGTCCCTTTGAGCACCGCGTCGTAGAGTTCTCCTTTTCCTGTCTGCTGCGTTCCGGGCTGACGGGGAACAGGGGCCTGTGCGGCAGGGGTTGTCGTCTGAGCCGGCAACGGTTCCTGCAGAGATGTGGCATAGGAGATATATCCGGTGCACTGTTCATCTTTGGCAGTCAGAGCACAGCCGGCTCTGTATGCTTCCAGCATGCCGGGCGCAAACGGATTCATGATGGCAAGAGAGAGACCGTTTGCCAGTGCCATGGCAAAAAAGGTACGGTTGAGAATTTCCCGCCGTGGCAGTCCGAAGGAGACATTGGAAACACCCAGAGAGGTGGAAAGTCCCAGACGGTTTTTGATGTCGGATACCGCCTGCAGCGTCACCGTCGCTCCGTCCGGCTGTGCCGAAACGGCAAGGCAGAGCGGATCGGCCACAATGTCGCAGTGACGGATGCCGAGCGCACGGGCCCGGCGCAGAATTTTCCGGATGACCGCCAGACGGCCGGCGGCAGTCGGGGGAATGCCGTTGTCATCCATGGCAAGCGCAATCAGCACGCCGCCGTATTTTTTTGCCAGTGGCAGAATGGAGCGCAGGCTTTCCTCTTTCCCGGAGACTGAGTTGATCAGCGGCTTTCCTACATACACGCGCAGCGCCCGTTCCATGGCGACAGGATCGGCGGTATCCAGCATCAGCGGCAACTTGACCGCGCTCTGCAGAGCAAGGGTCATGGCAGGAAGCGCTTCCGCTTCGCATACACCGGGTGTGCCTACATTGACATCCAGCATCTGTACGCCGGCATCCGCCTGACGGATGCCTTCGTCCACACCGTAATCGTAGTCGCCGCGCAACAATGCCTCTTTCATTTTCGGCTTCCCGGTAGGATTGATGCGTTCGCCAACCAGCAACGGAACCGGGCCGATTTCAAGCGCGTGCGCGTAGGAGCTGACCAGTGTTTTTTCTTTCTTTTCGGGCAGGGCGTAGGGCAGACTTGCAGTGCATGCGACCGTGGCGGCAAGATATTCCGGAGTGGTTCCGCAACATCCGCCCAGAACGGTTGCCCCCGCCAGGCACAGGCGCCTCATCTGCTCGGCAAACGCGGTGGCGTCCATGTCGTACTGAACACTGCCGTCAGATGAAGTATGCGGCAGTCCGGCGTTGGGATTGACAATGATGGGCAGGGAGGCATATGCGGCATACTGCTCGACCAGAGGCAGCATTTTGTCAGGGCCGACTGAGCAGTTGATGCCCAGCGCATCCACACCAAGCCCTTCCAGCATAGCGATCATGGCGACCGGATCTGCTCCGGTCAGCAGTTTCCCGGTTGCGTCGTATGCATTGGTAACAAAAACAGGCAGAGAGGTGTTTTCTTTCGCCCCCAGAACAGCGGCTTTCGTTTCAGCACAGTCGTTCATGGTTTCGATCAGAATCAGATCTGCACCCGCCTGCTCTCCCAGCCGGGCAGCAGCGCCGAAGGCTTGTACTGCTTCTTCGAAATCCAGGTCGCCGAACGGCTTGAGCAGTTTTCCGGTCGGACCGATGTCGTATGCGACATAGATACCGCCGTGCTCCTGCGCAGCCTGTCTGGCCAGTGCCACGCCGGCTCGCGCCAGGTCTTCCCATCCGGCGCCGCGCAACGGATTGAGTCCGAAGGTGTTGGTTTTCAGAATCCGGCAACCCGCGGCAATATAGGCCCGATGAAGGGCGAGAACTTCCTGTGGCCGTTCGGTATTCCAGGTCTCCGGGCCCGCTCCCGGCGCAAGCCCCCGGCTCTGCAGAACCGTACCGGTTCCGCCGTCAAAGTAGAGGCGTTTTGTGCGCAACTCTTTCAGAATGTTCATGTCAGACTCCGTCGCGGCCGACAGGCGGCTGCAGAATTTCGGAGAGGCTGTCGCGGATGGCGGCGGCAACTCCCGGTTTATTCATGGAATACACATGCACTGCGTTGACTCCGTTGGCGTACAGATCAATAATCTGCGATACCGCATAGGCAATTCCTGCCTGCTGCATGGCTTCCGGCCGGTCTCCGTACCGATCCACAATCCTGCGGAACCGCTGAGGCAGGGGGCTGCCGGAAATGGAAGTGATCCGTTTGATCTGCACGGCATTGGTGACCGGCATGATGCCGGGAATCACCGGGACGGAAATGCCCGCTTCCCGCACCCGGTACAGAAAATTATAGAAGATATTGTTATCAAAAAACATCTGTGTGGTCAGAAAGGAACAGCCAGCCTCCACCTTTTCCCGCAGATGCTGAATGTCCTCACGGTCATTGGCACTTTCGGGATGGCATTCCGGATAGCAGGCGCCCCCGATGCAGAAGTCACCCGCCGCACGGATCTCTTCCACCAGTTGCGCTGCATACCGGTAAGAGCGGCAGGCGGCAGGATCTGCAATATCGCCGCGCAGGGCAAGAATATTCTCAATGCCGTTCTCCCGCAGGCGCGCAAGCTGAGCGCGCACTTCTTCACGGGTGGAGGAGGCGCAGGTCAGGTGGGCCAGGGGTGTGACACCTTTCGCTGCAAGACGCAGTGCGATCTGCAGTGTATACAGACTGGTTCCACCTCCTGCACCGTATGTCACGCTCATAAAAGAGGGGTGCAGGTCGGCAATCTGCTCTGCCGCACGGCTCACGGAATCAAAGGCTTCAGTGCTCTTGGGCGGAAATACTTCAAAGGACAGGCAGGGCCTGTCTGCCGCAAGAATCTCGGAAATTTTCATAGTTTCCCCCAGTCTGATAATATTTACTTTCTTATCATAACAGAAAACCGTGACTCTGTCAAGGTGAAGTTGCGACAGAGAGGCCCGCTCCGATACGGGAGCGGACCTCTCTCTGGAATGCGGCAGAGTTCCGGTATTTCGGTTATTATGCGTTTGCCGCCGGGACATTCCGGTAGGCGCGCGGGGAAATCCCTGCCGTTTTCTTGAAGGCGTGACAGAAAGCAGATGCATCGGAAAAACCGCATGCTTCCGCAATTTCACCGATCGGAAAAACGGTTTGCCGGAGCAGGTTTTTAGCGGTGCGGATGCGCAGTTCTGTCACATAGTCCATAATGGTGATACCCGTGATACGACGAAACTGCCGGCAGAGATGAAACTTGGAAACACCCGTTGCCTCAGCAACCTGATCAATGCCGATATGATCAAGCTCCGCCTGATTCAGATACAGCAAAGCACGGTCTACCGGGGTGTTTTCCGAGTCCCGGGTGCCTGCTTCTGCCAGAAGGGTCAGAATCTGGAGCAGCCGGCATCCCAGTTGCAGGGAAAGAAAGGGAATTTCGCTGCAGCGCAGATCTTCACATTCCGAAAACAGGGCATCCAGAAGAGCCTGTGTTTGCGAGGAGGGACAGAAAACCATCGGTTGGGTTGTGGGCAACGCCGGAGCTTTTTCCGCTGTACTGCACAGGGTGGAGAACCAGTTCACCCGCACCCGCAGATGTACGCCGGTCATGGGGGCGTCATCTTCCTGCACCAGATGCCAGAGCGGTGTGGCAGGCAGCAACATAACGGTACCCGGCATAAAGCTGCGCACACGCTCTCCCCAGAACAGGGTTCCGCACCCGCTGTCAAAGCGGATCAGATCACAGTATCCCTCCGGAATCTGTTCCGGGGTAAGCGTGTGCTGCCGGAGATGCAATATGGGAAAATCGGAAGTGTGCATAGCGGATTCCTTTCTTTATTCGGAATAGTTGCCGTGAAGGGTGGTTACAGCGGAGTGCTTTTCGCAGCGGTGCCCTTCGGCCGTTTTTGTATTGGTCAGAACCGTGGCGGGCAGGAGTGACTGCACCCCGAAGCGGGTGCGGATGGCGTCTACGGCACTGTCCAGCCGTTCCATACGGGATTCTTCCTCCGGACAGTCAAAAAGGGAAGTTTGTTCTCCGGCTCTGCTGGTACGCAGATCGTAAACCCGGACAGTGATCGCGCGTACGGGAAGAATACCGCACTTCTGCAGATACAACTCTCCCAGTGTCGCGGCAATGGTACGGGGATTACGGGTAGAAAGCGGGAGACGGCACTGACAGTCGCGGGAAGAGAGATCGGGATGTCGGACCGAAATGGCACCGCCTGCAGCGTATACACCGGTTCTGTACATGACATGTACGACTTCCTGTGTCAGCTGCGCAATTACCGAGAGGACCTCCTGTGGGGTGAGCAGATCAGCGGAAGCGGTGACGCCGCGGCTGATACTTTTTGCAGCCGGGAATTCCGCAGCGGGTACAACCGGTGCAGTATCCATCCCCAAAGCATAATCACGCAACTGCAGCCCTCCCTTCCCGAGCAGTTGTAGGGCAGTGCCGGAGGGCATCTGTGCCAATGCGCCGATGGTGGAAATGCCGATACGCCGCAGTTTTTCTCCCGTGCTCTGGCCGACAAACAGAAGCGCGTCCACCGGCAGCGGCCAGACTATACGGCGGAAGTTGTCGCGGGTGATGAGTGTCTGGCCGTCCGGTTTATGCAGATCGGAGCCCAGCTTTGCAAACACCTTGTTGAAGGAGATTCCTACACTTACCGTCAATCCCAACTCCTGCCGTACCTGCCGGCGGATTTGCTGCGCAATGGCGTAACCCGGCCCGAACAACCGTACGGATCCGCTGACATCCAGCCAGCATTCATCCAGGCCGAACGGTTCGATCAGATCCGTGTAACGGCCGTAGATGTTCCGTACCAGTTCCGAAAACTGAACATAGGTGCGGAACCGGGGAGGCACACAGATCAGGCCGGGACACAGGCGCCGTGCCTGCCAGACCGTCATGCCGGTGCGGATTCCTGCCAGTCTGGCAGGCTCCGACTTTGCTAAAACAATTCCGTGCCGTGCTTCGGGATCACCGCACACCGCCATGGCCTTGCCGCGCAGGGAGGGGGACAGCAGTTGCTCCACAGAGGCGTAAAAGGCGTTCAGATCGCTGTGAAGGATGACCCGGTCAGAGCAACCCGTCGGAACGGACGGAAAACCAGGTGCGTGTGGAGGGTTCATAGTAAATCTCCTTCCGGGTGCCTCCGATCAGGACGATATACCGCAGCGGTGCAATGGCCGCGATGTCGGGCGGACAGAAGGGACGAACGCTCAGTACACGGTCAATGGCGTAGACGACACCCCGGAACATGACCTGGCGGGGTGTGATCATTCCGGTGGAGGAAAAGACTGCTTCCACCGACAGCGGAATACGACGTTGCATCAGCGGAGCTCCTTAATGACCTTGACTGCTACTCCCTGTATCAGACAGTCGGGTACATACAGATCCTTCATGGAGGAGTTCTCGGGATGAAGCCGGATCCGGCGCTTTCCGGGCTCCGGAAAGTAACGCTTCAGAGTGGCCTCATCTTCGGTCAGCGCTACAACAATCTGCCCGGTGCGCGCAGTATTCTGTTTGCGGATCAGAACCAAATCACCGTCCGAAATGCCTGCTTCGATCATCGATTCCCCCACAGCACGCAGCAGAAAAAATTCCCCCTCGCCTGTCAGGGATACCGGAAGCGGCAGGTATTCTTCTGCCACTTCATCTGCATAGCGGGGCAGTCCGCATGCAATTTCTCCGATCACTCCCACCATAGTTGATCGCATCTGGGTGCGCCGTGTAAGCGGTGTCTCAATACAGCCGTCATGATAAGAAAAATCGCGGTCACCGTCCATTGCAACCAGGTACCGCTGTGCGGCGGAGCGTGAAATGCCGGTTCCTCCGGCAATTTCCCGTACGGTGGGTGTGCGGCCGTTCTGCTTTTCAAATGTCTGCACAAAACTGCGGATTGCATCGATGCGCTTGGGATCTTTGCTCTGCATTCCGGTTTTCTCCAATCCGGGACAATGTGTCCCACTTTGGCTTTATTATACGGCAAGCCGGGAAAAATGTCAAGGGGCATCTGAAAATTTCCAAAAAAAACGCCCCGCAGGGCGTTCTGTGAAAGAATGAGATTTCATGTGTGCGGCCGTCAGGGCATGCAGTAATCCCGGTACAGGCTGTGCAGGGAAAGGGGAGAAGCGCATTCATTCACCAACCACAGGAAAAAGGCGTTTGCATGCATTGCGTTTGCGGTGAAAAAACGCAGCAATGCAGAGTTGCCCGTGCTGGATTGAATGCAGACCGAATATCCCGCTCCGTCATGGGCATATTCGTGCGCGTTGATTCCGACCCGTTGTTCCCGGAACAGACGGTAGAGAAAACCGATACCTTCACATTGGATTTTGACCTCCTTGACCGTTGTGCGTTCAAACACTTCGGCTTCTTCCACAATCATTTTTTGCCACTCCTTTTCTCGAAGAGATGATAAATTGCAAATACTATATAGTGTTTTTCATGATTTTGACGGATAAAAAATCGACCATATTTTATAAATATTTTTGATTTTGAATAATATTCATACCCCGTTCCTGATTATGCTGAGAATATCGAAAAATAATATTCATTAAAAATTCATCGGTTGTTCGCTGAAAATTCATCCGGAAAGCCAGTCTGCCTCTACATGATAGGCGCTCAGCCAGTGATCCAGTTGCAGCAGCCACGCCAGAAGCTGAGGACGGGACATCAGTTGCCCGAACCAGGTAGCGTCCTCACGGCGTTCCAGTAACTCCTGAAGTTTGCCGGGAGCCAGGAGGGAGGCAAGACGGCTGTCGGAAGATTTCAGGCGGCGGAGCAATTTGTCACGCACCAATTCTTCATAATGCGGATCGTGTGTTTTGGGGTAGGGACTTTTTTTGCGGGTGAAAATGCTTTCAGGCAGATAATCGCGCATGGCGTTGCGCAGCAGAGCCTTTTCAACGCCTGAAGCAAATTTGATGCTCCAGGGCACATTGTAAACAAACTCGGCGATGCGGTGATCGGCAAACGGCACCCGTACTTCCAGTCCGTGCGCCATGCTCATCCGGTCCTTACGCTCCAGCAGTGAGGTCATGAAAAAGCGCATGGAAAGATTGGTCGCAATGCGGGCTGTGCGCATATCCGGGGAATCGTCCTCAGGCAGGTCGCAGTCGGCGACGGTATCCAGATAGACCTGTCTGGCGTATGCATAGCCCTCGTCCGGCAGTACCACCTCGGGGCGGAACAGCGAGACGCGCTCCATCGGCGCGTGAATCCAGGGGAAGAAATCCCGCTGTACCATCTCCGGCCTGTAAAACCACGGATATCCTCCGAAAATTTCATCCGCGCATTCTCCCGACAGCGCAACGGTGTGACGGCGGCGCACCTCGGAACAGAAATAGTACAGAGACGAATCAATATCCGCCTGCCCAGGGAAATCCCGTGCATCGGTCGCCGCTTCCAGAAGATCTGCCACGGCTTGTGAAGGCGCCCGCAATACGGTGTGTTCGCTGCCGATAAAAGCGGCCATTTCAATCGCATAAGCATCGTCGGGGGCGGGTTGGAACAGAGTCGGTGCATACCGGTTGTGTTCGTATTCAAAGGAATATGTGGAGAGGGTAGTTCCGTTTTCCCGTCGGACTGCCGCTCCGACTGCCGATACAACAGAGGAATCCAGACCGCCTGAAAGGAAGGTGCACAGAGGCACATCCGATACCATTTGCCGCCTGATGGCGTCGGTGAGCAATGCGCGTGTGTGGTCAATGATTTCCTCTTCGGAGGCGTGTACAGGGGCTGCGGTCAGTTTCCAGTACCGCTCTTTATGCATATTGCCATTCCGGTCGACCGTCAGACAGTGTCCGGGGGGCAGGGCATGGATCTGCTCGAACATGCCGCTTTCCTCGGGCATGACCGGCGTCATGAACAGCAATTGCCACAATCCTTCCCAGTTGACCCGCGGACGGATTCCGTCGGCCGCCAGCAGCCCTTTCGGCTCCGAAGCAAACAGAAACCGGTTACCGGCTGTGGCATAATAAAAAGGCTTCACTCCCAGACGGTCCCGCGCGCAGAACAGCGTCTGGGTCTTGCGGTCATAAACCGCAAAAGCGTAAATGCCGTTGAGTCGTTCCAGACATCCGCGTCCCCAGCATGCGTAGGAATACAGCAGGACTTCTGTATCGCAGTGTGTGGCAAGCGTGACGCCCTCCCGCTCCAGATCCCGCCGGAGCTGCGGGGTATTGTAAAGTTCTCCGTTATAAACAATAGTATATATATTTCCGCGGAATGAAACCGTCATGGGCTGGTGACCGTTTTCCGGATCCATAACCGCAAGTCGGTTATGGGCCAGTCCGACTCCGTTTTCAATGAAAACGGCAGACCGGTCCGGACCTCTGTTTTTCATGGTGCGGTTGATACGCAGTAATTCCTCCCGGTTGACAGCAGGTCCTCCGGGAGCAAAAATGCCGCTGATGGAACACATGGCGTTCTCCTTTCTGTTGTGAGCGCAACTCTCACATACAGTATATGCGGGGCGCAGTTCCGGCACACGCTCCATCGGGAAAAAGTAAAACAACCTTGCATCCGGGTACATTTTCTGTTATAATCTTCCTGACGGAAAGTCATGACAGGGAGGTTTGAATAATGGATTGCAACTGCGCTTATTGCATGAAAGGTGAACTGGTTGAGAAATTCGGCTATTTTGCCTGTGAACTGGAAACTTCAACGGTGTATGTTTTCCGGGAGCAGAGTAAACCGGGACGCTGCATTGTGGCTCATAAGAAGCATGTCAGCGAACTGATCGATCTGACCGATGAAGAACGCAATGCTTATTTTGCGGATATTGCAAAAGTGGCGCGTGCCCTGCATCGTGCCTTCCATCCGGACAAAGTGAATTACGGGGCTTATGGAGACACCGGGCATCATCTTCATTTTCATCTGGTCCCCAAATATAAGGGTGGGGATGAATGGGGCAGTACCTTTGAGATGAACAGCGGCAAGGTTCTGCTGACCGATCCGGAATACGAAAAACTGGCGCAGCAGATCCGTGACAATCTGGACTGAATCCGGGATCCTGATGCGCGTGAAAATGCTTGCAAACGGATGTGTGCACAGTGAAATTTAAACTCTTGTTTACAAAAAATGCAGTGACACCGGGAAACATTTCCTGCCTCTGTAAATTCCGGCGTGCCGTAGGGCAGGGGCATGAACAGGACTGCAGATCTGTTACGGAATCCACTGACGGGAAATAAGGCGGGGCTCTGTCAGCATGCCAGACGCCCCTGTTAAAAATGAGCCCCCGGCTTCGCTTGGCGAAGCCGGGGGCTCATTTTGTGTCGGTTCTCGTCTTTCTGGGGTGTCAGCTGCGCTGAATGCGCAGAG
The DNA here is from genome assembly GCA_949293405.1 of uncultured bacterium. GTDB lineage: Bacteria > Bacillota > Clostridia > Oscillospirales > CAG-272 > UBA1740. The sequence goes on along the minus strand of CASFDI010000036.1, from coordinate 6,804 downwards.
TGGGGTAGAGGGCCGCTGTGCGGAAATCCGCAACGGGACGGCCGGATTCCGTAGTAATGTTGTGGAGTGACAGTTCGGTTGTAGGCACATAGGGGAACGGCTTTCCGTTTCCGTTTTCCGCCGCGTAATCAGGCAGGATGTAGACTCCTTTATAATCCGGGTCATTGGCGTATGCGCCGTCCAGAATCTTCAGGCCGTCAATTTCAATTGCGGCCGGCATTGTGCAGACATAGCCGAAGTCATGGGTGCTGTCGTTGGCGCCGCCGATAATCGAACCGTTCGCATGTGCAGGGTGCCAGATGCAGTTGCGGATCTTCATGGTTCCGGTCCAGAATGAGCCGTAGTCACTGCGCAGGTTGACCAGCGAGCTGCCGAATGCCTCGGTGTTTTCAATGATAAAGGTGCCGAAGCCGATCGCATTGAGGCACTGCCAGCCCAGCACGCAATCGCGGATGGTACAGTTGGTAACCCCCATGTGTGCATCAAAACGGGACATGTTGCAGTTCTCAAATTCCAGATCCTTGCAGAAATTGGAACCCATCAGACCCCAGTATCTGCGGTCCATGATGTCAGTGGTCTGGGTAATAGCGGTAAAGCGGATGTTCGCAGCGGTGTTGATACCCAGAGCATAGGTGCCCATGCTGACCGGCAGGCCGGCAGAGCCGATGGTCTGATAGATCTTATGTCCGGTGAGCACACAGTCATGTACATGTACTTCCGCACAGCTTTCCACACTGATGAATCCGCCGTAAGGCGCGCCCTCGTCGCCCTCCCCCTCCACAAGGTAGGTGATACCGGAAATGTCGGTATGTGAACGGCGGCAGGAAATGCCGCGGCTGTAGTAATGGTACTTGCTGGTCATGGCACCGGTTTCTTCATCCAGTACACCCGGATTGGCGATGGTGGTGAAGGTTCCGCCCTTCACGGTCAGCGTTGTTTCGTCCATAGGCTGAGCGACTGCGGAAGTAACCGTGTCGAAGTCCCAGATGATATCGTTGAGAATGGTACCGTCCTTGTCCGCGCGGAAGCAGTCCTGAAGCGGAACGCCCGAGTTCTGGTTCAATCCGCGCCGGATGTAGATGCGGCGTGCATCGCTTTTCACCCGTACGAAGACCGGACGGTCAAAAGTCATGGGCAGGCTCTTCTGGTCGCGGGAAAGCGACTGAAGCTCCAGTGGGAAAGAGGGGTAATCGGATTCAATACGGAAAACATGTGCATTCCGGTTCTGAACCTGCCGGTCATCAATGATAAAGCGTGCCCCGGTCCAGTCGGTGTCAGTCCGGATGACCGCGGTCATATCCTCGCCGCCTATGTAGTAGACTGCACCGCGTTTGGCGCGTACTGCCAGGTGGTGTTCGTTGGCATGCTCATGTGCTTTGCAGATGGCTTCCTGATCATTGCGTACTCCGTCTCCGGCAGCACCGAAGGCCTCGTATGTGACAAATCCGTTCATCAGAACTGTCCTCCCTGTATATTAGGTAATTTCATTATATCATTCCGTTTCTGGCCTGTCAAGTTACGGCGCATTTTTTTTCTTAATCAGTCCGGCGAGGGGGGCCGGGGTGGGGAACAGAAAATCCGCGTGCCCGGCAAGTGCGTCGCTCGGCCCTACCCCGACGGTCAGCATGCCGGCCCGACGGCCCGCTTCCATATCGGCAAGACTGTCGCCCACCATGACGCACCGTCCGGGCTGCAGGCCGAAACGGTGTGCAAACGCGAGCAGGGCATCGGGAGCCGGTTTGGGCGGAAAACCGGAATCCTGGTCTGCAATGAAATCAAAAGATGATGCGATTCCCAGTTTTTCGAGACAGCAGCGTGTGGAGAAGGGTTCGTCGGCAGTGAACAGACCGATCCGGATGCGGTGTGCTTTCAGAACACGGAACAGCGCCTGCAGGTCACAGGTGGGACACGGGTCCTGTTCCTTCATATAAAATAAAAAGTGTTCCGGTACCCAGACTCCCGCGTCAAATCCGGCCGGCGCGGCTGCGGCTTCTTGCACGATCGCACCGAAAGTATGTGCGACCATAGCGGTGGTTCCGCTTGCAAGGATGCTGTCGGGCAGCACCCGGTTGCCGATGACCCCTACGGAAGAGAGCAGGCGTTCGGTCAGGGAGGTGTCCCCTTTACAGAGAAGGGAGAGTTCCGCGGCGGTTTTCCGGGCAACTGCGCTCCAGAAGGATTCCAGTTCCATCAGTGTGCCGTCTTTGTCAAAAATAATACCTTCAATGGTCATGAAAAAACTCCGTTTTTCCTGTTTTTTTGTATATCATATCACAAAAAAACGCCGGTTGCAAGAAAATATAAAGAGTCATTGCAAACCCGGAAAACCTGTGCTATAATGAAAGACAGATTACAAGCGGAGGGCACATGCCATGAAAGAATATGATGTCATAGTAGTGGGCGGCGGATTCACGGGAGTCGCGGCCGCAGTAACCGCGGCGCGGCAGGGGATGCGCGTGCTGCTGACCGAACGGACCAACTGCCTGGGCGGAGCTGCCTGCAACTGCCTGGTCAATCCGTTTATGCCTTTTTTCACCGGTTCAAAGGAGGACGGGGGGAAAAAACTGATCCTGTCAGCCGGGATTTTTGATGAGATTCAGGACCGGTTGATCAAGGTGACCGCCGATATCTGCGGAGACCATCCGCGTTATCAGCATAAGCCGATGTCCACCTTCAGCGAAGAAGCGCTGAAAATCGCGTTTAACCGCATGGTGCTGGAAGCGGGCGTGGATCTGCTGTTCCATACGACGCTTGTGGGGGCGGATAAGGATGGTGACCGCATTACCGGGCTGACCATGGCAGGGAAAGCCGGCCTGTGTAAACTGCATGCTTTCTATTATGTGGACTGCACGGGAGACGCCGACCTGGCCCTTCAGGCGGGATGTCCTACACACCTGGGCCGCCCGGAGGATCACCTGTGTCAGCCGATGACCCTGTGCTTCCGTGTGGGAGATGTGGATACTGCCCGTTTCCGTGAGGGACGAGCCGAGATGCAGAAGGCGTACAAGGAACAGCAGGCCAAAGGGAAAATACGGAATATCCGTGAGGATGTGTTGGTTTTCAATACTCTCTCTGACAGCATACTGCACTTCAATACCACCCGTATTGTCAAACTCAATCCCACTGATCCGGTCGATGTGACGCGCGCGGAGATCGAGGCACGCGAGCAGGTCTACGAAATGATGTGCTTCTTGCGTACATATGCCGCCGGCTGCGAAAATGCGAAGCTGATTTCCACTGCGATGCAGATCGGTATGCGCGAATCGCGCATGATCGACGGCGAGTATGTCCTGACGGTGGAAGACCTGCTGGCGTTCCGCAAATTTGACGACGGCATTGCCGCCTGCAATTACGACATCGACATTCACAATCCGGAAGGAAGCGGCACCAGTCACTACTACTTCCCGCAGGGAGAGTATTACACCATTCCGTTCCGGTGTCTGATCCCGCGCGGAGTTGATAATCTGCTGGTGGCGGGGCGGTGTATTTCCTCCACTCATGAGGCGCAGGCTTCTTATCGCATTCTGCCCGTGGTGACTACGCTTGGCGAAGCGGCCGGCGTCGGGATTGCACAGGCATGCAAGGCGAATATCCCCTGCCGTCAGGTAGACGCATCCGCTGTGCGGGAAATTCTGCGTGCAAACGGAGCATTTTTCTGAGGGTTGAACAAGGTCTCTATAAAGTTGTAAAAAGGTGCCGCACCTGCAGGTGCGACACCTTTTTGTTGAATCCATCCCGTGCGACAGGAATCGGGTGTTTCACTGTTTGCAGAGGACTGTTTCATGGATAACGAAGCACGGCGCATCTGTCCTGCCCGCGCTCTGTCTGTCAGCGCCCCTTTTCCGTCAGCTGTTCGGCTGCGATACGGATCTGCTCTTCGGTCAGTGCAGGCGAGGCGGCGAGCCGGACCAAACGGTCCTCCCAGCAGATCAGAAAATCCTCTCCCACCCGATACGCCACCACGGCGTTCCAGGGGGTGGGATCGGTTTCGGTTGGGGTATCCGATCCGGTCAGGGAACGCAGACAAAGATCGTACAGTGCCGGGATCCGGACTTTGATCAGGGTATACTGCAGGCGGGGGTATGACGCATCAGATGAGGACAGCGGAACCTGTTTGCTTTCGATCCGTTCCACAAACAGGGAACTCTCCGTCTTTACGGTAGACCTGTATTGCTCATCGGGAACACCGGCAAGTGTTGCAGCTATGAGAGGGGGCGGCTGTTCCGTGGGAACAAATCCTCCGCGCACGGCGTATACCATGCCGGCCAGCAATGCCCCGGTCAGCAGAAACGAGAGCAGAATATCTGTTGCCAGTGTGGCGGTCATATTGATTTTTGCAGGAATTTTCCTGTTTTTGAGCCGTGTTTTTACGGTATACACAGCCAGCACCAGCAGAACAATGATCAGCAGATATAAGCTCGTGAACAGCCGCAGTCCGGGTCTTCGTTCCATAATGAACCAGCATACGGCTGCAAGGAGGGCGACTGCAACGAGTGCCTTCAGCAGGCCCCGGCATCCGCGCGTAGGGAGGAACAGCCCCCGCCCCGCCACCCGTAGCGCGCGTCGCCTCCACAGCAAATAAGTCACAAGGTCGGCACCACACCAGACGAACAGAAGAATCCATACGGGGCCGAAACATGCGGTTGCATTCGCCAGCAGGTCCACCGGATTGAAAATAAGCGACCAGAAAAAGGAACCGCTCATGCAGAAGCTGAGCACCAGGAGCACCAGCCAGACGGGCAGTGTTTTCAGGGCGATGCGGTGCACAGACCGGATGACCGGAAGAGGTTCGGTTTCAATCGGCACCGGGGCCTCCTCCCTGTTGCAGAACACCTGCAGATATCCGGATGCTGCCACCGGTTCCCAGCCGGCGTGCTTACAGAAATCACGGAAAATGAGCTGTTCTTCGCCCGGCTCGGGATCAAATTCTTTAATACGTTGCCGGCAGGAAACCGAAAAACGCAGCGCAGCCGGCGGAATTTTGCGGTATCGCCAGCAGAACGGCGTGATACTGCAAAGCATCCAGCCGCGGGCGGCCTGCTTTTCAAGGTGCTTCTGCATGCCGCTCAGATCGTAAAAGGAAAACAGCGGCAATTCAAACTTTCTTCTGTTCATGAGATCTCCTTTCGGCGGTCAGAGGCCGCCTTTCGTTATTCAGGGTTATATCCGTTTGCCGGGCAAATCCGGAGCGGTTACCCCGTTTCTCCGGCACCGTCGAACATCCGTGTGAAATCCTCCGCCTGGGCACGGATACGCCGGTATTCGGCAATCAGGACCGCACGCCCCTTCTCGGTCAGCAGATAGCTGCGTTTGCGCCCCTGCGCCTGCGTCTGCCGGATCATGCCCGCCTGTACAAACTCTTCCAGCAAATTATATAAGGTACCGGAGCCCACACAGACCCGGCCGCCGGTCACGGCGGGGATCAGGTCCATGATGTCGGTTCCGCAACGCTCCCGGGTCAGGCACAGCAGAACATAGTACATCTGTTCGGTCAGTGTCTGAAATTTCGGCCGTGGCATGAAGTATCCCTCCTGTCTGCTTGATATCGATTATCGACATTTCACTTTTATTATAATATCGAATATCGACATTGTCAAGAGAAAAAAGCCCGGACACAGAATCGGGTCCGGGCGAAAGCAGGGAAAACACAGAGCAAATCAAAAACAGAGCGTATCAGAGAATATAGTAATAGGTAGAGCCGTCAGCCAGCAGCATGGTACATACCATATGGCTGTTGTATGTTTTCACGGTGTATGAGGTGCAGACCATAACGGTCTGCAGGGAAGAATCAATCAGACGGAAGGAGCCGTCTGTGCGGCTGATTGCTGCATAGCGGCCGTCAAGGATGGTTTCCTGCCAGCTTTCTCCGACCGAATCGTTGACCGGACGGAATGTGCCGTCGAAGACGAACAGCCCTTCCTCGTTCTTAAACAGCAACAGATCCCCGAAGGTACCCGCATAGGAATATCCGTTGAAATCGGTGATGAATGCGGGTATTTCCGAAAAACTGTAGATACCCTGCTGGGATATGATGTAGGTATGAGTGTATCCCAGCGCATAGGAGAGATCAAACACATGCTTGCCCACTTTATTGGCAACCAGCGTATCATTGAACAGGAAGAAATCTCCGAACGGCCGGATCTCTGCCAGCGTGTATTCGGAAAACGGGGCAGGGAAGATCTTACGGATGGTAAGGTCGTTTGTCAGGTAGGCCAGATAGGCACGGTCCGGGTCGGCAACTCCGTCGGTGATTTCACAGAGACTGCATAGGGAAGTGACAGGGGCGGCAAAGTATGCCGCGTCTCTGTCGCCGCGGTTGCTCACCTCAGTCAGCAGGAAGGTGGTTTGCTGGCTGGTTGTGGACTGCCTCGCGGGATTGAGCAGGTAGGTGTCGGCCTGTATGTATCCGGCGGGAGTGGAAAGATTATAGGGAGAGGTGGAGGAAACGAAACGCTGTTCCTGAATCAGCACAGAGCCGTTCGGGAGAAGCATACTCAGCATCAGGTCGGATGAGGAGCGGAACGAGAGCAACAACTGATTCTGCCTGTTGTAGATTTCGACACTGCTGTCGGCAAGTATATAACTGTAATCCGAAAAGCGATGCGTATAGGCCGGGTAGGAATCGAGCAGCGTTTTTTCGGTTTCGGTCAGGCCGGAAGCCGAGATGCGGAACACGGTACCGTCAAAATACAGATAGTCGATGTTGAGACGGACAGGCGCGGTCTCACAGGATCGGGAAATCCCACCATCGGCAGAGCACAGAGTGTAGGTATCGGACGAGCGGTAGCAGTACAGATCGGGGAC
>CASFDI010000035.1 GCA_949293405.1 uncultured bacterium | reverse complement strand
GCGTCAAAAGAATTGAAAAGGGCAACTTCCATCCCGCGCAAACCGGCATCCGTGCCCTCTGTTCCCGCTTCATTGCGCAGATATAACACATCATGAAGCAACAGTACGGCACGGGCGCCTTTCTTCCGCGCCTTTTTCATCCCCCACAGCAGCAGTTTGATCACAGCAGCCTGATATGGGTACTGTACCACAATCAGATCGCTTTGCTCCGTATTTTTACAGATTCCCGGGAATGCACATAGCAATTCAAAGGCTCTCCTCACACTTCCGTGTGTCCGCGCAAACAGTACCTTCTGTTCGAATCCGAGCAGGTTGCATATCGTAACTGCATCATTCCGGGCTTTTGTGCCGGCGTCAAATTTTGACGGATCCGCCACATCCACCAGTATTTTACTACTCATAAAGCGACTCTCCTTTACTGCACTTTTTACGCATCAGCGCAAAAACAGATCTCAAAATGATTCTGCTTATTCTTCAGAAGGCATGACCTCATCAAAACACCGGCGCATCCCCAGAAGATAATTTGCCTCGGTATATCTGCTCTCCACTGCCTCCCGATTGGTCCGGCGGATGCCGGCCATCCCGGCAGGGTCAGCCCACAGCGTGCACATGGCGTCGTATACTTCCTGCGGATCAACCGCATCTTTACCGAACACCAGACCGTTTTCACCCGGTCTGACCAGATCCGGAATACCGGCATGATCGGTGGTGACAATCACCGCACCGTTGCCCATAGCCTCCAGAATGGAGATGGGCTGCCCCTCATTGGGATACCGGGTCAGCAGCGTAAAAAAATCGCAGCCGTCCAGCAAGGCGCGTTTTTCATCCCCTCCGACCACGCCGTGCCAGGTAACATAAGGATCCAATCCCTGCTGCTCAATGGCAGAAAGGAACGCCTGCCGGTCTTCTTCCGAAAAGAACTTCCCTGCAAAATGAAAATGCATCTGCCGCGCCCCGCCGCCGTCACAGCGTTGTTTTTCAAGCACTGCCATCTGCAATACTTCCGGGTACCCTTTTTCCCGGATAAAATTGGATAGATAAAGCACCTGCGCGACAGTATGCGTGCGTCTCATTTTTTCCTCAAACGAAGCCCGCGGCATCAGATATTCATCGTCCACACAATTGGGCACTGTGAAAATCCGCTCTTGCGGCACCATTCCCCGGAAAATCCATCTCAGCGAATCACTGAGCACAATGGCACCGCTGACATGCTTCATGGCACGGAAGTTGGCTTTTTTCTGCCAGGCAGGCATTCCTTCTTCCACCAGCGTACGGTAAAATCCTCCGTGCAGATGCACCAGCACGCGTCCGCGCCGATGCCGGAACAGCCACAACAGAACCAGGTCGCGCAGATTCCCGCCCCGGGTCTGACTGATGGTGAAATAAAAGACCTCGGCGTCCGCGCGCAGCACACGCCACAAGGTTTGCAAAAATCTGCGGTTGTTGGTCAGATCAATGCGTGAAAAGGCATACTGCTCCGTCAGGGCCGAAGTATACAGTGTTTCCACTGCTTTGGACAGGCCGTGCATGGGCGGCGGGAACTGCGCCAGAAAGCAGATGCGTTTTTTCCCGTTTTTGTCCTTACGCATTCCGACCGGCCTCCAGCCGCCGCACCACCCGAGCCGGGTTGCCCGCGATGACGCAGTGATCCTCGAATGTGCCGCTGACGACTGCCCCGGCACCCACAACGCACCCCTCACCGAGGACCGTCCCCTTGAGGATCAGGGCATTGCAACCGATGAAGCAGTTCTTCCCGATAACTACCGGGCGGGTCCCGATCAGGTCCTTGTCATCCCGGTTGCGCGCCTCTGCATCCAGAGGATGAAAATCGTTGTCAAGGATCTTGGTATTGCCGCCGATCAGGGTATTGTCCCCGATGCGGATGCTCCTGCGGGCATAGATGGTAACGCCCGACATCCCCACACGGTCCCCGATCACAATCTCCGCATCGGGGGTTCTGGTGACAATAATGGTCCGGGAATACAAACCGACCAGATTGGACAGAAAACTGCTCTTGATGGTTACTCCCTCGCCGATCTGCAGGGTTGCGCCTTTTTTATTGAAAATGACCGGCACGCCCTTCAGCGTCAGATGCTTGCCGTACCGCACACGGTTGGCTTTCATCACCAGTTTGAACCAGTTGCTGTTCATCTTGTTTCCCCTCAATCATTTCTTGGGTTTTCCGCAATCCAGAATCTCCTGAGCATATCGCGTCACCGACAGGTCGCGCGTCAGATGAGCGGTAAGATAAGCGCGCCCGCGCGCTCCCATTTCCGCGCACCTCTCACTGCCTGCATTCTGCAGGAAGTCTGAAATCAGGGTCGTCACTGCCCCGTAATCCCCCGGATCACAGCAACGGCCGCAATCCGCCTCTTCAATCAGCGTCCGCGCTTCCGATCCGGGCTCCAATACACCCAGAATGGGTTTGCCCACTGCCATAATGCCGTAGCATTTTGACGGAACCGACACCCCCTTGATGCCTGCTGCATTGATGCAGAAATGCACATCCGCGGCATTGAGACTGACCGACAGCGCATCTTTGTCCTGATACGGAATAAAGATCACCTGATCAAGTCCCCGTTCGGCCTTGATCTGCTGCAGGCGTTCCAGCAGACTGCCTGCCCCTACAAAAGCAAATGCCACTTCCCTGCCGTCCGCGGCACGGGTTCCTGCCGGGAAGCGTTCCAATACATCAAACAGGCGCTCCAGATCGTAATACAGCCCGATGTTCCCCGAATACATGAATATGAACCGATCGGTCAATCCGTATTCTGCACGGAATGCCGCGACCTGCGGATCCTCTGCGGGCAGCGGCACAATGGCACGCTCGTCAATCCAGTTGTTGATGAACGCATACCGGGGCATTTTCTTCGGGAAACGCTTCTTTAAGGTCTGCACCATATCACGCCCGACCACAATTACCTTATCCGCCCGTCTGCAGCTGAACCGGTCCAGCCACATCATCAGGCGCAGAATCATGCGGTTCTTACTGTATCCCACTGCCATGATCTGTTCCGGATTGAAGTCCTGAATGTTATAGATCAGCCGTGCGCGCTTGACCCATTTGCCGAAAACGCCCAGCAAGCCGCCCAGTATCGGGGGCTGCGAAATGGTATATACATAATCCTGTTTTCCTACCCGGAAAGTCGCCCGCATGGCGCCGAAAAAATACGACAGGATATTTTTCACACGGCTCTTCTTGCTGCTCTTGGAGAACGGAGGAACCCGGACGCGCAGCACATGCACGCCTCCGATCTCCTCACGGTAATATTTTTTCTTCCGGTATCCCTCCGGAATTTCTCCCAGATAGCTGGGCACCACGCAGATGACCGTGACATCAAACTGCGGCAGCAATCCCTCAGCCAACTCCCGCAGAATCTGTCCTGTGGAGGCGGTGTCCGGCACATAATAATGTGCGTAAATCAACAGTTTCTTTTTTTCTGTCATAATACTCCGTCAGTCCGCCGGGAACCGGTCCGGACCTTTTCTTTCACATCCGAAAAGCATACACAAGAGCTCCGAATCAGGCGCGGTGTATGCTGCATGAATCGTACACAAGGACCAAGGCATCCAGGCGGACGGACGCGCAGTTTTCTCCGGCTTCAGCCATTCCCGATCTCCTCACTGAAAAGCAAAGGGCGCAAAGCCGGAACCCGTTCTCAGCTCATCGCTCACGCGCCTGTCATGGGCCTGCCTTCCCCGCATAGTTTGTCTCCCGAACGGGAACACCATGCGCGCCGGGCCGGCCTGTCCGGGCGGATTTGCGCAGAATGCCCGCAAAAATACGGATGCAGTCCTCAAAAATGTTACCCCTCGCTCTGCAGGGTCCAGGGAATCGTTTCGTTTTTCTTCTCACGCATCATCAAAGCAGTGACTGCATCTTTAGGGCTGATGTGCCCGTTGACCACCGCATTGGCGGTTTCCACAATGGGCATTTCCACTCCGTACCGCTCGATCAGACGCATGGCCGCCGGCAGAGCGTTCAGGCCTTCCACCACCATGCCGACTTTTGCTTTTGCCTCTTCGACCGAATACCCCTGCCCGATGAGAAATCCGGCACGGTTGTTGCGGCTGTGGGGACTCATCGCGGTTACCACCAGGTCCCCGACTCCGGCCAGCCCGGCAAAAGTCTGCGGCTGGCACCCCATCGCCATCCCCAGGCGGGTCAGTTCGGCAATGCCGCGTGTGATCAGCGCCGCCTTGGCGTTGTCCCCGAAGCCCAGTCCGTTGGACATCCCCGCGGTCAGAGCAATAATGTTCTTCATGGCGCCGCACAGCTCCACCCCCAACACATCCGTGTTGGTATATACCCGCATACAGGGGGTTGAAAACACCTCCTGCACCCAGCGGGCAAGTTTTTCATCTTCGCATGCCGCCACAATGGTAGTAGGCATGTCCAGAGCCACCTCTTCCGCGTGTGTCGGCCCCGACAGCGCGACCGGACAACAACTGACGCCCGCTTTCTGCAGCTCGTCCCGGATCACGCCGGTCATGGACAGCAGAGTATCGGGCTCCATTCCTTTCGCCACATCCACAAGGACCTGCCCGTCCCCGAGATACGGAGCGGCTTTGGCTGCGGTTGCGCGCACATAAACCGAAGGCACCGCAAATACCACCGCATTCTGTCCCCGGCATGCTTGCTCCATATTTCCGGTAAAACAGATCTCATCCGGGATCCGCATGTCGCCCAGATTGGGATGGCGGCGTGTGGAAGCAAGCTGGTCTACCTCCTGTTCAATGGCAGACCAGACGGTCACATCCCGTCCCGCAAGGCTCAGCATACGGGCAAGCGCCACCCCCCAGGTACCGCCGCCCAGAATTCCGATTTTCATCATCGGTTCTCCGTTTCGTCATGTTTTCGGTCAGCCGGACCGGCATAACCGCTTATTGAAACGGACATGCTGATTCCGTACCGTCCTTCCGTATATCGCCAGTATGACCATCCTATTATAGCACACTGTGCGAAAAATGTCTATAGGTTGTCTTTTTTTCCGCTCTTTGCCCCCGACGGTTGTATTTTTCCTCGATCTCTTGACAAACATGCGCAAATCGACTATAATATTAGAAAAAAATTACAGGAGTCAAAAATCATGCAGGTTACTAAAAATTCGATTATCGGCGATGTTCTGGATGCCAATCCGGATACTGCGCGCTTTTTCTTTGAAATCGGCATGCACTGCCTGGGATGCCCCGCTTCCCGCGGCGAAACCATTGAGCAGGCGTGTGCGGTTCACGGCACCGATGCCGACCTTCTGGTGGAAAAGCTCAACGACTTTCTTCGCCGCGCCTGAAGTATGATGCATACCGCGACGGATGCCCGTCTTTCAGCCGCCGCAGCGTATGTCAGGCAGGGTGCGTGTTTTGCCGATATCGGCACCGATCACGCATACCTGCCTGTTTCTCTTTTGCGCTGCGGGCGTATTTCGCATGCCATCGCCACCGATGTCAGACAAGGCCCGCTGGACCGTGCCGCACGGACACTGCGTGAAACCGGATTTTCAGACGCGGTCACGCTGTACCGCACCGACGGGCTGGATGGGCTGGAAGGGGTTGGTCTGACCGATATTGCCATCTGCGGCATGGGGGGAGAACTGATTGCGCATATTCTGGATCGTGCCCCCTTTGTGCGGGATGTGTCCGTCCGCCTGATCCTGCAGCCCATGACCAAAGCGGATGTCCTGCGCACATGGCTTGCGGGTGCCGGATTTTCCATTCCGGAAGAAACCGTTGCGGAGGCAGGCGGGAAACTCTATTGCTGCCTGTGTGCGACCTATACGGGTATCCGTACTTCCCTGCCCCCTCTGGAAGCCCTGCTCGGCCCGGCAAATCTTGAGAAACAGGAAAAATCCCCCGCATTTCTGCGCATGGTACAGCACCTGTGCCGCATAACGGCACGACAGATTGACGGCATGCGGCAGGGCGGACAAAATACAGAACAGCAGCAGGAGCTGCTGCGTCAACTCAAGGAGGTGCTTGTGCCTGATGACCTTGCGTGAAATATACCGGGAACTGGACGCGCGTTTTCCCACCTCTCTCTCCTGCTCCTGGGACAGCGATGGAGAGATGATCTGCCTTGATCCGGACGCCACGGTGCACAAAATCCTGTGCGTGCTGGATGTGGATACGACAGCCGTAGAGCGGGCAGTTACCGGAAAGTTTGATCTGATCGTATCGCATCACCCGTTTTTGTTTCATCCTGTTGCAGCGTTTACCGGAGCATCCCCTACGGCCGTCCTGGCGGCGCGGCTGATCCGTCACGGGATCTCCGTATTCAGTTTTCACACCCGCGCGGATGCAGCGCAGGGCGGAGTCAACGATGCCCTTGCGGCGCGTCTCGGTCTTCGGACCGCAGGACCGCTCTGTCCGGACGGCATGGGCAGGATTGCCGTGCTGCCCGCTCCGATGGAGCTTTGTGCATTTGCCGTCCTTGTGCGCGAGCGTCTGCATGCGCCGCTTCTGCGGTATTCGGGAGACGGCAGAGCGGTCTCCACAGTCGCGCTTTTGGGCGGTGAAGGCAAGGAGGATCTGCCGCATGCCGCCGCTGCCGGGGTCGATCTGTTTCTGACCGGACGGGTGGGGTATCACGCCATGTTGGATGCCGCCGCCGGTGGACTGCCTGTGATGGAAGCAGGGCATTATCAGACCGAAGCGCCTTTTGTGGATACGCTGGCAGAGTTGCTGACACCTTTTGCCGGGACGGTGGTTTCCGCTGCTGCCGACCCCATCCGGTATCTCTGACATGAGCGCCTACCGGCATCCGCACGGCGGCCACCGCGCCCGGATGCGTCAGCGATGGGCACGGACAGGCGGAGAAGGGTTTGCGGATCATGAACTGCTGGAAATGCTGCTGTATTATGCCTATCCCTACCGCGACACCAACCCGATCGCTCACGATCTGCTGCGACAGGCAGGAGAACTTTCGGCGCTGGCCGATCTGCCGCCCGAACGGCTGACCTCCATTCCGGGCGTCACTCCGCGTACCGTAGGCCTGCTGCGCGCCGCGCTACTGCTCGCCCGCCGTGCGGCAGGACGGGAAAATGCCTGTGAGGCTATCGACAGTGTACAGCGTGCCGGCGCCTTTTTCATGCGTTTTTTCGGCAGGCAGACCGCCGATCAGACCGCCCTGCTTCTGCTGGATAACCGGTGTGCACCGCTGGATTGTCTGCGTATTTTCGATGGGCGTGCCAGCAGTGCCGCTTTCCGGCCGGTTCTTGCAGCCCGTCCTGCACTGGAACAGAAAGCCGCCTCGGTCATGCTGGCTACCTATCACAGCGATCGGATTGCGCGCGCCGATGCCGAAGAAATGGAAGCCGGAATCCGTCTCAAGCAGGACCTCGGACTTCTGGGCATCCATCTGCTGGACTGGATCTATGTAACCGAAAACTACTTCACGGCCTTGTCCACACGGCTTCCGCTGCTCTTCGGCACCGGCAGTGCTCCCCTGTTGCCGGAACACCAACAGGAAAGGCAGGTGGCTTCCGCTCATGAGCCCGAACCCGCTTCTTGACCGTCTGCTCAGTGACCGTGCGGATACACTCACCGACCGGGAGCTGATTGTGCTGTTGCTCGGATACGCAGGTGACCGTACACCCGAACAGACCGCAACGCATCTGCTGGAGCATTTTCAGGATGCGACGGGGCTGCTTTCTGCCCGCAGCGAACAGTTGTGCGCCGCAGGAATGACCCCGCGTACCGCGCTGCTGTTCGGTCTGCTCTTTCCGCTCTACCGACGCTGTGCCGTTGCCCCCGGCGAACCGGCAGAGGAGTTCCGGTCCATCGACCGTATCGGTGCATACCTGACCAATCTGTATATCGGGATTCAGGTGGAAACCGTGTACCTGATGCTGCTCAATGAACGCTATCGTCTGATTGACTGTATCAAACTGGGGGAGGGCGCAGTCAACCAGGCAGGCATCAATTTCCGCACCGCCACCGAACACGCGGTCTTCCGCAATGCCCGGATGGCGGTCCTGGCACATAATCATCCCGGCGGCGTTCCCACCCCTTCGCGCGATGATGTGGAAACCACGCTTCGCCTGAAGGCCGCCTTTGAGGTGGTGGGCGTTACCCTGCTGGATCACCTGGTAATTGCGGGTGGGCGTTACCTGCCCATTCTGATGGACAGCCGGTATCCGCTCAGCCAGAACCTGCCGGACTACAGCCCTGCCGCCCCGGACAACAATCCGGATTCGCCGCAACCCCACTGACCCCCTGTTCCGGTCACAGAATCCAAAAAGGGGCGCTCCTGTGAACTGACCCAAATTGTACGGACAGCACCAAAAAGAGTCCCAAGGTAGAAAATATTAAATTTTAAGCAACGAACTGACATCGTTTTTCGAGTGGTGTCAGTTTTGTTTTTGTTTGAATACGTTCGTTGTTGTAGAACTGGATGTATGCACCTATGAGGAGACGCGCCTCCTCATAGGTGCGGATTTTCGCACGGTAAATACACTCGGTTTTGAGGATAGAGAAA
>CASFDI010000034.1 GCA_949293405.1 uncultured bacterium | reverse complement strand
CGTCAGATCCACATAGCGCAGGATGTTGTAGCAGTTTTCCAACTCGCGGATCAGCTTCCAGTCAAACTCGGTGGAGCCGTACTGTTTGCCTCCGTATTCGGGCGCGCTGATGAACAGGTCTCCTTCGCGCAGAAAATGCGTGATCATTTCCATATACACAAGACCGGTTGTGCCCTGGTTGGTGCCGTAGTTGATGGCGTACATGCCTGTGCCCAGCTCCTCTTCCAGCACACCGCAGTCCAGTCCGTAGATGACGCTGGAGCCGCCCAGCACCACGACAAGCGGGGTGTCGTCCCGTGTGAGCAGACGCTCGAATTTCACCGAGCAGGAGCCGAAAATCGACGAGGAGGTATATACCGGGGGGCAGGCCGCGTTGAGGTACAGGTGTGAGAGCGCGGTGCAGCCGGAGAAGGCTTCATTCGGCACGCTCGTCACCGTGTCGGGCATATACAGGGAGGAGAGGCTGCGGCAGGAAGCAAAGGCGTTCTGTTCAATCCTCCGGACACTGCGCGGCAGGGAAACCGTCCGGAAGGAGGCGCCCGAAAAAGCCCCCGTGCTGATCTGCGTGACCGCCATGCCGTTGATCTCTGCCGGGATGTGCAGGGTCTCTGCCGAGCCGGTGTAGCCCACAATGGCGCACCCGTCCCCGGTCTGTGTGACCCGGAAATCGCTCGCAGGTGCCCAGGTGCCGAAGATGGGATACAGCGTGATCCATCCCGCGGGTGCGGCGATCTTGCCGCCCGGATTGACGCCTGTGCCGCTGCCGTCGGGCTCGGTGTTGAATTCCAGAAGATTGCACCCCGGACGCACAATGATGCCGGTATCCCCGATGGCGTTGGGACAGAGGTGAAAATCACTGACGAACAGTTCGGAATACCATACCGCGTCGCCCGCCAGATCGCCTGCCTGACAGGCGTACCGCACCAGGAATCCGTTCACGGGGACAAAGTTGGCGATATAAACCCCCGCTTGCCCGGGAGTGTACTCCGTCCCGTCGCTCAGCAGGTCAGCGCCGGCGGCAAGCGTCCTGTCAACGCTCCAGCCGATGAACCGTCCGCCCTCCTGTGCCTGCGCGGTCAGGACTCCGTCACGGTAGTCCGCCGTACCCAGTGCGGCGTCCGAGGTGCCCCATTCGGTATCGTCCTCTCCTCCTGAGATGTCGGGGGGCTTCGTGGTGATGGGGGTCTGTGTTACGGTTCCGTCAGGGGATCCGGTTGTGCCGGCGGATGGATCGGTGTTTGCCTGCTGTCCTTTGCATGCGCTGCATACCAGCAGACAGATCAGAAGGATGACGGCCAGACAAGATCGTTTCATACAGGACTCCTTTCCCGGGGATGCAGAAGCGTGAAGCCGCTTCCGGCCGCCGCGGATGACTGATGCTATTTTACCATATTCCCGGGGGCAATGCAAGGGAAAGTTGCCCCTGCAGAATAAACCGGAGCCGATGCGGGAAAACTGAAAGGGAAGATCGGAGCAGGTCCGGTATGCACGCGCATCAATTCAACCGCTTCGGAATCTGCCCCTGCAGGAAGGAAATGCGGATATGGAAAAACGGGTTATTTATCACAACGGCAGAATCTGTACACATGATCCCGCCGATCGGATCGCCGCCGCCATGGTTGTGGAAAACGGAACGGTTCTGCTCGTGGGTCCCGATGAGGAAGCGTTCAAACTGGATGACGGGGAAACACGGTATGTTGATCTGGACGGCGCCCGTGTGGTCCCGGTATCCGGCAGCCTGGAATGGGGAAACCCCGCTCAGTTTACCCTGATGACCGGGGATGACGCCGGGGAAGGAAAACGGGGAGAGGGAACCGCCTTTTTTTCCTGAGAAAGAATGAAGACGATCCCGGACAGGGAAACAGGGCCTCTGCAGGGAGGGGGCGGAGAGTGACCGCGTGCAACGGGACGGCACGCACTTCTGCTCTGCGCCCCGGCTCCCCGGCAAAGTAAAACCGGCAGTCTGCGCTTGCCATCACACGCCGGTACAGATTGCCGGTTCTCCTGATCTTTATACCCCTTTCGCACAAGGTCCCGCCCGCCTGCGGGCGGCGGGTGCGGTTGACATTTGCGGACGGTTGTGTTACAATGATACTGCAGACGCGGCCGGGGTTCGGCCGCGGTGCGACCGGAACGGAGGGATACATATGACAGCGCATCATCGTATATACTGGTTCAGACTCTGCTGCGCCTGGCTCGCGCTTGCGGGGGCAGTTGAACTCTTCTTCCTGGGGCTTACCAACGCTGCGGCGGATCGGATCGTGATCGCCGCAGGCAGCGGCACTTACCGCATCCTGCATGTACACCTGCTGGTGATGGGATTCCTGTTTTCTCTGATCCTGCTCATGCTGGAGACCCGGTTCCGGCTCTCCGGACAGCGGGGAGCACGGGTGTTCTCGGTTCTGTATCCGGCAGCCCTGCTGGTGACGGTTGCCCTGCAGTTCTATAAAAGTATCTGCCAGCTGTTCGGTTATCAGACACTTGCCGCTGTGACGCACGGCGGCGCCACGGTAGCGCACACCGCTCTGGGAGTAGCGCTGATCCTGTTTCTGGTCATGGTATACCGTGCAACGGCGGACGCCCGTTCTCAGTCCGGGGATGGCGGCGCATGAGCCGTCCTGCCCGGTGTGGTTTCCGCGGTTGCAGCATTCTCAACTTTGCCGGGGGTGATCTCTTTGCGTTGGCTTTTTAATCTGCGGGACCGGATCCTGCGTAAAGGCAGGCGGGGCCGGTCGTCCGGTGCTCCTGCAGGCGACTTTGCCGTGACGATTGTTCCGATCAACGGGGTTGCGGTGCTGGGATCCGGGCGGCGCTCCTGCTGCCGTACATACGAAAATGTGCTGGAGGCGGTCCGGCAGCTGGGATTGCAGACTGAGGTGCTTTTTATCAGTGAACCGGAAGAAATCCTGATTTACGGGGTAACCGATCTGCCTGCACTGGTAATCAACGGGGAAGTGATTTCAACCGGGCTGGCGCTGTCCTGCGAGCAGGTGGTTTCGTGCTTTGAACGGTTCGGTTACTTTCCGCGCGGTGCGCAGGATTGATTCGCACCCGCGGCTGGTTTGCCGCAGTCCCGCGGCCTGAGCCGATGGGCGACGCGGTTCGGCAAAATTTTATTTTTCTCTTGCAATATTGATGCGTCGGGTGTATAATGAAGTAAATTACAGTGCAGAGTGCTTGCCCCGGGGAACCGGGGGGAGTTCTGTAATTTTAAGAATTTTAAGTTTTAAGGAGGATCCATATGGTAACTCACAAGAAACAAGCGTGGTATGCCGTGCTGATCAGTTGTCTGCTGGTCCTGAGCATGGTGTTCGGACTGACGGCGTGCAGCTTCGGCGCTCCCTCGGATACCACGGTCGCTACGGAACCCGGCACCGGCACCGGTACTGACACCGGCACCGGCACTGGTACAGGCACCGGTACTGGTACAGGCACCGGTACAGGAACTGGCACAGGTACAGGAACCGGCACAGGTACAGGCACCGGCACTGGTACCGGTACCGGCACGACGGACCCGGGCACCGGTACGACAACCGGTCAGGGCGGTACCGACCAGACCGCTTTCTGGACTTCGCTGCTGACTTCCCTCACACAGGCCGATTCCTTCGTCCTGAGGCTTCCGGCGCTCAGCTTCAAACTCACCAATGCGGACGGTTCTTATACCACCGTCTCCGTTTCCGATCCGGGGGAAATGCTGATTACCCGGGATGAGAACGGTAAACTGTACGGCGCTGCACAGATTGTGCTGACCGGGGCC
>CASFDI010000033.1 GCA_949293405.1 uncultured bacterium | reverse complement strand
CGCGATGTACAGAGAAAAAGCGCTGACACGCCGGGCTTCCTCCTTCTGCCCCTGGCCGAGCAGCCTGGAGATGAGCGAACCGCCGCCGATCCCCGCCAGCCCGGCAAAGCACAGCGTGATATTGAACACCGGCAGGATCAGCGAAGCGGCCGCCACCATATAAGGATCGTTGGTCCGGCCGATAAAAAAGGTGTCCGCCATATTGTAGATCAGCACGATCAGCTGGCTGATCACCGCAGGAATGACCATCTTCCGCAGTGCAGTAGGTACAGGCAAATCGCGGAAAATGTCTTCTCTGTTTGCGCTTGTCTTGGTTTGCATTGTAAAATCACCCGAATCCTTTCGCGATCATTACGAACATTGATGCCCGCCGTGTTCCAGCACGGCTGCCTCACAGCGGGGAAAGCGCTGCATACGGCGCGCCCGCACAGAACGACAGGAGACATCCCGAAAGGCGGTTCCGGCAGGTGTCCCCGGCCGACTGCCTGGCCTATGTCCCGCCCGACCCGGGCATCGGAACCCGGACTGTGCCCGGATTGACCCGGTCCTCGCGGCTCTTTCGCTTCTTCCGATTCTCCGGCTTTCACAGCCCCCCCGGTCCTCATAGCTCTTCCGCCTCTTCCCGGAGTGCCGGGTGCGTCGCCCGCTCCATAAGACAAAATTCTGCCTCCCGCGGCAAAAAAGAGCGCCGAACCCGAAAAACCGGGTTCAGCGTCCCATTGGTGGACCCGAGGGGAATCGAACCCCTGTCCGAAAGCTCTTTGATACGACCTTCTACGCAGGTAGTCTGTCTATGAAAGTTCCCCGGCCGGGGCGCCGGCAGACAGGCTCCGGGGTCGGGTAGCCATTTTTTCCATGACCGGCTCAATGGCGAACCACCGATGCATGTGCACTGCTGATTTGACGCCGGAGAGGGGCCGCAGTCCTCCCCAAACCGACGGGCGGCTTATGCCGCGGCACTGCCGTCAGGCAGCCATTGCAAGTTTCTTTTTAGAATCTGCGTTTAATTTTAGGCGAACGGTTTTACGGGTCATTCAGCCCGCTGCGCTTATCGTACCTCAAAACCCCCGTCGAAGCCTTTACGGGCCCATAGGTCAGTCGTCGGAGCGTCCGCCCTTGGCATACCGCTCCATGCTCCGCGCGGCATCGCGCTGCGCCGCGCTCTCGCGCTTGTCGTACAGTTTCTTACCCTTGCACAAGCCGATTTCCATTTTCACATGTGAACCCGAAAAATAGAGCGACAGCGGAATCAGCGAATAGCCGTCGCGTGCGGTCAGTCCGAGCAGTTTCAGAATCTCGCGCTTGTGCATGAGCAGTTTCTTGTCGCGCAAAGGTTCTCTGTTGAAGATGTTTCCCTGCTCATAGGGGCTGATATGCACCCCGACCGCAAATAATTCTCCGTTTTTCACCTGACAGAAAGAGTCCTTGAGATTGACGCCGCCGGCGCGCAGGGATTTTACTTCGGTACCGTACAGGGCAATACCCGCTTCATAGGTGTCCTCCACGAAATAATCGTGGCGTGCTTTCCGGTTCAAAGCGATGATTTTACCGTTTTTTTCCTTACCCGCCATAATCCGTCCTTTCCCTCTTTCTGCCTTTCTATTATACACATTCCGGGCTGAAATTGCAAGTATTATTTTGTCGGCGGGACATACTATCTCTGCCGATTGGCAAAGAAATGTGAAAGGAACCGCTATGAAACAGATCACTTCAAAAGAGCTGTCCCTGGTCGGAGAGCAGCTGGAACTGGAAGAAAACATGATTGCACAGTACCGCACGTACTGCGGACAGGTGTCCGACACTGCACTCGCGCAGAAATTCGAATCGCTGGCCAACATGCACAAAAAACACTTTGAGACCCTTTACGGGACTCTGAAATGAGGTACCCCATGCAGAAACCGGAAGAAAAATATATCCTGCGGGATCTTCTGACCCTGGAGAAAAATATGACCGATATGTACAACAACTTCCTGAACGAATGCTCCACCCCTGCGATCCGCGATACGGTGTCCACCATGCTGACCGAAACCCACCGAATGCAGCACGACATCTGGCAGGAACTGAACAACCGGGGCTATTACCCGGTGACACAGGCGGAACAAAAACAGCTGGACACCCTGGTTGAGAAATTCCGCAATGTCTCCACTCAGCTGCAGTAACGCCCACCAACCGCGCCGCCCCACGGGGCGGCTTTTTTATTGACAGAACCGGATGCACCTGGTAAAATAAAACTGTAAACAAAAAACAAGGAGGCGCACAGGCATCATGACCAAAAGGCCCCCTCATGTGATCCTGATCAACTGCGATGATATGGGATACGGGGATCTCGGGTGCTACGGCAGCCGGGTCAACCGCACTCCGTTTCTGGATTCGCTGGCGGAGCAGGGTATGCTCTTTACCGATTGCTACGCCGCATCCCCCGGTCTGTTCTCCCTCGCGCGCAGGACTGATGACCCGGGACCTTGTCAATGAAGATGTTCTTGCCGTCCCCCCGGTCTGTTCTCCCTCGCGTGCGGGGCTGATAACCGGATGTCTGCCGCCGCGCATCGGCATCAACCATGTGCTCTTCCCTGCCGATCCGGAGGGACTCAACCCCCGGGAATACACCCTGCCCGCCCTGTTCCGGGACGCGGGGTACCGCACCATGATCGTGGGAAAATGGTACTGCGGCGATCAGGCGGATTTTCTGCCCTGCCGGTACGGCTTTGACAGATACTACGGATTGCCGTACAGCAACGATATGGGCAGACAGGCAGGCGGCCCCTCCTATCCGCCCCTGCCCCTGATGGAAAACGATGCGGTCCTGGAAGAGCAACCCGATCAGCGCGCCCTGACCGAACGGCATGCGGAACAATGTGTGCGCTTCATCCGGGAGAGCGTTGCCGTCGGGCAGCGGTTTTTCCTGTATTTCGGGCAGACGCATGCTCACCTGCCGCTCTATGCCGCAGAGCGTTTTACAAAAGAAAGCGAGAACGGCGATTTCGGCGCCTGTATGGCCGAGGCAGACTGGGCGTGCGCCGTGATTGCCGCAGAACTCGACCGGCTGGGAATCCGGGAGGACACCCTGTTTCTGTTCACCTCCGACAACGGCTCGCGCGGCGATCACGGTGCCTCGAATGCACCCCTGCGCGGCGGGAAATTCACCACCTGGGAGGGCGGTATGCGTGTGCCGCTGCTGGCTTGCTGGCCGGGACACATCCCGGCGGGAAGCATTCAGCACACCATCTTTTCCCACATTGATTTTCTCCCTACCTTTGCCCGTATGCTGGGCTGAACGCTGCCTCAGACCCCGATTGACGGAATCGACCAATGGCAGACCTTTTTTGATACCGGATCCCGTCCGCGCCGGGAGATGGCCTATTTCGGCCCCAACCGACGCGGCACCGACGAGCGGTACGGTAATTTCAACGCTTACCGGCTGGATGACTGGAAGATCCACTTCCGTATAGACGGCGAACCGGACTGCCGGCTGTACAACCTGCACGACGACATCGGCGAGCAGCACGACCTTGCCGCGCAGTATCCCGGAATTGCAGAACGCCTACGCGCGCATGCCGCCCCTCTGCTGGCGGAGCTGGGCGACCAGGGAGCGGGAATACCGGGCGCTGCGTGCCGCCCCGCCGGATTCTGCGCCCATCCGGTACCGCTGACCGTTTACCGTGAAGACCACCCCTATACGGTCGCGCTGTACGATAAAGATGATCACGGATAACCGGAAATGAAGCAGGAGGAAAAAGCATAAAAGTGCAGCAATAATCACGGGGGCGCAGCAGTTGTGCTTTTTTCGTCATTGTCACGCAAAAAATCATAGCGGAACGCCCGCTGCATTGACAAGGAGGCGGCCGTTTGCTATAATGCGGTTGAAAGGCACCCCCCGCGCCCGTACCCGGTACGGGCAGCAGAGATGCGACATGGCGGAAGTGACGCGGCCGTCTGACTGCAGAGCCACCCGCCGAAATTGCGAAAGGAAGCAGCAAGAGATGCAAGATATGAAGCAGCTATCCCCCCGCCAGATTCATCTGGACTTTCACACCTCCGAAAACATTCCCGGTGTAGGCGCCTCCTTTGATCCCGAGGCCTTTGCCAACACGGCCAAGGAAGCCAGCATCAGTTCCATGACCGTGTTTGCCCGCGGTCACCACGGCTGGCTCTACTATCCCTCGAAGAAATTTCCCGAACTGATGCACCCGCATCTTGCAAATAAAAATTTGCTTTTTGAGCAAGTGCGCGCTCTGCACAAGGTGGGCATTAATGCCCCGGTTTACATCACGGTGCAGTGGGACTATCACCACGCCACCACCCGTCCCGAGTGGCTCATCCGCAAGAAGGACGGCTCGCACGAAGGCGGTCCGTTTACGCAGCCCGGCTTCTATCAGTCACTGTGCGTCAACACCGGCTACTGGGATTTCCTGTCCGCACAGACAGCCGAGGTGTGCGAGATGCTGGGAGACGAGCTGGACGGCATTTTCTTTGATATTGTAGGCATCCGTCCGTGCTGGTGCGCCGCCTGCCGCGCCGAAATGAAGCAGAAGGGCATTGACGCCGACAATGACGACGCGGTGCGGGCCTTTGCGAAAGTCGTGATCGACCGTTTCAAGAAGAACATGACTGCCCTGGTGCGCAAATACAATAAAACCTGCACCATATTCTACAACGCCGGCCACATCGGCCCCTGCACCAGAGCAAGCGCGGATGCCTACACGCATTTTGAACTGGAGAGCCTGCCCTCCGGATCGTGGGGATATCTGCATTTCCCGGTCACCGCACGCTACGCCCGTACCCTGGGCAAGGACTGCATGGGCATGACCGGTAAGTTCCATACCGAATGGGGCGATTTCCACAGTCTCAAAAATCAGGCGGCACTGGAGTTTGAGTGTTTCCGGATGCTGTCCTACGGTTTTGCGTCTTCCATCGGAGACCAGCTGGAGCCCTGCGGCACCCTCAATCCGGCCACCTACCGCCTGATCGGCAAGGTATACAGTCAGTTCGCAGAGCGGGAAGCCTGGGCACGGCCCTCCCGCGCGCTGGTGGAAGCCGCCGTGGTCACACCCGAACCGCTGCTGATTGAAAACCGGATTCCCGATTCGGTCATGGGCGCCGCACAGCTGCTCGAGGAGTTGGCACTGCAGTTTGATATCATCGACCGCGACGCGCCCATTGATCAGTATAAACTGCTCTTCTTGCCCGATAACCTGACCATTGACGATGCCTACGCACAGCGGCTGGATGCCTGGGTAAAAGCAGGCGGCAGGATCATTGCCTGCGCCCACGGCGGCCTGACCGAATCGGGCAATTATCCTTCCTGCTTCGGCGCCCGGTATATCGGCAAGCGCGAAGTTTCCCCCGACTTCCTGATTGCAGACGGCCCGCTGGCAGCAGGACTGGAACCTGAAAACGAATATGTCATTTACCGGCAGGGCGAGGTGGCCGAGCCGGCCGGAGCGCAGGTACTGCTCTCCGCACGCGCCCCGTACTTCAAGCGTGAGGGCGATCGCTTCTGCTCACACCGGTATACCCCCTCTGCCAAGGGCACGCCCTATCCGGCGGTTCTGCAGAACGGCAATGTCATTCTGTTCATGCACCCCATCTTTGAACAGTACCGGCATAACGCGCCCGCATGGTGCAAGCGCCTGATGGCCAACGCCATTGATCTGCTGCTGCCCGAGCGTCTGATCCGCCACAACGGCCCGTCCACCCTGACGGTCAGCGTGCTGGATCAGCCCGAGGAACAGCGCACCAACCTGCACATCCTCACCTATATCCCGGTGCGCAAGAGCGCCAGCATCGATATCATTGAGGAACGGACCGTACAGCGCAATGTGACTCTGAAATTCAACCTGCCCCGCAAGGTCACATCCGCCCGGCTGGTACCCGAAAATATTCCGCTCCCCATTGAAAACGGCAGTATTACCATTCCCGAAATCAACGGCTATGCGATTGTGGAACTGAAATAAACAAGCGATGGAATGCAAATAAATATTTGCATTCCGCCTTCTCTGCGTACGAGACAACGGTACAACCGGCGTCAGATGGTACAGTGGCAACCGTCACTGTTTTCCGCATATGATTTTCCGTGTTGCCGCAGCGCTCAGCACAGGGGCTGCTTCCGCAAGCACCCGTGCCGTTCCGATTTCAGAACGGCTCCCTTAACAAATGGATCTGACCGGATTGCCGCAGGCATCTTTCCAATTGCAGAGCAAAACAGAGGATATATCTATGGTGACATACAGAGAATTAAATGCAGAAGAACTCTGCAGAGAGCTGTTCGGAGCATTCATCCGGCATCAGATTGTGACCAAATGCTGGCGCAAGGAAAACGGCGAATGGATCATCAGGGATGCCCCTTTCATTGACGACTGGACAGAACGGGATTACCAGATTTTAATTTCATCCCTCAAGCATACGATTCTCTTCGGCGGCCTGGTATATGCCGCCTTTTGCGGCGGAACATTAAAGGGTTTTGTTTCAGTGGAGTCAGAAATATCCGGCGGCGAACAGAAATATTGTGATTTGTCAAATATATATGTATCGGAAGACATGAGAAATAAGGGAGTTGGCAGAACGCTTTTTCTGGCAGCAAAGGATTGGGCCAAAAAAACGGGAGCCGGAAAGCTTTACATATCCGCCCACTCGGCTGTGGAGAGCCAGGCGTTTTATCGATCAATGGGGTGCGTTGAAGCAAAGGTTTACAATCAGAAACATGTTGAAGAAGAACCGTATGATTGTCAGTTGGAATGCAGTCTTTGAGGATGAAATTCTGTATACAGGCGGAAATCCGATGGCTGAAAGAAGGATGAAACCATGTAGACGCACTTTCCCCAACAACAAATCTATTCTCCAAAAGAGCAAGGGCCGGCTGCCTTATAACCGGGTGCATACTGATCCGGGCATATCCGCTAAAAAATCGGGACTGCTCCGATACCTGTTTTTGGTCTGCCGTTTCTGTCGGAAATAAGTTCATGCACTCTGCGTCATGGCAACCGTCTGCCCGACCGATACCGCAGCATCCGGAAAATAATCGGCGCATGAATGACGCCGCTGCCCTCTCCCGATTCATCGCAACCGCGTCCCGCGGCATTTCAGTACCACCCCCCTTCTGAGCTTTACATCGATACCGGCAGGATCAGATGGGCGGCTCAGCCCGTCCTGTTCCTGCACAGAAGAAAGGAGCGTCATCCGTGCGTATCTGTATAACAGGCTCCTGCGGCCATGGTGCCGGCGTGCTTGCCGCGCTTGCAGCCGATCCTTCCCTGTCACTTGTCGCTCTGGCGCCCGGCTTCCCGGGCGAGAATCCCGACCGCCTGATGGCGGC
>CASFDI010000032.1 GCA_949293405.1 uncultured bacterium | reverse complement strand
GCAACCGGGCGCTCGTCCACCCACCTGAAGTCCCTTGCGGACGATCTGTGCGCTGATCTGAACGAGCAGGGCATCTGTACATCTCATGTGGAAGGCCGTGACGGAGGCGCCTGGATTCTGGTGGATCTGGGATGCGTCATTGTGCATCTCTTTGATGAAGCATCTCGTTCTTATTATAACCTGGAGCGACTGCGCCGCCAGGAAACGCTGGTCGATATTGCGCCGTTGCTGGAGCAGGAAGAGGCAGCGCTCGCATCAGGACAGGAAAACTAACTGAACTCTATATTCAACATAAAGGACAGAACCATGAAACACGATTTCGTTACCATTGAGAAAAAATGGCAGGAGCGCTGGGAACGCGAAGGCGCTTTCCATGCATCCGACCGATCCGAAAAACCGAAATTCTACGCGCTTGTGGAGTTTCCGTATCCCAGCGGTGCCGGTATGCATGTGGGACACATCAAGGCCTATTCGGGACTGGAAGTGGTTTCCCGCAAACGGCGTATGCAGGGCTACAATGTTCTGTTTCCCATCGGATTTGACGCATACGGTCTGCCTACTGAGAATTATGCCATCAAAACAGGCATTCATCCAAGACAGGTTACCGACCGGAACATAAAAAAGTTTTCCTCGCAGCTCAAGCGTGTCGGATTTTCGTTTGACTGGGACCGTGTGATTGACACGACCGATGAGAACTATTACAAGTGGACGCAGTGGATTTTCCTGAAAATGTTTGATGCGGGGTTGGTTTTCCGGGATACCGCGCTTGTCAACTACTGTCCCAGTTGCAAGGTTGTTCTTTCCAATGAGGACTCTCAGGGAGGCAAGTGCGACATCTGCGACAGTGAGATCGTTCAGCGCTCCAAAGATGTCTGGTATCTGCGTATCACTGCCTATGCGGATAAACTGCTTTCCGGGCTTGACGAGGTCGATTATCTGCCCAATGTCAGACAGCAACAGATCAACTGGATCGGCAAGTCTACCGGCGCGTTTGTGAATTTCCGGATCAAGGATTCGGAAGAGACGCTCCGCGTGTATACCACCCGTCCCGATACGCTGTTCGGCGTTACCTTCATGGTGGTAGCTCCCGAACATCCGATGCTCAACCGGTTGCGTGACCGGATCGGGAATACGGAAGCGCTGGACTCCTACCGTGACGCATGCGCCAAGAAAACCGAGTTTGAACGTACCCAGCTGGTTAAGGATAAGACCGGCGTGCGGGTAGAAGGTATCAGCGCGATCAATCCGGTCAACGGTACGGAAATTCCGATCTATATTTCCGATTATGTCATGATGGGATACGGTACCGGCGCGATTATGGCGGTGCCGGCACATGATGAGCGTGACTGGGCATTTGCAAAACAGTTCGGCATCGAGATCCGCCAGGTCATCAAGGGCGGAGATATTGAAAAAGCTGCTTACACCGGTGACGGGGAGATGGTGAATTCCGGCTTCCTTGACGGCATCACCAATAAAAAGGACGCCATCGAACGCATGATTGCTTTCCTGCAGGAGAAGGGCGTGGGTGAGCCCGGTGTGCAGTTCAAGATGAAGGACTGGGCATTCAACCGGCAGCGTTATTGGGGCGAGCCGATTCCGATTGTGCACTGTCCGCATTGCGGAATGGTGCCGGTGCCGTACGATCAGCTGCCGCTGAAACTGCCGCCGGTGGAGAATTTCGCTCCCGGAGAAGGCGGTGAAAGCCCGCTCGCAAAGATCGACAGTTTCGTCAACTGCAAGTGCCCGAAATGCGGTGCAGACGCCCGGCGCGAGACCGATACCATGCCGCAGTGGGCAGGGTCATCCTGGTATTATCTGCGGTATATTGATCCGCACAATGACCATGCTATTGCCGATCCTCAGAAACTGGCATACTGGCTGCCGGTTGACTGGTATAACGGCGGTATGGAACATGTGACCCGCCACATGATTTATTCGCGTTTCTGGCATAAATTCCTTTATGATATCGGTGTGGTGCCCACCTCTGAGCCATACGCCAAGCGCACCGCACAGGGGCTGATTCTGGGACCCGACGGTCAGAAAATGAGCAAATCGCGCGGCAATGTGGTGGATCCCAACGATGTGGTGGACCGTTATGGCGCTGATACCTTGCGCACTTATGTGCTCTTTATGGGGGACTACGGAAGTGCGGCTCCCTGGAGTGAAAGCAGTATGCGGGGATGCAAACGCTTCCTGGAGCGCGTGGCGGCGTTGACCGATATTGCAAAAGGGCACGGTGTGACGCCCGCTCTGGAAAGTGCATTCCATAAGACGGTGAAGAAAGTTTCTTCCGACATTGAAGAGATGAAGTTCAACACGGCCATTGCTTCCATGATGACCCTGCTCAATACCATTTGCGAATGCGGAACCATGACGCTTGATGAGCTTGGCGTTCTGGCCCGTCTGCTCTGTCCGTTTGCACCGCACCTTGCTGAGGAGATCTGGGAGACGATCGGCGGCGAGGGATTGTGCTCCCTTGCCGCATGGCCCACATACGATCCCGCAAAGACGGTTGATGCCATGATTGAATTGGCAGTGCAGATCAACGGAAAAGTGCGCAGTGTGATTTCGGTCGCTGCAGATGCGGACCGTGACACGGCGCTTGCAGCCGCAAAAGCGGATGCACGCATCGCGGAGTTGCTGGACGGCAAGACCGTTGTCAAGGAAATCGTGGTCCCCGGAAAAATTGTCAACATCGTGGTACGGTAATTTATCAGACCGGACGCCGGTTCGGAAACGAACCGGCGCACCGGTATTTTTTAATTCAACCCGATTTAACAGAAGAGGAGAACCCATATGAAAAAACAGAACCCTGTCAGGTTTGCACCGCTGACAACTTTTCCTCATATTGTCCATGGAGGAGACTATAATCCGGATCAGTGGCTTAGTAGTCCTGATATTCTGCAGCAGGATATTTCATTGATGCACAAGGCTCATATCAACAGCGCAACCGTGGCGATTTTTGCCTGGTCTGCACTGGAGCCGGAAGAAGGGGTCTACAGTTTCGGATGGTTGGACGAGACTTTGGACCGTTTGTATGAGAACGGGATCCGCACCGTACTTGCCACCCCGTCGGGGGCACGGCCTGCGTGGCTTGACCGGAATCATCCCGAGGCAATGCGGGTCAGCAATATGGGTGTACGCAATCATCACGGTGTGAGACACAATCACTGTTATACTTCTCCCTATTACCGGGCAAAGGTAGCGGAAATCGACGGAAAACTGGCAGAGCGCTACGGCCGGCATCCGGGCGTCATTCTCTGGCATCTGTCGAACGAGTACGGAGGCGAATGCTACTGCGATCTCTGCCGTGCCGCATTCCGGGATTTTCTTCGTGAAAAATACGGCGATATCGATACGCTCAATCAACAGTGGTGGAACGCTTTCTGGAGCCATACTTTCCGCAGTTTTGATGAAATAGAGCCTCCGCTGCCCAACGGAGAAACTTCCACGCATGGGCTCAATCTGGACTGGAAGCGGTTTGTCACCCGGCAGACAACCGCGTTTATGAAAAACGAGATTGCAGCGATCCGGCAGTATTCTGACCTGCCGGTAACCACCAACCTGATGGGGCTGTATCCCGGACTGGACTACCGGGTGCTGGCGCGTGAGCTTGATCTGGTCTCCTGGGACAGTTATCCGCGTTGGCACGCCTATGGGGTCGGGGATGATGTAACGGCTGTGCAGACCGCCTTTGCACATGACCTGATGCGCTGTGTGCATCCCTCAAAAAAGCCTTTCTTCCTGATGGAAAGCACGCCCAGCGTGGTCAACTGGATGGATGTCAATAAACTGAAGCGCCCGGGCATGCATGCGCTTTCTTCCATTCATGCGATCGCACACGGAGCGGATTCTGTCCAGTATTTTCAGTTCCGCAAAAGCCGTGGTGCCTGCGAAAAACTGCATGGTGCGGTTGTAGACCATGCAGGACATGCGCAGACACGCGTGTTCCGCGAGGTCAGCGAGCTGGGAGAGACCCTCGGAAAACTCGATGAGTTGGTAGGAACCGCTACGGTATCCCGGGTCGCGCTGCTGTACGACTGGGATAACCGCTGGGCGATTGAAGATTTGCGCGGACTGAACAAACGGCGCCGTTATCCGGAAACCTGTCAGGAACATTACCGTTATTTCTGCGAAGCGGGTATCAATGTCGATATTATCGGGCGTGATGATCCGTTTGACGGCTATGATCTTCTGATTGCTCCGATGATGTACATGGCGCCCGACGGCATGGGCGAAAAAATGCGCCGCTTTACCGAAAGCGGGGGTACACTGGTTGCCACCTATCTCACCGGATATGTCAATGAAAATGACCTGTGTCATCTGGGCGGATGGCCGGGTGTGGGCCTTGATGAATTGTTCGGAATCCGGTGCGAGGAGATTGACGCGCTTTACGAACCGGAGCGCGTGGAAGCGGCATATTGCGAGGAAAATGTGCTCAGACTGCAAGGCTCCTTTCAGGCGCAGGACCTGTGCGAGCTGATTCACTGTACAACGGCGGAGCCGGTTGCGGTATACAGAAGTGAGTTTTATGCCGGCATGCCTCTGATCACACACCGCAGAGCGGGAAAAGGCCATGTGTATTATATCGCGGCCCGTACCGGGGAAGAACAGCTGCATGCGTTCTATGAGGCGCTTGCCCGCCAGACCGGCATCGTCGCTCCGCTCGGGAATCTGCCCGCCGGGGTGCATGCTGCTGTGCGGTCGGACGGCCTGCAGGACTATATTTTTGTGATGAATTTCTGTTCTGATGCGGTAACAGTTCCTTCCACGCGTGCATACACGGACCTCTGTACCAAAGAGACGGCAGGCGAGGATGGCTTTACTCTGAAGCCGTACGGCTATGTGATCCTGAAGAGAAAACATCATGATGGGGACAGCGGTGGATCGTCTGCAGGATGAAACAGGTATTGCTGCCTGATCGGCACGATGCCGTTTCCGGGATGTTCCTATGCATTCAGATGGCATTTTCGGTTGTGCTGACATATTCGGGAAATCTGAGTCCGTCGGTTCGTTCTCTCCGCTCAGTACATCGATGTGAGAGGCGCGGAAAGCGTACGCTTTCCGCCCCTCTCTTTTTCTTTTTACTTTACAGATTAGGATTCCGTGTGGTTCTGCCGGGCCAGATATGCGGTCCGCCTGCCGAGTATTTTCCGGATGACCAGCAGATAAACCGAGATGCTGACAAGCGGCCCCAGAATATCAGACACCACTTCGGCAAAGAACACATACTGCACATCCCAGAACAGAGGAATGATGAACAGGGATCCGAAATAAGCGATCTTTCTCCAGAAAGAGAGTGGCAGTGCCAGTTCCGCCTGTCCCATCGCCGTAAACCCGTCCACCAACTCGTATTGAATTCCCAGAGGGATAACCGCGAGGGTTGCAATACGGATAGACTGTCCGGTCAGTTCTGTCAGGGCAGGATCATTTGTAAACAGACGGATGAACAGCGGGTTCATCGTCTGTGAAATGAGAAACATGACCGAGGTGAAAATGAGACAGAATTTAATGATGTGCCGTTGTGCCCTGATCACGCGGTCCGTCTGACCGGCGCCGTAATTATATCCGAGAATGGTTTGGGTGCCGCCTGTGATGCCGCCGAGCGGCATGGTAACCAGCAGCATGAAACTCTGTACGATGGTGGCACAGGTGATCAGCATATCACCTCGTTCTGCTCCGCCGTAATGCTGCAGAACAGCGTTCATGACGATAATCATGATGTTGTCGGCAGCAACAATGAGAAACGGAGTAAGTCCCATCAGCAGGATGCGCCCTGCAATACGCGCCTGTGGGCGGCATCGGGTGATCGGAACCGGAATGGTGGGGCGGAATAGAAACACCAGTACAAACACACAGCTTGCAAGCTGAGAGATCACAGTGGCGACGGCTGCACCGCGCACGCCCATATCAAAAGCAAAGATGAAGAGTGGATCCAGTGCAATGTTCAATACCGTTCCGAGCAGTACCGATTGCATGCCGGTGCGGGCATAGCCCTGACTGATGACGAACTGATTCATGCCGACTGACAGCAAAGCAAATGGTGTGCCCGCCATATAGGTCATGAAATAGGTGCGCGCATAGGGAAGTGTGGTGTCACTGGCACCGAACAGCCGGAGCATCGGATCGGTCAGTGGGTAGATGAACAGCATCAGCAGGGCGGAACCGGCACACAGCATCCACAGTGCATGAAAAAGTATTTTTCGTGCTTCTGCCTGATTCTTTTCTCCGAGTCTGATGCTCATCAGTGGCGCTCCTCCGATTCCGATCCAGGATGCCACCGATGCAATCATGGTGAGCACGGGGCCGCAGATGCCTACTCCGGCAAGTGCAAGGCTGCCGATTTCCGGAATATGTCCGATATACATGCGGTCTACGATGCTGTACAGAACGCTGACAAACTGTGCAATCATACTGGGAATGGCAATCCGGCGTACCAGTTTGGGTATGCTGTCTTTGCCGAGGTCGTTTTCGATCATGGATTATTCCTCCGGGATAGTGAATCAGTCAAGAGGCAGGGAAAAGGATTGCGGAGTATGCACCTGCGGGGTTTCAAGATAATTTTCGTATCCATCTCCGAAGGGATACAGGTGCAGCGTCGGATCAGCCAGCACCACCTGTTCTACCGTTGCATCGGCGCGCCAGTAAAGCGTTTTTGTACTGCGGGGACCATGGATACCCAGAATCAGAACATCGGTATCACAGAACAGAGCGTCAAGCCATGCCGCGGGAGCGGTTTCCGTATAGGCGGATGAGGAATACACACAGGTGTGTTCTCCGCGTCTGATCTGAACAGAAAAGACCGGGTGCACGGAATGTGACACCGTAAGAAGCGGGGAAAGTGTGATTTCTGTCTGACCGACCGTCAGGGGGGCCGTACGGTAAAAAATGACAGGTGAAATGCCGGCACTCTCCGCCAGAGTACACAATTGCAGGAAGAGCAGATATTCATCCTGTGTACCGGGATAGGGCAGACAGAAATTCTCTACTTTGACCGTACGGAACAGGTAGGAGACTCCGTCTGTGATCCGATTATGATAGTGCGTCAGAATCAGCTGCTGCAGGTCTGTAATACCTCCGGCGCGTAACAGGTCGGCCGCATCATAATAGGAGGACTTGCTGCCGTTGCCGATGTCCAGCAGAGCACTTTCGCTTCCGTCTCGTACAATCAGAAATTCTGAGGTATCGCTCACACCGTACTGCAGAACCGCACCGGTATGACAAACGGCTGCCTGCACCGAAATGGGAACTACATTCAGCAGCACGATGACGCCGATCAGAAGTGCACCGATCCGACGGGAAACAGAAGGCAGAGCCAGAAATAACAACAGAACTCCGAGCGACAGGGCGCAGCACAGGGTCACTACGGAACTGCCGACGGGCAGCAGCGGTGCATTCCATGAAGACATCTGCGAGGAAAGAAAAACGGCGGCCTGTGCAGGAAGAGCAAGCACTTCTCCGACAGGTGCCAGAAGGTTGCCAAACAGCAGTACCGGAATGGCCAGGTACATTTGCAGAGTCAACAGGGGAACAACAATGATATTGGCGGGTATGGAAAGCAGAGAGAAACTTCCGAAGAACAGCGACACAAACGGAAGCGTCAACAGAGATGCTCCGATGGTCACCACAGGCGGCGGAAGAATGTGACGCTTCCAGAACCGGAGCAGTCGGGATTGCGGATAGGGAATCCGGTTCAGCAGATGTCCCGCAAGAAGAACACCCGCTGTTGCGAAAAAGCTGAGCAGATAGCTGGGATCATATACGACACCGGGAGAAAAGAGGGCCAGTACCGACGCTGTGGTGCTCAGCGCGGTCGGGGAATCGTAGTTTTCTGAGATCAGAGAGGCACCGATTGCCATCATGGCCATGATACCGGCGCGTACAACCGAGAGCGAAAAACCGGTCAGCCCCAGATAGAAGAGGATAAACAGTGCTGTGCAGATCAGAATGATTTTCTTATGTATATGTAGCAGCCGCATCAGTTCACGCAGGCCGCCCGCAAGGATCACCAGATGCAGACCGCTGAGTGCAAGGACATGCGCAATGCCGATTCTGCGGAAGGCAAGGTTGGTCTGATCGTCAAGTCCGTCCCGGTTTCCCAGCAGAACAGCGCGCAGAAGCCCTGCGGTATCCGGATCGAATACCGCATACAGGCGGTCGGAAAGCCTGTCCGAAAGATCGGTCATGGCGGATCGGACAGCCCCCGGCGTTTTGGTAATCTGAAGGTCAGAACACTCATCTGCACACAGGCGCACCAGTGGAGACTGCGTCGGGGAGAGTACGCTCAGGGATGCACGGAGAGTAAAGTGCATGCCGACTCTGATTTCTGCCGGGTCATGCAGGCTGATCTCACAGGTGGTCAGCAATGGACGGTCATTGAGTGTATACAGCCGGGCTGTAAAAATACTGTAACCGTCTTCCGAATAGCTGATCCCGGTAACGGTTCCCGAGATGCTGCTGACATCCCCTTCGGTCTTTGCCACACGATCGGCAGGATAGGTATATGCAAAGAGAACCAGCAGTGCGGCGACAACAGATGCAGAAAAAAGCAGAATCAGACGGCGGCATCGCCGCAGGGCGGACAGAAAAAGTCCGGTTGCCGATACACACAGCGCGCCGATCTGTGCGACCGCGGGGAGAGGGGCAAAGCAGGCGAGAAGAGCAGGAAAAAGTAAAGTGACAAAGAACAGCGGCCTACGGTAAAACAGATTCATGTGGGGTCCTGGCCACGGATCATATAGTAGTAGGACTTAGCCGCCTGCTCGGTTTTGCTCTCGCCGAACTGGAAGAAATGGGCATCGCGCAGATCGTCCGGAAGGTACTGCTGCCGTACATAGTGGCGCGGATAGTCATGCGGATACAGATAACCGCGGAAAGAAGGACCGCGCAGATGCTCCGGCAGATCTGCGCCGCGTCCCAGTGCGACCTGTTGCATGGCACGCTCGTATGCCGCGTTGGCAGCATTGGATTTAGGTGCGGTTGCCAGGAGCGCGACTGCATGCGCCAGGGGAATGGCACCTTCCGGCAGGCCCAGGTCTTTTGCACTTTCGACACAGCTGCGTGTGACAGCAGCCGCCAGGGGATAGGCCAGTCCGATATCCTCGTTTGCAATGACCTGCAACCTGCGGCATGCAGCCAGCAGATCACCGCCTGCAAGTATTTTCGCAAGATAAAACATGGCAGCATCGACATCGGAGCCGCGAATCGATTTTTGCAGACAACTTATCAGATCGTAGTGAACATCTCCCGACCGATCAAACCTTCCTGCCAGCGGGGGGCAAAGCTCTTCGGCCTGCACGACAGTGAGAATACCGTTATCTGCCGTGAAATAGGCGTTTTCCAGAATGGAAAGGGCCTGCCT
Source organism: uncultured bacterium (assembly GCA_949293405.1). Classification (GTDB taxonomy): domain Bacteria; phylum Bacillota; class Clostridia; order Oscillospirales; family CAG-272; genus UBA1740. The sequence goes on along the minus strand of CASFDI010000032.1, from coordinate 53,670 downwards.
GACATCGCCGCCACTGCGGTCGGCGATCAATGCAAGAGCTTTATCCTCCGCTGTGACCTGGCTCCCGGTTTCGCGGTTGAGCACTTCCATGCCGCGTGTCAGTGCGTGTACAATTTCTTCCGGAGGTACCGGTTTGAAGGTAAAAACAGAGGAACGGGAAATGATTGCGCTGTAAATATACAGATAGGGATTTTCGGTAGTGGAAGCAATCAGAACCAGACGGCCGTCTTCCATAAATTCAAGCAATGTCTGCTGTTGCTTACGGTTGAAGTACTGAATTTCATCCAGATACAGCAGTACACCGCCTGCACCGAACATGTTTTGTGTAGATGCAGTGATTTCCTTGATGTCGGAAAGGGAGGCGGTGGTTGCATTGAGATGGTAGAGCGGCAGATCGGACTGCTTTGCTATGACTCCGGCACAGGTGGTTTTCCCGGTTCCGGGGGGACCTGCAAAAATCATGTTGGTAATGCGTCCTGCTTCCAGCATGCGGCGCAGAATGCCATTTTTGCCGACAAGATGCTTCTGCCCGACTATTTCATCAAGACTTGTCGGCCTCATGCGGTCTGCAAGCGGTTGTTGTCTCATGTTTTCCTCCGTGTATTGCTTCAGGAAACAGTGCTTTCCTGAATGGCGAAAAGCCGTTCCACTTCTTTTTTGATCGGGGCGGATTCTTCTGATTCCAGACGCGGGTCTTCTGCAAGCAGACGCTCGGCGGAGCGGAATGCCTGTTGCATGGTTTCAGTATCGCTGCACAACCGTGCCAGTTGCAGCGGCAATCCGCCGCTCTGACGCACCCCATCTGCCGTCGTGCCGGCAAAGAAGTCACCCGGACCGCGTTGGGCAAGATCCTGTTCCGCTACCCGGAACCCGTCATAAGTAGTTCGCAACACTTCCAGCCGGTCATGTGCTGTTCCGGTGTGTGCTTCGGATACCAGAATACAGTAGGAACGGCGCTGACCGCGCCCCACACGGCCGCGCAACTGGTGCAGCTGCGCCAGTCCGAAGCGCTCAGCGTTTTCTACAACCATCAGGGAGGCATTGGGAACATTGACCCCGACCTCAATAACGGTTGTTGAGACCAGAATATCCACTGTCCCGTCAGAAAAGGCTTTCATGACCGCGTCTTTTTCTTTCGTGGGCATGCGTCCGTGAATCAGGGCAATGCGCAGATCGGGAAAGACTTTGTGCGTGAGAGTATCGGCATATCCGGTCGCATCCTTGAGTTGAGGGGCATCGGGAGAAATGTTCTCCGGGTCACTCTCTTCAATCGAGGGGCAGACAATGTACACCTGTCCGCCCTGGGATACCTGTTTACGGATAAAAGCATAAAGTCTCTCCCGGTAACTTTCGTCTACAACATAAGTATCGACACGCTGTCTGCCGGCGGGCATCTGGTCAATCAGGGAAATGGAAAGATCTCCGTAAAGTGCAAGTGCCAGGGTACGCGGAATGGGAGTCGCACTCATGACCAGCAGATGAGCCGTATCGGTTTTGTTTTTCAGAGCGGCACGCTGCAGGACGCCGAAACGGTGCTGCTCGTCGGTGACTGTCAGCCCCAGATTGTGAAAGGAGACCTTATCAGAAAGAAGTGCATGCGTGCCGATTACCAGTGCGGGAAGGGCATCAGAGTCGCTCAGGGCACGATAAATTCTGTTTTTCTCCTTCGCGGGCGTGGAGCCGGTCAGCAGATAACAGGGAAAGCCGAGCGAGTTAAACAGCGGCTCCATATCCCGGTAGTGTTGCAGGGCAAGAATTTCGGTCGGTACCATCAGGGCGGCCTGAAATCCGTTTTTCAGTGCCAGATAGACGGCAATGGCGGCGCAGATGGTTTTTCCGGATCCGACATCACCGATCAGAATCCGGTGCATGGGTGCGCAGGTGCCGTCCGGTCCGGCGTGGGTCATGTCGCGGTAAATCTCATTGACCACGCGTTTCTGTGCTTCGGTCAGCTGGTAGGGAAGCCGATCGGTCAGCGGTCGGATATCGGTCTTTGGAATAGCACGGATCCTCTGAGCGTTGAGCATACGCTTGGAGAGTGCGACGCCCAGTCCGAGACAGAGCAGTTCGTCGAAAGTCAGTCTCCGGATTGCGGATGCAAGAGCTTCTTCGGATTGCGGACGGTGAATGTTCTGATATGCGTATGACAGGGTACACAAATTGTTGTCTTTGATGATAAAATAAGGCAGAATCTCCGGAATGGTAGAAACAAGCTGCAACAGTTCGTCTGTCCAGGAGAGCATCTGCCTGTTTGTGATTCCTTCTGTAAGCGGGTATACCGGCAAAAGATCAGGCAGGGGCACATCAGGCTGGTACAATTCATAGGCGGGTGCACTGAGTTGCAGGTGTTTTCCGTTTGTACGGAGCTGCCCCCAGAACCGGAAGGTTGCGCCGATATGAAATATATTCCGGACATAAGGCTGATTGAAATACACAATTTCCGCTGTGGCAGATTCATCGCATGCACGGAATTTTGTGATGGACAGTCCCCGTCGGATCTCCGCCGTATGCGGTTCACTGGTCACCGTAAGCAGAAAAGCGCACCGGTGTTCTTCGCCGACCGCCCGGGTCAGCAGACGGATCGCTCCCCGGTTTTCATAAGTGCGCGGGTAATGGTGAAGCAGGTCGCTCAGCGTGAAAATGCCGATGGAAGCAAGCGCTTTTTGTTTGGCAGGACCGATACCGCGCAGTTGCGATACCGTACTCTGCAGGTCCGGTGTCATTTTCCGTCTCCTCTCCGGCGGACGAATCTGTAAACTTTGTCAGCCCTTCCACAATATTTTACAACACAAACGCCTGATTTTCAAGGGGCAAATCCGCATGCGGGCAAAAAGAAGGATTGGCCCTTTACAAATAATACGATTTATGCTATAATAATAAATCAAGATGCGTTTTGTGCATGGGTGTGCCCATGCCGGATGATTTTCGGAGGATGTGCCTGCCTGATTATGAAGCTGGATATGAAAACAGATCGCGATCAAAATCAACTGGCCGATACCGGAGAGCGGATTGCCACACGGGCGGATCTGCTGGTAACGGTTTTTTCGGCATGCCTGCTGCTGCTGTTGACCGGAGTCATTGTGGACAGAGTCCCGGATTCCGCCTTTTTCGTTGCGGTATGTGCGGCGTTTGTGTATTTGGTTTTCCTGTGTGGTTGGGCGTACTGGCGCATGCATCAGAACCCGCTTGTGCTGGATAACCGCATGGAGGCACTGCTTGAATCGACACTGGGGCTCTTCATTCAGAAAATGCATGTGCCGGTACTGATCTGCGATGAATTCGGGAATTTGTGCTGGTATAACGATGAGATTGCGCCCTATATACAGGAAAGCGGTGCAGCCATTGGTTGCGCCGTGAACAGCATGTTCAATGTCTGGCACAACGAAAAGGGCGACTGTGTTAAACTGGGCGATAAGGTCTACACTTATGATGCCATCGGAACGGTCAATGAAGGAAAGCGGTATTTCTTCGTGATTCTTCAGGATGTATCGGAACTGCTGAATCTGCAGGATCGGTATGAGAACGAGCGCGTAGCAGTGGCGTATATCTCAATCGACAATATCGATGAGGTGATGAAGTATGTGCATGAGAACTTCCGCGATGCCGCGAGCGATGTGGACGACAAACTCAAGGCATGGGCCAATTCTGTAGGCGGCATACTCAAGTCCTATGACAGTGACCACTATGTCATGTTCTTTGATGCTTATCATCTCAATAAAGCGATTGAGAACCGTTTCGATATACTGGATAAAGTGCGTAGCACGCGCGTAGGTGACGGCATTTCAATCACCATCTCGATGGGGGTGTCCAAGATCCAGGGCACTCTTGCCGAACGGGAAGCGGCAGCGCAGGCGGCGCTTGATCTTGCTTTGCAGCGTGGCGGCGACCAGGTGGTTTATAAAAGTGAGGACGGCGTCGAGTATTACGGCGGCAGAACAAAAGCGGTCTACAAGCGCACCAATGTCAAGGCGCGTGTTACAGCCCGGACGCTGTATTCTCTGATTGCCCGAGCGGACAATGTGCTGATTATGGGGCACCGGTACGGAGATTTCGATTCCTTCGGCGCGGCAGTGGGAATGGCGCGCATGGTGATGCTCTGCGGCGCGCAGCCGCGCATCGCGGTCAACCGCAATGACAAAAACCTGTCCGCCTGCATTGAGCATATCCTGAAACTGGATGAGTACGATCATATCCTGATCGGTGAAAATGAAGCGCTCTCCATGATCGTGCCGGATACCTTGCTGATTGTTGTGGATGTCAACAACTTCGCGCATGTGGAATTTCCGTCAGTGGTGGAAAAAGCGCAGCACATTGCGGTAGTGGACCATCATATCAAGACAGCGGAACATCCCGATACGGTAGTTCTGGATTATATTGAACCTTCCGCTTCTTCGGCGTCGGAATTGGTTTCTGAGCTGATTGAATACAGCATGACCTCATCGGGGCTGCGTCGGGAGGAAGCTGATCTGATGATGGCCGGAATCCTGCTTGATACCAAGCAATTTACCAGAAGCACCGGAACCAGGACCTTTTCTGCAGCGCGCTTTTTGCAGTCTCAGGGTGCAAATCCGGCAGTGGCAAGCGAAATGTTCCGTATGGATGCGGTGGATCTGACCCGTGAGTCGCGCTTCATGTCCAACATTGAAATTTTCCGTCAGCATATGGCAATCTCCTGCGTTGAAGGGGAAACCGATCCGGCATTCCGGGTTGCGGCAGCCAAGGTGGCGGAAAAACTGCTCACCATCAAGAATGTGGATGCCAGTTTTGCTCTGGTCCAGATCAATGGGAATATCCACATTTCCGCGCGTTCCAACGGCCGGGTCAATGTACAGCTGATTCTGGAAAAGTTGCGCGGTGGCGGCCACTTTGATGTGGCAGGTGCGCAGGTGATGGGAGAGAGCATGGAGCATGTGCTCGGAAATCTGAAAAAAAGTATAGAGGAATATCTGCTGGTGGCGCCTATTGACCACCGTGACAGATAACCGGAAGGAGATAACAATGAAGGTCGTATTGCTTAAGGATGTCAAAGGAAAAGGAAAGAAAGATCAGATCGTCGATGTGTCGGACGGATATGCACGCAATTTTCTGTTCCCGCAGAAAATCGCGATCCCTGCAGATGCGAAAGCACAGAATGAGATCAAGGGTAAAGAAGAAGCCCGTCTGTTCCGGATTGAAGAGGAGCGGAAAGCGGCGCAGGCAACCGCTGAGAAACTGAACAAAACGGTGGTAACTCTGAAAGCCTCAGCGGGGGCAGACGGCAGACTTTACGGTGCCATCACTTCCAAGGAAATTGCGCAGGCGCTGGAACAGGATTTCGGAATTGTGGTGGATAAACGGAAAATCAAACTGGATGCTCCGATCAAGGCACACGGCAGATTCCAGATTGAAGTGCGGCTGTACGAGGACATTACAGGGAAGTTTGTGGTTTCGGTGGAATAAAGCCGGCCGCGGTTCTGAAAGGACAGGGAAAGAGCAATGGAACTTGATATGATTCGGAAACTGCCGTTTTCCCTGGAAGCGGAACAGTCGGTGCTGGGCAGCCTTCTGATCAAACCGGACAGTTTTGAAAAAATTGCCGCCATTCTGACTGCAGAAGATTTTTATACTGAAGAGCACAAGGTGATTTTCGGAATTCTGCAGCGGATGTTCATGCAGAGCAGAACGGTGGATACCGTCATCCTGATGGATGAGCTGGCTAAAGAAGGAAAAAAGGACGAGGCGGCCAACATTCAGTATGTGACGCAGTTGGCTACAGCGGTCCCGTCGGCGGCCAATGTGCTCGATTATGCGAAGATCGTTCGTGACAAGGCGGTGTTGCGCCGTCTGATTTCGGTTGCGGAAGAGATTGCCGACATGTCGTATGCGGAGAGCGGAGAGGCATCTGCAATTGTAGATGCAGCCGAACAGAAAATTTTCGAACTGGCGCAGAACCGCGACTCCAAGGAATTCCGGCATATCAAGGATATTCTGGGTAATGTTTATCAGGAGCTGGTGCTGAAATCCGAGCACAAAGCGGAATCAACCGGTACCCGTACCGGGTTCTCCGGGATTGATAAGGTATTGGTACAGATGGGACGGGGAGACCTGGTTCTGGTGGGAGCACGCCCCGGTATGGGGAAGACCAGTTTCGCCATGAATATTGCCACCAATGTTGCGAAAAGCACGAAAAAAGCGGTCTGCATTTTTTCATTGGAAATGTCCGGGGAGCAGCTTGTGAACCGGATGCTTTCCAGTGAGGCGCTGGTGGACAGTTACAGTTTGCGCAGCGGAGAGCTGAAACCGGAGGACTGGGAACGGCTGGCGGATGCGACCAGCGAGCTTGCCGGATGTGAGATTCTCATTGACGATACCTCCGGGATCACCGCTACCGATATGAAGGCAAAACTGCGGCGTGTCAGGAATCTCGGTCTTGTTGTCATCGATTACCTGCAGCTGATGCAGAGTGGCCGCAATATTGAAAACCGTGTCCAGGAGGTGGGCGACATTTCCCGGAATCTGAAAATCATGGCAAAGGATCTGGGGGTTCCGATCATCTGCTGTGCGCAGCTTTCCCGCGGTCCGGAGTCCCGTACCGTCAAGAAGCCGATGCTATCCGATCTGCGTGACTCGGGAGCCATCGAGCAGGACGCTGATATCGTCATGTTTTTGTACCGCGAAGAATACTATAAAGATGCGGAAGGCGCCAAGGATAATATTGCGGTCAACACCGCTGAAGTGATCATCGCAAAAAACCGGCACGGCTCGACCGGAACGGTGGAAATGGGCTGGAACGGCCAGTTTACCAAATTCCGTACGGTGGATGATGACCGTGAACCGGCGCCCGGCACATGATGCCGGGCGTGTTGCCGCACCACTTGTTGCAGCGTGTCCGGGACGGTCTTGCGACTGCCGGATACGATCGGGGAGGCGTGATGGTTGCGCTTTCAGGTGGTGCGGATTCCGTTTTTTTGCTTTATGCGATGCACCTGCTTTTCAGCGGCGACAGCGGGACTCCGGTGTGCGCCGTACATGTTCATCACGGGCTCCGGGGCGCGGAAGCAGACCGGGACTTGGAATTCTGCCGTAATTTATGCATGGAACTTGATGTTCCTTTTCAAGCTGTATCGGTGGATGTCCCTGCTAATCGTGTTCCGGGTGAAGGTATTGAGGAGGCGGCGCGCCGGCTGCGTTATGCTGTGCTTTACGACGCATTGCATGAGCCGTACCGCTATATCCTCACCGCGCATCATCGCACCGATCAGTGCGAAACCATCTTTTTGCACCTGATCCGCGGATGCGGTCTGCGTGGACTGACCGGCATGCCCGCCGAAAACGGGCGGGTGCTGCGCCCGCTGCTGGGCTTCTCTTCAGCGGAACTCGTCGGTGCCCTGCATGACGCCGGTATTGTGTATGTGAACGATTCCAGCAATGCGGACCCTGCTTTCCGACGCAACTTTATCCGCCACCGTATTCTGCCGTTGCTTCGGGAGATGAATCCCGATATTGAGCAGACACTTTCTAAAATGGCAGATGATCTGCGGCAGGATGACGCGCTTCTCGGGCACCTGGCACAGGAATGCCTTTCCCGTGCCACAACTGTGGCAGGCTTGCGTCGGTCTGTTCTTGCGTCGGAAGATCCTGCTGTATCCCGGCGCGTACTTGCGATTTATCTTCGGTCAAAGAATGCCCCGTCGGCTGAACGGGTGCACCTGTATTCCGCAGATGCACTGATCCGGTCGGACGCATCGCACGGTGCGGTCTCTGTTCCCGGTGCTGTCCGTCTGATGGTACACCGTGACCTTGTATGGGCAGAGCCGGATGAGAGTTTCGTTTCTCCCGTCCCGGTGTGGTTGCATCCCGGTTGGAATCCGCTGCCATGGTCAGACGGGGGATTTTATTTCACTTATGACAGTGCGGACAAAAAGTTGGAAAATATCAGAAATGTTTACAAATTCGTTAAACAAGTCACACTATCTTTTGATACAATGATTACCGATTTGTATGTGCGCACCTGCAGGCCAGGTGATGCCTACATTTATGACTGTCATACGCACAGCCTCAGAAAAATGTTCGGCGGCAGAAAAATGCCGCGTTCCATACAGCGCACATGGCCTGTCCTATGCGACCGTGCGGGCATTCTCTGGGTTCCTGCATTTTCACCCCGGGACGGTGCTGCCGCACAACTGGAAGATAAAAACTGTTTGTACGCATATTATTGTGCGTGCGGAGGGGAACAATGAATAAAGACATTGCAAGAATTCTGGTGGATGAAGCGGAGCTCGACCGGATCGTCACACGCGTGGCGGCAGAGATTGACCGGGAATATAACCGCCCGGGAAAACGCCTGTTGCTTCTGGCTATTCTGAAAGGTTCGGTGGTGTTCATGGGTGATCTGATGAAGAAACTCAAAACTCCGCTTGAGATCGATTTCATGAAAGTTTCCTCTTACGGGGCCGGAACCCATACATCCGGAAACATCAATATTCATTTGGATTTACAGAAAAAAGACATTCACGACTGTGACATTCTTGTGGTGGAAGACATTATCGACAGCGGCAGGACCCTGTCGTACCTGATTGACTACCTGACGCTGAAAGGTGCCCGATCGGTCAAAACCTGCACGCTGCTTGATAAACCGTCCCGCCGGGAGGTGGATTTCCATGCCGATTTCTGCGGCACGGAAATTCCCGACGAATTTGTGGTAGGTTACGGGCTGGACTATAACGAGAAGTACCGTGCCCTTCCGTATGTAGGCATCCTGAAGCCGGAAGTCTACTCCAAGTAATCAAACAGGGGACTATTCAGAAAGGCATGGTAACGCACGGATGAAATTTAATTACAAAAACCTTGTTGTCTGGGCGCTGGTTATCGTGGCGATCTTTTTGTTCGCCATGGTGCTCGGTGACATGGGGAATAACGCACAGAGCCTCAGTTACGGCGATGTGATTTCCTTTTTCAACGAAGAACGGGTGCGCTCGGTTGAGATCGGGGATGATAACATGCTCACCATCAAGGTGGTGCGTGTGGACGAAAACGGGGCAGTGGTCCAGCAACCTGATAAAAACGGCAACCTGCAGACGGTGCTTGACACCTATCAGTATCAGCTGAACTGGTCTGTTCAGGTGGAAGAAGTGCACGCGCTCGCCACAGAACAGTATCAGAAGGGCATCATTGAGTATTTCAACTACGAGGAGCCGAAACAGACTCCCGTCCTTTACACCTTCCTGCCCTGGATTCTCGTGTTGGGAGCAATCATCGGGATTTATATTCTGGTGGCGGTCCGTTCCGGCGGTGCTGGAGCCGCTACCAAGGGCGGCTTCGCGCGTTCGCATGCCAAACTGGGCAGTGCGGAAAAGAACCTGGTCCGCTTCTCCGATGTGGCGGGTGCAGATGAAGAAAAGGCAGAACTGGAAGAAGTTGTAGAATTCCTGCGCAACCCGGGAAAGTTTGTAAAACTGGGAGCGCGCATTCCGCGCGGTGTATTACTGGTGGGCCCTCCCGGTACCGGTAAGACCCTATTGGCGAAAGCGGTTGCCGGAGAAGCCGGCGTGCCGTTCTATTCGATCTCCGGATCTGATTTTGTGGAGATGTATGTGGGTGTCGGTGCATCCCGTGTCCGCGATCTGTTTGAGAATGCCCGGAAGAATGTTGCCAGTATCATCTTTATTGACGAGATTGACGCTGTGGGGCGTCACCGTGGCGCCGGATTGGGCGGCGGTCACGACGAACGAGAGCAGACTCTGAACCAGTTGCTGGTGGAGATGGACGGTTTCGGCAATCATGAAGGCGTTATCGTCATGGCGGCTACCAACCGGCCCGACATTCTGGACCCGGCATTGCTGCGTCCCGGACGCTTTGACCGCCAGATCACAGTCAACTATCCTGATCTGAAGGGACGCGAAGAGATTCTGCGTGTTCATGTCCGCAACAAACCGCTGGAAGCGGATGTGGATCTGCACAAGGTTGCACAGGCAACGGTTTACTTTACCGGTGCGGATCTTGCCAACCTGATGAACGAGGCGGCTCTGCTCGCAGCCCGGCGCGGCAAGTCGCTGATCGGAATGCGGGAAGTGGATGAGGCCACCCTGAAGGTGCTGGTCGGTTCCGACAAGAAACGCGAAATTACACCCGATGACAAGAAACTGACCGCCTATCATGAGGCCGGTCATGCGGTTCTGGCACATCTGTTGCCCGGCCAGGATCCGGTGACCCGGATTTCGGTGATCCCGACAAGCAAGGGGGCGGGCGGATATACGCTCACTCCTCCTACCAAGGACCGCTCCTACGAGTTCAAAAAGAACATGGAAAACGACATTACGGTCTTTTTGGGCGGACGCGTTGCTGAAATGCTGGTGTTTGACGATTATACCGGCGGAGCATCTTCCGATATCAAGCAGGCGACGCGGATTGCGCGCCGGATGATTACGGTGTACGGAATGAGCGAAGTGCTGGGAACGGTATGTCTTGCCGGCGAGCACGACAGCGATGAGGTGTTTCTCGGTCGCGATTTCAGTTCGGGCAACAATTTGTCAGAAGAGACATCGGCGCTGATCGACCGCGAGATCAAGCGCATCATCACAACTGCACAGGAAAAAGCCGAAAGCATTCTGCGTGCAAATATGGATAAGCTGCACCGCATTGCAGAGTTCCTCATTGCATATGAGGTGATGGACGGCGAGCAGTTCAAAGCTCTGATGGATGAGAATGCAACAACTGAGCAGTTGGTCGAGATGGCGCGCGCCCGCGAGGAGCGCAGCCGTCAGGAGAATGAAGAAGCTGCACGCCGTGTCAGAGAAGCGGAAGAACGTGCGCGGCAGGCATTCGGATTCACCGATGCGCCCGCCGGTCCTCCGGATGAAAACGATGGGGAAGCCGCATCCGGCACTGATCAGTCCGGATCCGCTCACGCAAACGGGGACTCCGATAACACGGAGCCCGCAGATCAGAGCGGGACGGACGATTCGCAGAAATCTTAAAACAACTTCCCGCCGTGCCGGAAGGCAAACGGATGGCGTCGCCCCGAGAGGTACGCACAATTCCGTCCCGCCCGGCACGGCGGGATCTTCTGCCTGAGGTGATTATGTCCATACTGCACATTCTGTACGAAGACGAATTCTGCGCTGTGGCAGTGAAGCCACAGGGGGTACCCACACAACCGGACCTGACCGGAGACCCGGATCTGTTTACCCTTTTTTCGGAGCATTGCGGGCACAATGATGCGCCGGGGCTGGTGCACCGGCTGGACCGGACTACAGGAGGACTGTTGGTTTTTTCCAAAAAACAAAACGCAACCGCTGCCCTATGTGCACAACTGCAGAAAACGGGCGTATTCCGGAAAACGTATCTTGCTGTTGTGGCGGGCGTACCGCAGCCGGAGGAGGGGACATGGTGCGATTATCTGTATAAGGACCGGTCGGGAAAGGCATTTGTTGTCAGGCGCCCGCGCAACGGCGTGCGCGAAGCATCCCTTTCGTATCGGGTGCTCCGTTGCGGAGATGTAGAGGGGACTTGCGCCTCTCTGGTGCGGGTCGAGACCCACACCGGCCGTTTTCATCAGATCCGTGTACAGTTTGCATCTCGCCGGCACCCTTTGCTGGGAGATGGCAAATACGGCAGCCGCTTCAAAGGATGTCTGCCGGCGCTTTGGGCTACTGAACTTTCTTTTCTGCATCCCGTTACGGGGGAGCGCATGTCCTTTTCTTTCACTCCCGATGCTGAATTTCCCTTTTCCTGCTTTTTGCAAAACTGATCCTGCCTGAAAATAAAGGGGAATATTTCCACATCAGGAAATGTTCCCCTTTTCTATCAGAACAGATCAACCGGGTAGAGAATTTTAAGTTGATTGATTTTGCTGCGGTATGCTGCCTGCCGTTTCTCCGCAAGCAGGTGCGCACGGATCTGTTCTTTCACCTGTTCAAACGGAATCTTTTCTGCCGCATGCTTGCTGTCAAGGCGGATGATGTGATAGCCGAACTGTGTTTTGACCGGCTGAGAAATTGCTCCGGGCTCCATCGAAAATGCCGCTTGTTCAAATTCCGGTACCATCTGGCCCTTTCCGAATTCACCAAGGCTCCCGCCCTGTGCACCCGAGGGGCACTTGCTGTACTGCCTTGCCGCAGTCTCAAAGGTAAGTCCGTCATCAAGCCGTTTGCGTATATCGGTCGCTTCCGCTTCGGTGTCTACCAGAATATGGCTTGCACTGACCGTTTCCTCACCGGCAAACTGGTCGGGATGCTCCTCGTAATATTTCTTCACATCCGCATCGGACACCCGGATATTTTCGAACGCTTTTTCCAGTGCATAACTGACCAGCAGGCTGTCCTTGAGTTGGGCCAGCTGCGCTTTGAAAGCAGGTTCTCTTTCATAGAGGTTGCGCACGGCGTCCAGGTGCAGCAGTTTCTGATTGATCACCTGTTCGAGCACCGCCCGGCGTTCTTCCTGGCTCGTGACGCGCTGTCCGCGCTGTGCCAGCGACTGAATCATGGCGTCCACATCCGCGTCTGTTATCGGCTGGCCGTTGACAGTTGCCAGCACTTTTGAGTTGTTCATTTCTGACTCCTTCTTCCATGGACGCGTGCCGGGGCACGCGCAAAGTATCCCTATTATAGCATGGTTTTTTGTAAAAAACAAGTGGATCATGTAGAAAAGCGGGGAAGCATGCTTTACAAATATACGCATTTGTGCTATAATATATCAGTAAATTTTCTGCTTTGTCGGAAAGGGAACTGAAACATGGATTTCGATAAGCTGACATATTTTCTGGATCACTACCCTTCGTCTATCGGAATTCCCGGTTGCTCGCTGAAGATCTGGCAGGATCACCGGGAACTGTACAGCCACTATACCGGATATGAGAATGCCGAACGGGGGAACCTGCTCACCCCCGGCTATTTTTACAACATCTACAGTGCGACCAAGCCGATTGTCTGTACAGGCGCTATGCAGCTGATAGAGACCGGCCGGCTTCATCCCGATACGTCTGTCGCAGATATTCTGCCTGCCTTCAGACATGTGCAGGTGCGTGACCGCAGCTTTGACGGGACTGAATTTGTCAGAGCGCCACGCACTGTGATGACAGTGGCGCATCTGATGAGCATGACCGGCGGGTTGAACTACGATCTGGATCGTCCTTCCGTCACCCGTGTCAGGGAACAGACGGCAGGGGCCTGCCCGACACGGGCAGTGGTGGATGCCCTTGCGCAGGATCCGCTTGAATTTGATCCGGGCACGCACTTCCGTTACAGTTTGTGTCATGATGTGCTGGGGGCAGTCATTGAAGAGGTCTCCGGCATGCGGCTCGGTGAATATCTGCGCCGCAATATCTTTGATCCGCTGGGCATGGAGCATACAGGATTTCGTGCCGACGATTACATCAGATCTCATTTCGCCACGGCATACGACTGGAACGAGGCCGAGCAGCGGGCGATTGCGCGAAATGACTCCAATGTGTACCGGCTCGGGTCGGAATATGAGAGCGGCGGTGCCGGACTGATTTCCTCGCTGGAAGAATATATCCTGTTTGCCGATGCCATGGCAAATCGGGGTGTGGGCAGAAACGGGGCACGGATCCTATCCGGGGCTGCGATCGACCTGATGCGGACCAACAGAATGCGCGGCAATCTTGCCGACGAATGTCACCCCTGGCCGCAACTTAACGGTTACGGATACGGTCTGGGGGTCCGGGTGCACATCGATCGGGTCGGGTCCGGGGCTCTGACGCCGTTGGGAGAATTCGGATGGGACGGCGCCAAGGGAGTTTATCTGTCTATCGTACCGGAACACCATCTTGCGTTTGTTTATTTTGAACATCTCGGTGGGCGGCACACTCTGATGCAGCCCCGGTTGCGCAATGCGGTATACGCCTGCCTCGATCTGCATGACTGATCGGGATGCGCCCGGTTTGCCGCTGTACATCAGGGGCGAAAAGATTTGAAAATGATGATTGATTTCAGAATTTCGGAGGATCCGTTTGAATGGAGCAATGGCTTACCAGAACAGTCAGCCTGATCGGCGGGGACGCGGTGTCACGCCTTGCGGATGCATCGGTATTGCTCTGCGGTCTTGGCGGTGTCGGAGGATATGTTCTGGAAGCACTCGCCCGTGCGGGTGTCGGTCATTTGTGGTTGCTCGACTGTGATACGGTTTCTACGGATAACTGCAACAGACAGATTCTGGCACTGCGCAGTACGGTTGGTCGGCGTAAAACCGAGGTGGCACGCGAGCGTGTGTCGGATATTAATCCCGACGCGGAAGTGCACCTGTTGGATCTGTTCCTGCAGGAACAGAATGCAAGTGGACTGATTGAAGAGATCCATCCCGGTTTCGTTGTGGATGCGATTGACACGGTATCGGCCAAGATCGGACTGATTGAGGCGTGTGTGCGGCAGAATGTTCCGGTTATATCCTGTATGGGTACCGGAAATAAGCTGGATGCTTCGCGCTTTGTCATCGGTGATCTGGCAAAGAGCACGGTGTGCCCTCTGGCGCGGGCTATGAGGCGTGAACTCGGAAAACGCGGAATCCGCCATGTGAGTGCACTCTGGAGTACGGAACAGCCCGCTTCGGTCGGCTCGCGCGTCCCGTCTTCCATTTCATATGTTCCGGCAGTCGCCGGTCTGCTGATTGCCGGACATGTGATCAACAGACTTGCCGCAAGCCCGGAGGAAAGGAGTCAGATATGAACAGAATGCGCATGCTCAAGCTCGCCGCTTGGGTTGCTGTCGGTGTGCTGCTGCTTCTGACTCCTATTCTTCTTCTGACCAATGCGGTACGCAAGGCAGGCGATTTTCCGAAAGCTGAAGAAGTCAGTGCCATTACCCTGACTGAAAATACAGATCCGTACACTTCCGTCACATATCAGCCGGCAGATGCGGTATATCAGTTGTTTTTCGTTCTGATTCAGAATATGGAGCGTGTCTCGGAACCGTCTGATAATCTGGACAGCAAATATCAGGCTTACAATGTTACCTTCCATACGCAAGAGAAAAACGAATACGCCAACCTGTGGCTCAGCGCAGGTCAGGCAACCGCCGTGTTGCAGTCTTCCAATGAGCGGTATTATGTGCTGGAGCTGCCTCTTCTGACCATTGATAACAACCGTATTCTTGCGGCCGGCGTCGATGCGACAAAGTTATCTGATGAATCCTCAGCTTCCTATCCCGGGCCGGACGCCCAGCTGCAGATCCAGTCCATCAGCGACCTTGCAGCACTGCAACGACTTAATTTTCAGAAACAGCCGCAGTCCCTGTATGTGCGTGTATTTGACGCCAGGGGAGAGCTGGTGTCATCCGGGGAGGGAAATTCTTTTGATTTTCTTGGCCTGCCGGCAGATCGTCAGCTTGCTATTATCTTTTCCGCCGGGTACCGGTATGAGGATCTGGATCTGACAGTGCATTATTATTTCAATTATCTGCCGTGACGGCGGTTTGTGGGAGCAATATGGATATCAGCAATTTTCCGGATGCGGCCGGTGCCGCAAACGAAGTCCGCCAAATGCTCGGCGGCGCACGGCCGGGGGTCTATGTGCTGACCTTCGGGTGTCAGCAGAATGAGGCGGACAGCGAGCGTCTGCTGGGAGCTGCCCGCAGCATGGGTTTTTTGCCGGTTGAAAAACCCGAACAGGCTTCTCTGATTCTGATCAACACCTGCGCAATCCGCGAACACGCGGAACTCAAGGCGCTGTCGGTGATCGGACAGTTCAAGCATCTGAAAAGTGAGGATCCATCCCGTATCATCGGGGTGTGTGGATGCATGAGTGCTGAGCCTGCCCGGGTGGAACAGTTCAAGAGCAGTTACCCTTATGTTTCATTTACATTGCAGCCGGGTGCGGCGGATCAGCTTGCGCAGATGGTTCTCAACGCAATGCGCAGCGGTAAGCGCTTTTTTTCTGTTCCGGAGCAGTCCGCAAAGATCGCGGAGGGAATTGAACCGGTGCGCCGCTTCCGGCATAAAGCCTGGGTGTCGGTCATGTATGGATGCAACAACTTCTGCTCATACTGCATCGTGCCATATGTGCGCGGCAGAGAGCGCAGCCGCAGCCGGGAAGCCATTCTCAAAGAAGTGCGGCAGTTGATTGCCGACGGCTGCCGGGATATCACTCTGCTCGGCCAGAATGTCAATTCCTATGCCGGTTCCTGTGATTTCCCGACTTTGCTTCGCGATGTGGCCTCACTTCCCGGAGAGTTTCTGGTCCGGTTCATGACCAGCCATCCCAAGGATGCTTCACCACAGTTGCTGCGTGTTATGGCAGACTGTCCGAAGGTTGCGCCGCATCTGCATCTGCCTTTGCAGTCGGGAAGCGACAGAATCCTGCGGGAGATGAATCGGAAATATACCCGGGAGCACTATCTCGGAATTGTTGCCGACTTCCGCCGGGCAGTCCCACACGCCTCTCTTACAACCGACCTCATCGTCGGATTTCCCGGAGAGACAGAAGAAGATTTTGAAGCGACGCTTCAGGTGATGCGTCAGGCGCGGTTCGATATGATTTATTCGTTTCTCTATTCGCCCCGTCGGGGCACTCCCGCGGCTGACCGTCCCGACCAGGTCCCGGACGATATCAAGCGGGAGCGGATGCAGCGCCTGCTCCGGCTTCAGGATGAACTGGCAGGCAGCATTGCTGCGGGTTATCTCGGCAAGACGGTGCGTGTTTTGTCCGACGGCCCTTCAAAAGACGGTGCATCCGGACTGTACAGCGGACGCACCGGAGGGAATAAACTGGTCCATTATGACGGTCTGCCTGACGATATCGGCCGTTTTATTGATGTTGAAATTGACAGATGTGAACCGTTTGCACTTTACGGCACAGCTGTCCGTACCGGCACGGATGCCGGATAAAAGGAGAGTACCATGACTGTAACTGAACATGCCCAGGCATTGGGCGAAGCAATTAAAAATGATCCCATCATGCAGCGGTATCGCACGGCCAAGCAGGCATATGATACCAATCAGGAACTTCAGCAGCTGATGTTTGAGTATAATACTCAGCGTCGTGTGCTGGGGGAGGAATTCAAGAAAGAGCCGGATCAACAGAATGCCACGCTGATCTCTCTGATCCGCGACCGGATCGATGTGCTGGCAAAGCAAATTGTAGTCATTGAGGATTACCGGCAGTTCTCGGAAGCACAGCAGCAGGTCACAGAACTGATGAACCAGGTCAATTCGGAAATTCAGTTTGCGGTCTTCGGAACGCGGCCCTGCACGCACGATTGTTCCACCTGTCAGAGTGCGTGCGCTTCCAGAGAATGATGATTAAAATCTGAAATCGGAGAAACCAATGGCCGAACTCATTTCAAGCATTGCAGAACTGCAGACTGTTACACCCATGATGCAACAATATTTGGATGTAAAAGCCGAATATGCCGATTATGTGCTGATGTACCGCCTCGGGGATTTTTACGAAATGTTCTTCGAGGACGCCGTGCGTGTGTCTGCGGCACTGGAGCTGACCCTGACCGGACGGGACTGCGGAGACGGAAAACGAGCGGCAATGTGCGGTGTGCCGTTTCACAAAGCGGATTTATATATCGGCAAACTGGTAGAAAAAGGATTCAAAGTTGCGGTTTGCGAGCAGACCGAAGACCCCGCCCTGGCAAAAGGACTGGTTAAGCGCCAGGTAATACGGGTCGTCACCCCCGGCACGGTGACAGACGGTTCTCTGTTGCCCGACCAGAGCAACAACTATCTGGCTGCGGTCTGTCTGACAGATGAGGAAACCGGACTCGGATTTGCGGATATTTCGACCGGAGAGGTGCGGGTGACTGTGCTGACCGGGCCGGACCGAGGCGAGAGACTGCTGCGGGAAATCGGTGCCTATATGCCACGCGAGGCTATTCTCAGCGTTCCTGCTGTCACACAGCGTGATCTTGCGGATCTTCTGACCAACCGGTGCGGTGCCATGCTGACCGATGACCTGCCCATGCTCTTTGATGTCAATGAGGCGGACCGTCTGTTGCGGGATATTCCGGGCGCCGATCAGTTACAGACGCCTGCGGCACGGATGGCCGCCGGCGCTTTGCTCGGATACATTCACAAAACCCAGAT
Organism: uncultured bacterium; assembly: GCA_949293405.1. Classification (GTDB taxonomy): domain Bacteria; phylum Bacillota; class Clostridia; order Oscillospirales; family CAG-272; genus UBA1740. Next base: position 35,649 of record CASFDI010000032.1, on the reverse strand, counting down.
GTGCGATGCATCTTTTGTCAAGGGGATTGAAGTCTATACCGACGGGGAATATCTGGAGATTGATGCAGCTACCCGACGCAACTTGGAACTGACCGAATCGATGCGCACGAAAGAAAAACGCGGCTCACTGCTCTGGGTTCTGGATCAGACGCGCACTTCCATGGGCGCGCGCCTGCTCCGCTCCTGGCTGCTGCGTCCACTGCTCAATCCGGTCGCAATCGGGAAACGCCAGTCCGCCGTCAGAGAGTTGAGCGAGCAGTTTATGCTGCGCGAAGAGCTGCGCAATTACCTGGGGAATATTCTGGATCTGGAACGGCTGACCGCACGCGCTGTATACGGTACTGCCAATGCCCGCGATCTTGCCGCCATCGGGCGCAGCATTGCAGATCTGCCCGCGATCGCCTCTCTTCTGGCGGATGCCCGCAGTGCGGGACTGCACGAGACAGCGGAGGATTTCGATGTGCTGAGTGATCTGTCCGGACTGCTCTCGTCGGCGCTGAATGATGATCCACCTTTCAGTGTGCGGGACGGCGGCATGATCCGTGCCGGCTACAATACGGAAGTGGATAAACTGCGTGCAATCGGGGAAAGCGGAGACGGCTGGATGCGGGATATTGAAGCCCGTGAAAAAGAAGCCACGGGTATCCGCACTCTGAAAGTGGGCTATAATAAGGTGTTCGGGTACTATATTGAAGTATCAAAATCCTTTGCGGAAAGTGTTCCCGCGCATTATATCCGTAAGCAGACGCTTACCAATTGCGAGCGCTTTATTACGCAGGAACTGAAGGAAATGGAGACCACCGTTCTCGGCGCATCGGAAAAACTGTGTGCGCTGGAGTACGAATTGTTCTGTTCGGTGCGCGATACGGTAGCATCGGTTGCCGGCCGTATTCAGCAGACTGCGGATAAACTGGCGACCCTCGATGTATATGCCGCGCTTGCTGATACAGCGACCAAACACCGCTATGTCTGTCCCGAGGTGGATTCCGGAGACCGTATTGAGATCCGGGATGGCCGCCATCCGGTGGTGGAACGCTTTGTGACCGACAGTTACTTCGTTCCCAACGATACCGATCTTTCAACCGGGAAAAACAGGCTGATGCTGATCACCGGACCCAACATGGCAGGTAAATCCACTTATATGCGTCAGGTGGCGATTATCACCCTGCTGGCACAGATCGGTTCTTTTGTCCCGGCATCATCGGCTCATATCGGAGTGGTGGATAAACTGTTTACCCGGGTAGGGGCTTCGGATGACCTTGCTTCCGGACAGTCCACTTTCATGCTGGAAATGACCGAAGTGGCCAATATCCTACGCAATGCTACCAGGCGCTCGCTGATCATATACGATGAAGTAGGGCGTGGTACCAGTACATACGACGGCATGAGTATTGCGCGTGCAGTAGTGGAGTATACGGCCGGGAAAAAACTGGGCGCCAAAACACTGTTTGCAACGCATTACCATGAACTGACCGCTCTGGAAGGACAGTATGAGGGCGTGATCAACTACCATATCGCCGCGAAAAAAAGAGGTGACACGATCACCTTCCTGCGCAAAATCGTCAAGGGGGCAACCGACGACAGTTACGGCATTGAAGTAGCGAAACTTGCCGGGGTGCCGAATGAGGTGGTCAAGCGGGCACGGGAGGTTCTCGCCCAGATTGAAAACGGGGAAGAGAGACCGAAAACCGGCTCTCCCGCTCGCACTCAGTCGGTACAGGAGCCCGATATGCTGCAGGTTCTTGCCCGAAGTGAAGCGGAAGATGTCGCGGAAAAAATCAGGCAGATTGATCTTAATACGCTCACTCCGATTGAAGCGCTGAATTTCGTTTACAGCCTGAAGAAAATGCTGACGGTCGGGCAATAAACGGCCGTACCACAGAAGGAAAGGAGGGTCAGCCGCATGGGAAAAATTCAGGTGCTCGGTTTTGAAATTGCGAACCTGATTGCTGCCGGTGAGGTGGTGGATCGCCCGGCATCGGTGGTTAAGGAACTGCTTGAGAATGCCATTGACGCCGGTGCGCATACCATTGAAACGGAAGTACGCAAGGGCGGAGTCAGTATGATCCGCGTGACCGATGACGGATGCGGTATGACCTCCGATGATCTTCCGGTTGCGCTGCAGCGTCACGCTACCAGCAAAATCCATTCTGCCGCAGATCTGGACGGGATCACCACGCTCGGCTTCCGCGGGGAGGCACTTGCCGCAATTTCTTCGGTGTCTGATATCCGGATTCTTTCGAAGCCTGCGGATGCTCCGATGGGAAACATGATCATAGCCGAAAGTGGGACGGTGACCGATCTGTGTGAAGTGGGGTGTGCCGATGGCACCACCGTCCTGGTAGAAAATCTGTTCGCCAAAGTGCCAGCACGGCGCAAATTCCTTAAAAAAGACGCGACGGAAACCATGGCGGTTTCGGCAATGCTTGAGAAACTGGCGCTTTCAAGACCGGATATCGCTTTCCGGTTTATTGCGGACGGGAATCTGCGTTTTTCCACTGCGGGGGACGGCAACCTGCGCAATGTGGTGTATGCTCTGTACGGCAGAGAACTTGCCGCGGAATTACTTGCGGTCGAAAATCACACGGATGCCGTTCAGCTGACCGGATATGTAGGCAACAGCGAGGCGGCCCGCAACAATCGCAACTATCAGAATGTTTTCATCAACGGCCGGTATGTCAAGAGCAAAACGGTCAGTGCTGCGCTGGAGCGTGCGTTTACTTCCTATATAGCACCCGAGCGTTTTCCGGTCTGTTTCCTGTTTTTGCAGATGGATCCGGCACTGGTGGATGTCAATGTCCATCCGGCAAAGCTTGAGGTGAAATTTTCGGACGAACAGCGCATTTTCGAGACGGTATACTACGGAGTGAAAGTGGCTGTGGAATCCAATTGTCAGCGCCCGCTTCTGCGTCTTTCACAGGATAAACCGGCGCAGGATCGCATGCGTGCAAACGGGCTGCTGGGGGCCTTTGCTCCGCGTCAGGGGACGTCGGCAGCTTCGGTTCAGCAGAGCAGAATCCCTGCTGTTGCATCGCCGACGGTATCGCCGCCCGGGACACAGAGACCTGCTTTTGTTTCACAGCACATACCGACAGAAAAGAAAAATAACGATACCAAACCGAGGCAGATTTATCCTTCCGGGACCGCATCAACCGTATCTCCGCAGCAGTCGGGCGCGCTTTTGCGTACTTTGACCGACCATGCTCCTGCTGCAAGCGGGATGTTGGCATCTGATGTGCCGTACCGTTCTTCCCATGATACGCCGTTGCCGCAGCCTCCGGCCGTCTCAGGTGAGGACGCGGATGCATCGCCCGCAGCACCGTTGTATCGCTATATCGGCTGCGCTTTCCAGTGTTATCTGCTGCTGGAATATGACGGTGACCTTCTGGTGATCGATCAGCATGCGGCGCATGAGCGACTGCTGTTTGAGCAACTGAAGGCGAAGTGCCTGTCCGACGGTGCCATTGCTTCTCAGCAGTTGCTGCTGCCGATGGAAGTACTGCTTTCTGCTGAAGAGGCATCGGCGGCGGAATCGTTTTCCGATGATCTTCGGGCGGTGGGATTCTCGTTTGAGCCGACCGATTCCGGGCAGCGCGTGCTGCTTACCGCAATTCCGGAGGCCACGACGATCGCAGACGCACAGGCTCTGTTCATCCAGATGACAGATGAGCTGGCCCGCGGAGCGGGTAATCCTGCCGTGACCGATTCGGCGCGCCGTGAACGCGCGCTGTACCAGGTGGCGTGCAAGGCGGCCATCAAGGGTGGACGCACTTATGATGAAGCGCATATCGCATGGTTGTGCGATCAGTTGCTTCGTCTGCCGGATATTACTGTCTGTCCGCATGGTCGGCCGGTGGCTTACCGGATCACAAAGCGGGAACTCGACCGGCAGTTTGACCGTATCAAGTAACGGAGATATTACATGTTTGAACTGATCAGAACCGAGAAAAACGCCCGGCGCGGGCGTATGCATACCGTACACGGAATCATTGAGACGCCGGTTTTCATGAATGTCGGAACCAGTGCCGCTATCAAAGGCGCTGTTTCTACCATGGATCTGCGCGAGGTCAACTGCCAGGTGGAACTGTCCAACACCTATCACCTGCATATCCGGCCCGGGGATGACCTGATTTACCGGATGGGAGGCTTGCACCGTTTCTTTAATTGGGACAGACCCGTGCTGACTGACAGCGGCGGATTTCAGGTGTTTTCTCTTGCAAAATTGCGCCGTATCACCGAGGAAGGAGTTCATTTCCAGTCTCATATGGACGGAAAGCGCATCTTTATGGGGCCTGAAGAAAGTATGCGCATTCAGTCTCACCTTGCCTCCACCATCGCCATGGCTTTTGACGAATGTGTGGAGAATCCGGCTCCTTACGCATATGTGAAGAATTCGAGTGAACGCACCGTGCGATGGCTGGCGCGCTGTAAGGCGGAACTGGCGCGGCTCAATTCATTGCCTGAAACGATTAACCGTTCCCAGTTGCTTTTCGGTATCAACCAGGGAGGCACTTACGAGGATCTGCGGATTGCCAATATGGAGCAGATTGCAGAATATGATCTGCCGGGCTACGCGATCGGCGGACTGGCGGTCGGGGAAGAGACCGAGCTGATGTACCATATCATCGAGACAGTGGAACCGTATATGCCCAAGGACCGTCCGCGCTACCTGATGGGCGTGGGAACGCCGGTCAATATACTGGAAGCAGTATGGCGTGGGGTGGATTTCTTCGATTGCGTGATGCCCAGCCGCAACGCCCGGCACGGCAATCTGTTCACCTGGCACGGGAAAATGAACATCAACAATGAGAAGTATTTCGCAGACGAAAAGCCCATTGATCCCGGCTGCGACTGTCCCGCCTGCCGTCATTACAGCCGTTCCTATATTCGTCATCTGTTCAAGGCACGCGAAGCGCTGGGGATGCGGTTGTGTGTGCTTCATAATCTGTATTTCTATAACCAGCTGATGCAGCGCATCCGGGATGCACTGGATGCCGGCTGCTATGAGTCCTTCTACCATGCGCATGTCGGAATTCTTGGCGCGCGTTCGGAGGACTGAGCATGCGTGTAAAGGAACGCCTGTCGGTATCGGTCGGGATACTGGCAATACTGATCGCTCTGTTCCTGATCGCGGCAGGTGCATCCGATGAGGCTGATCTGCCGGGCGATGTCGTCGAGTCGCCTTACGGTCTGTATGTTGCGGGAGTAGCGGTTACAGAGGAGAATGCATCGGATATTTTGCACGACGGCAGTGCGGTTTATGATCCGGAAAATCGTCTGCTGCAGCTTCACAATTTTATCACTGCCGATTATGTTTCGTACGAGTATTACCGTTACAGCGTCCTGGCAACCCAGAAGACCGACATCAGAATTACCGGTTATTTCACGGTTGCACAAGGGATCCGGGCGGATCAGGGTGATGTCTGCTTTGATGATGCCGAACTGACTTTCGCTGAAGGGTCTATGCTCGCCTGCCGGGTGGCGGCGGGAAACCTTACCATCCGCAACAGCACGGTGCGGTTTTCCCATTTTGCTTCTGCCCGCGAGGTCACAATTTCTCCGTTTTCAGCGCTTCATATTGCGTTGGAGGGCGTGGATGCTTCGGTTGAGGGGAGCGTGATCGGAAACACGGTTGATGCCGTTTTTCATGCGGAACAGACTCTTTCGGCTTCATACTGTCATCTGGAGATTGAGACCGGGTCGATGCTGGCCACATTCGCTTTTTATGCGGGAGAGGGCATGCAGTTTGACCATTCGGATATACGCCTCACCAGCCAGATGAACGGCTTCTATGTGCCGCACGGCACATTGTCCGTGCAGTCCTGCGATGTGTACCTGAAGCGCTGTTTTTACGGTGTGACAGCGGCGGCGCTGGAAATGGACGGGACGGATTTTGACGCACAGATCTATTACCAGGGCATTGAACTTGCGCCGGATCCGGATGGGGAAGGCGGTATTGCGGTTTCACGCATCACCGACAGTACGCTGACTCTTAAGAATCCTGGCTTTTCCCATCTGGCGAGAAAAATACTGAAGGGAATCTGGGAAGAGGGAGACCGTGATCTGATCGCGGAGAATTACGGTCTTACCGAGGTCTCCTATACTGCATTCAAGGAGGCATACCGGTCGCGTTATCTCAGCGATACCGCTATGAGTGCGGGATTGGTTGTATCCTACACGAGTCTGTCGCTTGACGGATGCCGCTTTGATATTGACGGCTATTCGATGGCGCTGTACGGAGAGGCGGACAGCCGTTTGTCGTGGCAAAATTGCACAGGAAAACTTAAGGCAGAACAGGCTGCAATACTCTTTTTCACTGCGGCGGCTTCAGATTGGCAGTGGGATGAATCCCTGTATCTGTCGACGGGGGACATTCGTTGTGTCGAGCTCGGCGGCTATCTTGCGCAGTTCGGCGGTTTTGTGTACACGGTAGGGAAAGAGATTGTTTTTCATCCGGAAGTAGCGGTTTCAGCAGAAAATCCGCAGGCGCTTTTCGACGCGCTTGACGGAATGGCGAAATCCGTATCGGTGACAACTTATCCGTACGCGATACGGTATGTTGCGGCAGCGGTTGTCTTGTCAGGGATGGCAGTGCTCGTTACAGCAGTGGTCTTTCATGTGCGGAAAAAACATGGGTCGCGCAAGCGCCAGAAAGGAAAACAGAGATGAGCAGATTCATGATTAAACGGCTGCAGGCGGGATATGTCGCATATCTTTACGCCGCCAACCGGATGATTATCGGAACAACCGCCCTGACACAAACACAGCAGCAGGCGGAAGATCTCATCCGTCAGGTGCATGCGCTGTTGGCAGACACGCCGGTACAGGATCAGACGGCGCGCTCTCCCGTTGCCGTTCCGTGCCCGAAATTCCAGATTTATACCGATAATACCGGGGCGTTCCGTTTCCGTCTGCGGAACGCCGCAGGCGACCGTATACTGATGTCACAGCGGTATGCGACACACGATGCCTGTGTGGACGCAGTAAAGTTGGTACGCTCCCGTCCCGGCCCTCTGACCATCATGGATGAGTCCGGCAGAGTCATCTATACATACGGTGAAGAGCAGGTAAGGGTAGCCTCGGACTATTCGGATTTCGGCCATTCTGTCCGTACCCGGAAAGAGAGCGCTGTCAAACGCTTTTTCAAAAAGCTGATCGGTCTGCAGTAAAAACAGAAGGAGGCAACCTGTTACAGCAGGTTGCCTCCTTCTGTCTCCGGGATCAGACCGGATCAGGAAAGTACTTCAAATTTATATCCGACACCCCATACCGTCTTGAGGTGCCATTTATCGGATACGCCTTCCAGTTTTTCCCGCAGCCGCTTCACATGTACATCGACGGTGCGCGAATCGCCCAGATAATCAAAGCCCCAGACCTTATCAAGCAGCTGATCGCGTGTGAATACACGGTTACAGTTGGAGGCCAGGAAATAAAGAAGATCCAACTCCTTAGGCGGAATATCCACCGCTTTTCCTTTGATTTTCAATTCGTATTTGTCTTTGCTGATTTCGATATTGTCAAAGCGGACCGTCTCGTCGTCTCCCTGTGTATGATGGGAGTTGTATCGGCGGAGCACAGCTTTGATCCGTGCGGACAATTCCTTCATATCAAAGGGCTTGACCACAAAGTCGTCCGCTCCCAATTCCAGACCGAGAACCTTATCGAATACTTCGCCTTTTGCGGTGATCATAATGACCGGTTTGGTCGATATTTCACGGATCTCACGGCAAACCTGCCAGCCGTCCTTTTTCGGCATCATGACATCCAGAAGAACCAGATCGGGTTCAAATGTCTTGAAATGGCTGATTCCTTCCGCGCCATCGGATGCGGTCAGGACTTTATATCCTTCTTTTTCAAAATACAGGCGAAGAAGCTCGCAGATATTGGGATCGTCATCTACCACCAGCAGTTTTGCATCCATGGGTTTAAACCTCCGTAATTGTTAATTTCGTTAAGGAATCTACAATGTTCATTATATTCGATAAATGTGAGAATTTCGTGAATAAAGCATAAATTTTAATCAAAAAACGCATTTTCCCAAATGGGGATGGACTTTCGCGTTTGTTTATGATATAATAAGCCGGTAGTTTCACTGTGACAAGAAGGACGGAAAAATTTATGAAACTTGGAATCGTGGGTCTTCCCAATGTCGGTAAGAGCACTCTTTTCAACGCGCTGACCAATGCGGGAGCCCAGTCGGCCAATTATCCCTTTTGCACCATTGATCCGAATGTGGGGATTGTGGCGGTTCCGGACAGCCGCATGGACAGGCTGGCAGAAATGTATCATCCGGAAAAATACACTCCGGCGGTGATTGAATTTGTGGATATTGCGGGACTGGTGCGGGGAGCATCAAAAGGGGAAGGTCTGGGGAACAAATTCCTCTCTCATATCCGCGAGGTGGATGCAATTGTTCATGTTGTGCGCTGCTTCATTAATGATGACATCATTCATGTGGACGGGTCGGTGGACCCGCGCCGTGATGTGGAAACCATCGATCTGGAGTTGATTCTGTCGGATCTTGAGATTGTAGAGCGCAGGTTGGACCGGGTGCGCAAACTCCAGAAGAACGATAAGACTCTGGGGGCGGAACTTGCGGTACTGGAGAAATTGCAGGAAGGCCTGTCAGCCGGTCGTTGTGCGCGTGCACTGGGGATTTCCCCGGAAGAGGCGGAGCTGATCGAAGATGCGCGCCTGCTTACCATGAAACCGGTGATTTATGTAGCCAATGTTTCCGAAGACGATGTGGCGGGCGGATATGAACAGAATCCCGCCTATAGGCAACTTGCTGAAATTGCGGGGCAGCAGGGGGCCGGGTTGATCGCCGTTTGTGCTGAAATCGAAGCGGAGCTTTCCGAACTGTCAGGAGAGGAGAAGAACGCGTTTCTGGCAGATCTCGGGATCCGTGAGAGCGGACTGGATCAGCTGATCCGTGCCAGCTATCACCTGCTGGGTCTGATCAGTTACCTGACCGCAGGTCCAAAGGAAGTGCGCGCCTGGACCATCCTCAAGGGCACGCGTGCGCCGCAGGCGGCCGGTAAAATCCACAGTGATTTTGAACGCGGGTTCATCCGGGCGGAGGTTGTTTCCTTTGCCGACCTGGACCGCGAAGGAAGCATGGCCGCCGTACGCGAAAAGGGGTTGCTTCGCAGTGAGGGAAAAGAGTATGTCATGCAAGACGGAGATGTAGTGCTTTTCCGTTTCAATGTGTGACTTTGCTCATACGACACGGTATATTCAGACACTTTGAGGCATTGTCCGTGGGGACTGTGCCTCGTTCGTTTTTCGGGAGGTACGCATGAACCGATTGAAATCGGCTGCTGTGAAACTGGATGCAAGACCGGAGTGTGCGGTTCTTCTGCTTGCTCTGCTGGTCAACCTGATCGTGGAGTCCTTTGCCAGACGGTCTTTTATCGATGCCATTGTTTTCCTGTTCACAAAACCGCTTTTCTTTTTCCTTGGCTTTCTGATCGTGGCAGCAACGATGTCCCTGTCTCTGCTGTTCCGCAAGCGCTATTTCTGGATGATGCTGTTTGCCGTGATCTGGATTGCGCTCGGCATTACGGACTGTGTGCTGATGATTGTGCGTCTGTCGCCTCTGGAAGGGGTGGATTTCGCCATTCTCCGGACCGGACTCGGCATTATCGGGATGTATCTGAAACTGTGGCAGTTTATTCTGATTGTGGCGGCGCTTCTGCTTGTGATCGCGGCAATGATTGTTTTTCTGATCCGCAGTAAACGCCGGCGCGTTTTCTGGCGACGGGCGCTGATCCTGCTGGTTGCGATAGCGCTGCTGCTTACCGGCATGGTACTGCTGGTGCAGCTGACCGATCTGACTCCCGATACCTTCTACAATCTCGCACTTTCGTATGAGCGGTACGGTTTCGCCTACTGTTTTTCCTGCAGCCTTTTCGACCGCGGTGTAGACCGGCCCGACGGATATTCCAAAGGAACCATTGAGAATCTGCAGTCAGAAATCGAACAGGCACTGCCGCAAACAGAGGAGGAACATCCCAACATCATCGTCCTGCAGCTGGAGTCGTTTATTGATCCCACGCGTATTGAGGGGATGTCTTTTTCGGAAAATCCGCTTCCTTTTTTCACCGCATTGAAAGAGCAGTACACCTCGGGTTATCTGACGGTCCCCACCATCGGTGCCGGAACGGCAAATACGGAATTTGAAGTCATCACCGGCATGAGTCATCACCATTTCGGAACCGGAGAGTATCCGTACAAAACATTTCTCAAGGAACAGCCGTGCGAATCCTACGCGTATGTTCTGAAAAATCTCGGATATCAGGCACATGCCATTCATGACTATACGGCCACATTCTATGACCGCAATATCGCGTATTCCTATCTGGGATTCGATACCTTCACCTCCATGGAATACATGGAGAACCTGACATACAATCAGCTGGGATGGGCGGAAGACCGTGTGCTTACCCAGTCCATCCTGGACTGCCTCAATTCCACTTCCGGGCCCGACTATGTGATGACAGTATCGGTACAGGGTCACGGGAAATATCCGGACGACTTTGAGGACCCGGGACCGATCACGGTGACAATGCCCGGGCTTGATGAATCGGATCTTGCCCGGTACCGGTATTATGTGAATCAGATTCATCAGATGGATCTGTTCCTTTCCGAGTTGATCGAAGCGCTGTCTGCTCTGGATGAGGAAGTGGTTCTGGTGATGTACGGCGATCATCTGCCCAGCGTCGGCGATATCAGTCAGGTCTTTTCGGAAGAGGACCTTTACCGTACGGAGTATGTGATCTGGTCCAACCGGGACACGGCTCCTCAGCCTGACCGCGATCTCGCGGCTTATCAGGTGGTATCCTATGCGCTGGAAGGCGTCGGTATTCAGGACGGGACGATGAATGCCATCCATCAGACCATGTCGGAAGAGGAGGACTATGATTACCTGATGCGCCTGCTGGAGTACGATCTGTTGTACGGAGGCTGCTATGTATACCAAGGCGCCAATCCCTACCGGCGCACCGAGCTGCAGTTCGGCGTGAATGAGATTTGTGTAACGGGCGTCAGCACGCTCAACGGCACAACGACCGTGCGCGGGGAACATTTCACCCCCTGGAGTGTGGTGTATGTCAACGGAAAGAAACAGGACACGGTATTCCTCTCTTCCGGGCAACTGTCTCTGCGAGGGGTGACCCTTTCCTCTTCAGACCAGGTGACCGTCACGCAGATCACGAATGAGAAATACAAATTGAGTACGACCCAACCGTATTCGGTCCCTTGAGTGCAGATTCTGACCGGCATTTTCCGCCAAGTGGAAAATGCCGGTCTTTTTTTCGGGACGGCAACGGTTGCAGGAGCGAATTGAAATGCGCTTTCTTGACAAGCAAGCACCCGCATGCTATAATAGTATGAATAGCATCAGGAAAGGAGTGCGACCATGAACGACCGAAAAAATGATCCGGACGAAGATTCGTTCTGGGACATTTCCCGCCTCCTTCCGAAATCATCTCCCCGACCGGTGTCACGCCCGTTTGCAACACAGAGGCCTGTTCAGCCGGTGTATACACGGGAGCACGCAAAGGAACCGGCAGAGAACGCAGGACAGCGTATTCTGACTGCTGTGGCAGATGAGGCGCTGTCTGAGCAGTACTGTCCGGATTGGAATCCGTTTTTCGATCGGGTGAGCATTTATCGTTCGGTTCATCCGTATCCGTACTTTGCCGGATTCCGCCGGGATGGCAGGCCCATGCTTTCCAAAGAGGGAAGTAAGGCGCCTTTTGTGCCGTTTTACGCTACGGTGCCGCAGTATCATTTGCTGGACGATCAGCAGATCCGCTGGTATCTGTATTGGCGTTCCTGTGTGCGCGGCGGAATATATCCGGATACCGGAGAGAGTTATTTCTGGCTGTATGTGTATGAAGTCCTGAATTTCTCCGATACCATCCCGCCGCAGCAGGGGGTACAGATTCTGTGTCGCCTCTGGTCCGCATACGGAAAACACTTCCCATCCATTCATAAGTACATGTCCATGCATCTGTTCAGTTATTGTCTGCTGCACAGAACAGCGCCTCCGCTGCAGCTGCTCAGGGAGGTGCCGCATACCGCTACACTTGGTTTTGCGGTGCCTGAGTTCTATCTGGCATGCCGGCAGGCTTGTGAGGGAAATGATCAGTTGATTGCCCTGATTGATCTTTTTTCAGATTATCGCTGGCAGGCAAGCCGTCTGTTTGACGGGGAATCGCGGAACGAACGGATCGGACTGATGCTTGCAGTTCTGCGGCATGTGGTTGAACGGTTATTGGAAGACAGGAGATCGGACACATCCGAACCGACCGTCTATTCGCATACGCCTTTTCTGGGAGCGGTCTGTTGCGAAGAGAACAAATGCCGGATCGAATTATCGTACCGTCCTGCTTCACACGCCGAAACATGGCGCAAACAGATTACAGCAGCTGTGAAATATACGGAAAATAAAATCAGGCAGTTGAACAGTTATCGCAGTCGCTTGACGGTAAATGCCGCCGATGTTCCGTTCCGTGAGATGCTGGACGCATTTTTTGAGCCGCATTTTCGTTTACAGCAACAACAGAAGGAAGCTGAGCGGACCACGATGACGCGCCCGGCTTATGAATCACGGTATGACGCATGTGACAGTGTGCTGGATGCGGGTGCGGCAGCCCGCATTGAACAGGATTCCTGGATCAATGCGGAACGGCTTACCGTTCTGCCCTGGCAGCCGGAACCCGGAACAGAAGATTCCGCTGCTGACCCGACGCCGGCAGACCGTATTCCGGCGTCCGGACAGGAACAGACAGACGGATTTGTGCGTCAGGACTCTTCTGTGGACGCAACCCAGCGCTCCCGTTCGGGCGATGAGACGGCGAAGCAGTATGCAGGCGCCCTCCTGAGCGGCGACCGACTGGCAGTAACCGCCCTTTTGCAGCAGTGTGGTTTGCCCGAATCGGCACTTGCGGAGGCTGTCAATGCGGCACTGATTGAGACGGTAGGCGATACCGTTATTGAAGAAGATGCGTCCGGATATCATGTGGTCGAAGAGTATAGTGAGGAGTTGAAATCATGGATGCTCGTGTGTTAAATGAAGGCAGAATACCAAAACGGATTCTGAAAATACTGCTCGATTCGCTTTCGAACGGGGTTGTCCCGCGCAGCGGCGCTCCTTACATTGCAATCGGCAGAACACAGGAAATTGCTTCACTTCTTGAGAATCTGGAGACCTGTGCCGATGGCGGATCTTTTACCCGCTTTCTGATTGGGCGTTACGGAAGCGGAAAGAGCTTCCTGATTCAACTGATCCGCGGGAATGCGCTCGAGCGTGATTTTCTGTGCGCTGACGCCGATCTCTCTCCCGAACGAAGGCTTACGGGAGGAAACGGCGGCGGCCTTGCCACTGACCGGGAACTTATTCACAATCTTTCCTCCCGGCTGTGCCCGAACGGCATGGCACTGAGCGCTGTTCTCGGTCGCTCCTGCAGTGAAATTTCAGCATCGCTTGCCCAGTCCGGGCAGAAGCCTGACACCGAGGAAGGACGCAGCATTGCCGAAGCAACTGCGGAGCGGCTGCTTGCCGGACTTTCGGACCAGGTTTGCGGTTTTGATTTTGTGATGGTACTGCGGGCATATTTCCGTGCTTTTTTCCGTGGGGCGGACGCAGAAGAGGAGGCCTGCCTGCGCTTTCTGCGTGGGGAATTCGGGACAAAAACCGAGGCACGCGCTGCACTTCCGGTACCGGTCAGCGATATTGTCCGGGATGATAACTGGTACGATTATATGAAACTGTGGGCATGTCTGGCGGTCCGTCTTGGTTACAAGGGATTGCTGGTATGCATTGACGAGTGCGTCAACCTGTATAAGATCCCCAACCGCATCGCCCGTGAAGCAAATTACGAAAAGATGCTCGGTATTTTCAACGATACACTGCAGGGGCTGGCACCGCACCTCGGCGTTATATTCGGGGGGACGCCGCAGTTTCTGGAGGACACCAGACGCGGACTGTTCAGTTATGACGCGTTGCGTTCCCGCCTGACTGACAGCCGGTACGTAAAAGCCGGCTATCAGAATCTATCCTCTCCGGTGATCCGTCTGCAGGCTCTGTCCCCCAACGAGTTGCTCGCCCTGATCACCCGGCTGTCGAAACTTTCAGCCATGCTGGAGGGGACACAGGAGCAGCTTACAGCTGCACAGATGGAGCAGTTTCTTTCGGCTCAGCTTTCCCGGCCGGGTGCCGGTGAAATGGTAACCCCTCGCGAGATGATCCGGGATTTCATGACGGTTTTGCATATGCTTCGTGAAAATCCTGATCTTACTTTCGAGCAGATATTGTCAGATTCGCAGGATACGCCTGCCGGGCAGGCTGCAGGACCGGGGGCGTCGATCTCTTTTGACGATCTTGAATTCTGAGGTGAAATATGACCGAAGCCGACCGTATATTCGCAGAGTTTCCCGATTATATTCGGGAATTTATTTACCGCAACGGCTGGACAGAATTGCGTCAGACACAGATCGATGCTGCACGCGTTATTCTGCAGACCGATGACAATCTGCTTCTTTCCTCGCCAACTGCATCCGGAAAAACCGAAGCAGCCTTTTTCCCGGTCCTGGCGGATCTTGAGAGGCATGCCGACACGGTTGCCGGTGTGCAGGTTCTGTATATTGCTCCGCTCAAGAGTCTGATTAACGATCAGTTCCTGCGCCTCGATGAGTTGCTGGACATGAGCGGTGTTCCGGTTTGTCACTGGCACGGCGATGTCAGCGCTTCTCATAAAACACGCCTTCTCAAGGACCCGCGCGGCATTCTTCAGATTACGCCCGAGTCGCTGGAGAGTCTGCTGATCAACCGTTCTTCTTCTATCCATGCGATTTTCGGTGCGCTGAGATTTGTCATTCTGGATGAGATTCATACCATGATCGGTTCTGACCGCGGCAATCAGATTCTGTGCCAGCTGTGCAGGCTGGCACGCGCGATCGGACATCATCCGCGCCGGATCGGACTCAGCGCCACGGTCGGTGACCTGCGCGTTGCAGCCGCCTGGCTCGGTTCAGGCTCCGGACGCGCCACACAGGCACCGCCGCCGCCGGAGCAGAAACGGTTGATGAAACTGGGGGTCGCGCACTTCTATATTGCCAATCCGGATGAGAAGCAGGATGTTCCGGTCGGGGAGGATTCGGGCGGTCACGCCTCGATCGACGCAGGTTATGAGTACCTGTATGATTGCGTCCGGGACCGGAAGTGTCTGGTGTTCTCCAATTCGCGCGAGGAGACGGAAGTGGTGACTGCGACTCTGCGTCAGATTGCACGCCTGCGTAAGGAGCCCGATGTATTCCTGATTCATCACGGAAACCTCTCGGCCGCCATCCGGGAGGAGGCCGAAACCAAAATGAAGGATCCGTCTGTTCCGGTCGCGGTCACCTGCGCCACAGTAACCATGGAACTGGGGGTCGATATCGGGCGGCTTGACCGCGTGGCGCAGATGGGGGCGCCCAATACGGTTGCTTCTTTTCTGCAGCGTCTGGGCAGAAGCGGCAGACGGGGTAATCCGCCTGAGATGGTCGTGATCTGCCGGGAAGAGTCCCCTCTCCCCAATACTCCTCTGCCGCAGTTGATTCCCTGGGAGTTGCTCAAGAGCATCGCGGTGATTGAACTGTATACCGAGGACCGCTTCCTGGAGCCTCCTGTGCCGCGGCGGTTTCCGTTCAGCCTGGCGTTCCACCAGACGCTGAGTATCGTTGCTTCACGGGGCTCCGTGCCCCCTGCTGAACTGGCGAAGCAGTTGCTGTCGTACCCGCCTTTTGCCTTGCTTGAGCGTGAGCACTACCGGGAACTTTTGCGCTCTATGGTAGAGCAGGACTATCTGATGATTCACGAAGACCGGTCGCTCGGTATCGGACTGAAGGGGGAGCGGGTGATTTCATCATTCCGCTTTTATGCGGTGTTCAAGGACAGTGAAGACTTCACGGTACGGTGCGGATCGGAGGAGATCGGTACCATTGCGGACGCCCCTGCAATCGGGGAAACTTTCGCCTTGGCAGGGAAACTGTGGGAAGTGTTGGATACCGATCTGCAGCGGCATCTGATTTTCGTAAAATACCTGGAAGGGAAAAAAGAAATATCCTGGCCCGGGGATTCCGGATTTGTGCATACACGGATCCTGGAAAAAATGCGTGAAATCCTGCTCTGTGATAAGGAATACCGGTATCTGATGCCAAACGCCGCCGCAAGACTTGCATCGGCGCGGAAACTGGCGCGCAAAGCGCGCCTCTCCGAACGCATGTCGGTCCCGATCGGGGGAATGCAGTGGGTGCTGTTTCCGTGGCTGGGGACGCGCGCCTGTCAGGCGCTGCACCGGTATCTGTTGCGTCATGCGGCGCAGTTCGGTATCAGCGGAATCCAGCGGGAAGGATGCTATTACATCACCTTCCGTGCAGAACAGCAGGCAGGAGCAGCCCTTGAGGAAAATATTGCGCGCTGTCTGCGCCGTGAGGGCATCCATGTGCGTGAGTTGGTCAGCGATGCGGAATGTCCCGCTTTTGATAAATTTGACGATGTGATTCCGCCGGAGCTTTTGCGTCTGGCATTTGCCGAGGACCGGCTCAACGGAGAAGAAGTCATCCGGCGCTTCTGCGGGACAATGACGGAAGAAAAGAAGGAGGATGCCCATGGACAGCATTTACCGTGATCTGGCCCCGTTTTACGATGTGCTCAATCGTGATATCGATTATGAGCGATGGGCGGATTATATTCATGAAAGCATTAATCGCTATGCTGTCACTCCGATACACGATGTGCTGGACCTTGGGTGCGGCACCGGTTCCATGACGCTGGCACTTGCTGCACGCGGATATGATATGGTGGGGGTGGATCTTTCACCCGAAATGCTGAGCATTGCCAGAAACCGTGCCGATACAGCCCGCTGTCAGGACAAGGTACTCTGGCTCTGTCAGGATATGTGTTCCTTTGAACTCTACGGGACGGTGGAAGCGGCTGTGTGCTGCCTGGACGGGCTCAATCACCTCACCGGTCAGGGACAGTTATCCCGGTGTCTGCGCCTGGTGCATAATTATGTCTCGCCTGACGGCCTGTTTCTGTTCGATGTCAACAGCCCCTACAAATTCCGCAACATCTACGGGACACAGGCCTATATCCTGGAGGACAAACATGTTTTCTGTGCCTGGCAGAATGCATTTTGTGAAGAAAAGGGATTGTGTGATTTCTATATTTCACTTTTTACCGAGACTCCGACCCATCAGTACCGTCGCTCGGATTCACATACGGCCGAACGCATGTATACCAGGGAAGAGCTGATCTCACAGTTACAGCGCCATCATTTTGAAATCCTTGAGATCTCCGGAGATATCGATCACCGGCCAGACAGGGAAAATGATGAGCGGCTGTATTTCATTACGCGTGTCAAAAAGGACTGAATGATATGGAATCTTCAAAAATTTTAAGAGGCATGACCCGGGACGGCAGTGCGCGGATTCTGGTCATGGATTCGACGGCGGTGGTCAACAGCGCAATTGCGGTCCACCATACCGCGCCTACGGCAAGCGCGGCTCTCGGACGGTTGCTTACAGCCACTTCCATGATGGCATCTTTGATGGGAGAGCAGAACAATCAGTTGACCGTGGGCGTTCAGGGAGACGGAGAGACGGGCCGTCTGATCGCCGTGGGGGACTATTACGGAAATGTAAAAGGGTATATTGAGCATCCGCTTGCCGATCCGCCGCGGAAGGCAAACGGGAAGCTGGATGTCGGCAGGGCAGTAGGCAAGGGCGTGCTGTACATGGTGCGTGACGACGGAAACGGGGAACCGCACACCGGCACCGTCTCGCTGCGCTCGGGTGAAATTGCGGAAGACATTGCGGCATTCTATGCCGAGAGTGAACAGATCCCCACGGTTTGCGCGCTGGGAGTCCTGATCAATCCGGACGGCAGTTGCCTTGCCGCGGGCGGTGTGATTGTACAGCTGCTTCCGTTTGCGGATGAAGAGACCGTTTCCTTGCTGGAACGCAATGCGGCCGACCTGAACAACATTTCCGCGCTGCTTCATGACGGCATGACACTGACCGATATTGCCGGCGTTGCCCTGCGGGATATTCCTTTCGATACTTTTGATCAGTTGGAGGTATCCTACCGCTGCGACTGCAGCAGACAGCGGATGCTTTCGGGACTCAGACGGCTCGGTCAAAAACAACTGGAACAACTGCTTGACGAACAGGAGGCGGAAGGGAAGCCTCGTGAACTGGAGGCAAACTGCCGTTTTTGCGGACGGTCGTATCTGTTTACAGAACGGCAACGTCTGAATAGAAAGGAAGAGAACACATGAACATCCGGTCAAATGCAATTGTAGGACAGCCCGGCGGCCCTACCGCTGCCATCAATGCTACGCTGGCTGGCGTTATTCATGCGGCGCTTGAAGCGGAACAGATCGGTACCCTCTATGGAATGAGAAACGGGATTGACGGCTTTCTCGGGGAACAGATCATCAATCTTTCCGATCGGTTCGCGCAGGGGCGTGATCTGCAGGAGCTGATTACGACCCCCGGGGCAGCGCTCGGATCCTGCAGAAGGAAATTGCCTCCGTTTGAGGACGATCCGGAACTGTATGAGCGCCTGTTTAAACTGTTTTCAAAATACGACATCCGTTACTTTTTCTACATTGGCGGCAATGACAGCATGGATACAGTGGATAAAGTGGCCGCATATGCCAGAGAACGGAATTACGATATCCGGGTCATCGGCATTCCGAAGACCATAGACAATGATCTGTGTGGAACGGATCACACGCCCGGGTTCGGCAGTGCTGCAAAATTCGTGGCGGTAACCATTCAGGAACTGCTGCGCGACTGTGCCGTGTACACCGTTCCGGCGGTAACGGTGGTTGAGATCATGGGACGGGATGCCGGATGGCTGACTGCGGCGGCCGGATTGCCGCAGCTGGCCGGATACGGCGGACCGGATCTGATTTATCTGCCGGAACGCGTTTTTGATATGAATGCATTCCTTGAAGATATACGGAATGCTCTTGCCGTGCATCCCAATGTGCTGGTGGCTGTATCTGAGGGAATCCGATTTGCAGACGGCACATATGTAGGGGAAGGCGGTCAGAGCGGGGCTGCTGATGTGTTTGGCCATCGTTATCTTGCCGGTACCGGAAAAGTCCTGGAGCAGGCCATTCGCGAAACCATCGGCTGTAAAGTGCGTTCTGTCGAACTGAGCCTTTGCCAGCGCTGTGCCTCATCGGTTGCCTCTGCAACAGATCTCTCCGAGGCATTTTCCGCCGGTGAGGCCGGTGTTTCGCTTGCTTGCCAGGGAAAAACAGGACTGATGGTTACTTTTATCCGTGAAAATGAACCGTACAGGTGCTCGCTGGGTTGTATTCCGGTATCTGAAGTTGCAAACCGCATCCGCAAGGTTCCCGATTCCTACATCGATAGTAAAGGCAATCAGATCACCGTGCAATGCTTGCAGTATCTGCGGCCCCTGATTGTAGGGGAACCTGCTCTTGTCTGGCGGGACGGTATGCCGGTGCACCTGGTGCTGGATTAACCGAACCGGATCAGAAGGGAGCGTTTTGCTCGATCTGATTCCTTTGCTTCCCGGTATATCAGAAAAAATACAGCCTGCCGCATGCGCGGCAGGCTGTATTTTATTTATGCCTCTCATAACACGAAAAAGCCTGATTATCAGCTTCTTCCTTTACGGAGAATCGAGAGAATATCGTTGAGTTCGTCGTCCGACAGCACTCCGTCGTTCTTGGCAGGGGCGGGTTCCGGTGCGGGCGCAGCTGCAGGAGCAGGCGCGGGTTCGCTATCGGTTACAACTACGGGCTGAGGAGCGGGCGTAGCGGCTGCTGCGGGAGCCGGAGTTGCATTGCGGGCAGGTTCCTTGGCTGCGGAAGAAGTACCGAAAATCGCGGCGGCAGTTGCGCTGCGCTGTGCCGCGGAAATAGCACTCTGGTCTGCTCCGAAAGAATTATTGTCGTCACTGTTATGTATGGTGGATTTATCGAATCCCGTAGCAATAATGGTCACGCGCATTTCGTCTTCCAGATTGGGATCAAATGCAGCACCCCAGATGATGTTTGCTTCAGGATGTGCTTCTTTCGCAATCATCGTGGAAGCAATATCGACTTCTTCAAGGCCGATATCGGGCGATGCCGTGATGCTGACCAGCACACCGGTTGCACCGGCAATGGAAGTCTCAAGCAGAGGAGAGGAAATAGCCGAAGCGGCGGCCAATTCAGCCTTGTCCTGACCTTTACCGGCACCGACACCCATGTGTGCGTAACCGGCGTCCTTCATGATGGAGGTCACATCGGCAAAGTCCAAGTTGACAAAACCGGGAACATTGACCAGTTCGGAAACACTCTGCACACCGTGACGCAGCACTTCATCGGCAATTTCGAATGCATTGGCAAGAGTAATGCGGTTCTCGGAAACCTGATGCAACCGTTCGTTCGGAATAACAATCAGGGAGTCAACCTGCTCAAGAAGGGTCTCAATACCGCTCTCCGCCTGCATCATACGGCGCTTGCCTTCAAACTTGAACGGCTTGGTAACGATGCCGATGGTGAGAATGCCCATTTCTTTCGCAACTTTTGCAACAATAGGTGCGGCTCCCGTACCGGTGCCGCCGCCCATACCGGTGGTGACAAATACCATGTCAGCACCTTCAAGGGCTTTCTTGATATCTTCTACGCTTTCTTCGGCGGAACGCTTACCGACATCAGGATTGGCTCCTGCTCCGAGACCGCGCGTAATCTTTTCACCGATGACGATGCGTTTTGACGCGTTGGATGTGTTCAACGCCTGCTTGTCCGTGTTGACAGCAATAAATTCAACCCCGCGGATGTTGGTGGATATCATCCGGTTGACAGCATTGTTTCCGCCGCCTCCGACACCGATGACCTTGATATTTACGCCGCTTTCGATAATCTCGTTGTATTCCAATGCCATTATGCATTCCTCCGTGCTTTTTTGGTAAGGCAAAACCAATTGTACAGAATAGGATTTACTTATATTATATAATACTAAAATGTGTCGGATTTTGCAATACCCCGTTAGAATTGTTCACAATATATTAACATTAGTGCATGTATACGGAGGATAAATCGAGGCATGACGGTCTATTGAAAACACTTTTTTACGCAAAAATCAGTTGT
The DNA here is from genome assembly GCA_949293405.1 of uncultured bacterium. GTDB lineage: Bacteria > Bacillota > Clostridia > Oscillospirales > CAG-272 > UBA1740. The sequence goes on along the minus strand of CASFDI010000032.1, from coordinate 14,485 downwards.
TTTTTCCTGAATCAAATAAAAGGTGCAGGATTTTTTCATCGGTATCGGGATCATCGTGCTTGCGGGCCGCGTTCTGCATCTGCCTGCGGAGGGGTTCAGATGCTGTAAATTCGGTGATATGTCGGAGCAGAACCTCTGTATTCAGTTCACTTTCCTGGCATACGATTGCTGCACCGTTTTTGGCATAGGAGACTGCGTTATGGTACTGGTGGTTCGCTGCAGCATAGGGAAACGGTATCAGAATTGCGGGCAGAGCAGCACGGGCGAGTTCTGTCAGAGTCATCGCGCCGCTCCGGCAGATTGCAAGGTCAGCTGCCTGCATTTCAAGTGCCATACGGTCGAGATATGCTTCCAGACGAAACCGATGAGGCAGATTTTCAAAATACGGCTGCATGCTGTTATAATTTGTCTGGCCGCAGCCCAGAGTCAACCACAACTGATCTTTTCGCGTCAATTCAGGCAGAAGGGATATAATAGTCCGGTTAATGGAATCGGCGCCCCGGCTTCCGCCAAATGCCAGTATATATATCGCATGTGGAGGAATCCCCAGTGCAGCACGCGCCTGCGCCCGCTCCCCCGAGGCAAATGATGAGCGTACCGGATTTCCGACAACAGCCGTACGCGTACCGGTGGGCAGATATGTGGCGGCTGACGGATCGTTTAACATGACGCAATTGACTTTTGTTGCCAGTTTCCGGACGGCAAGACCCGGGAATGCGTTGGACTCATGTAAAAACGAGGGCAGACTCATCCGGGTTGCCGCCAGTACGGTGGGATAGCAGGCGTATCCACCGGTTCCGATTACCAGTTGCGCTGCTTCCTTTTTGAGCAGCTTTTTGGCTAAAAAAGGTGAAACTGCTGCATAATATGCGGCAGAAAGATTTTTTGGTGAGAAACTGCGTGTAAATCCGCGCGCCGGAATATGCGCAATACGGTATCCTGCCTGACAGACCAGACGGTTTTCCATGCCATCGGGTGTCCCTACAAAAAGAATGCTTGCATCGGAACGGTTGCGGCGGATCAGATCCGCAATGGCAATGGCTGGATTGATGTGTCCGGCAGTACCCCCGCAGCTGATCAGAATGTTCATATGTGCCTCCTTAGTGACGGATAACGGATGTACGGGATATTGCAAGTAAAATGCCCATTTCAAAGAACAGCATGATCAGGGATGAGCCCCCGTAACTGAAAAAAGGAAGAGAGATGCCGGTGTTGGGAATGGTGTTGGTCACAACCGCGATGTTGAGCAATACCTGAATGGCTACTTTGGCGCCCAGTCCGTACGCAGTAAGACGGCAGAAAAGATCCGGACTTTTTCTGCCGATCTGAAAAGCCCGGCAGATGAAGAATGCAAACAACAAGAGAACCGCTGTGGCGCCGAAGAATCCCAGCTCCTCGCAGACAATGGTGAAGATCATATCGTTTGCAGGTTCGGAAACATAGGAATATTTGAGCCGGCTCTGACCAAGTCCCAGTCCCCAGAATCCGCCCGACCCGATCGCCATCAGTCCCTGCAGAGTCTGCCATCCGCCGTCCAGCGGATAGAGTTCCGGATTCAGCCAGATGGTGATCCGTCGTTTGGTATAATCGGTAAACAGCGCGAGACAGGTTACGGCAACCCCTGCGGCGCCGCAGCAGTAGCCCAGATAACGCAGACCAACTCCGGAGACATACATGACGAAAATGCCGATGCATCCGATAATGATAATACCGGAAAGATGCTTTTGCAGCATGACCAGCAGACAGATACATCCGATGAATGCAAACGGAATCAGGGTACCGTGCGTGAGCGTCGCCTTTTTGTCCTGTCTGCGGAACGCAATTTCCGCATGATCACTGAAATACCTGGCAAGGGTGAGAACAAGTGTTGTTTTCGCAATTTCGGACGGTTGTATGGTAATGGGGCCGATGGCGATCCAACGCTGAGCTCCGTTTCCCACCGTGCCAAGGATCAGCACGGTTATCAGAAGAAGAACGGTGACCGCATAAAGCAGGTATGCCGAAGAGCGGTAGAATTCCGTGGATATGCGTGAGACAAACAGCATGACCGCAATGCCGATCAGCACCCAGACGATCTGTCGCTCAATAAAGTAAAATGCATTTCCATAGCGGTGGGCGGCATAGGCATATCCGGCACTCGCCACCATCACCGACCCGAATGCGCTCAGAAGAAGAATCAGAATGAACAGAAGCTTATCGGATTCATACGGGTGCTGAATAAAGAGGGGCGGCAGACCGCCTCCGGTCAGTTTTCGAAACCAGTTATAAGAAGATATCTTTTTAATCATAGCAACACCAAAGACAGCCCTGCAGCGGCGACACTCAGCACTACGGCGGCCCCTACAATGCGATATTCACTCCAGCCGCATTTCTCCAGATGATGATGAAAGGGAGCCATCCTGAACAGACGCTTGCCACCTGTAAGTTTGAAGAATCCGACCTGTAACATCACAGAGACCCCCTCAAGTGCATAGACGATCCCGACCACCAGGATCAGCAGAGGAGAACCGTACAGAAAGGCGCTTCCTGCCGCCAGTGCCCCCAGATAAAGGGAGCCGGTATCGCCCATAAAAACACGCGCGGGATGCAGATTGTAAATCAGGAATCCGAGGCTCGCGCCACAAAGGGCGGCGCCTGAGACGGCGCTGCCCAACAGATTTTCACGCAGGGACGCTACCGTAAAAAACAGGCCGACAATCAGGGTAACCGAGGAACAGAGCCCGTCAATGCCGTCGGTCAGATTGGCACAATTGACAACCCACACAAGCAACACACCTGCAAAAAACCAATAGGTCCATCCCAACTGTATGGTAAAGGAGGTGAACGGAATGTTCATATCGGTGTCAATCAATCCGTAAATGCGTAACAGAACCAGATAGGCAACTGCAAGGGCAACCTGCAGAACCAGTTTCTGTATCGGGGTCAGTCCGGCATTCTGCTTTTTGCGCAGTTTTGTCAGGTCATCGGTGATGCCTACCAGTCCGTTTGCGCATGCATAAAGCAGAGTCAGCAGCAGCCCCAGCAGATCACGGGTCGGGTATGAACGCATGGCAAAGAGCAGCATACAGCCCGGTATAACCGTTCCTGCCAACAGAAAGGAAATGCCGCCCATGGTCGGGGTGCCTTCCTTGTTTTTATGCCAGCGTGGGCCGATCTCGAGAATGCGCTGCCCCATCTTCATGCTTCTGAGAACCGGAATAAGCCTGCGCGTCAGACCGGCTGTAAGCAGAAATACCAATACACCGGCAATCAGTGCGTAAATTTGTACAGACATATGTTTCCATTCCTTTCCGCACAATGTCCGTGCTGTCGTCAGTCACGGGACAGGTGCTTTTGAACGAGCAATGCAATCCGTTCCGCATGCATGTCTCTGGATGCTTTGAAGAGAACCGTATCACCCGGGGACAGAAGAGCATGTACAGCGTCTGCAATCTGTCCGGGAGGAGTATGCACGGGAAAAGTAAAGATGTTTTCTGCCGGCAGCCCTGCCGCTTTTGCACCCGATGCGGTTTGCTGCGCATACGCACCGTAGAGAAACAGAAGAGATATCCCGGCCTCAGCGGCGGCGGAACCGATTTCGCGGTGATACAGATCCGCATACTGTCCGAGTTCCAGCATATCACCGAGCAGAGCAACAGTCCGTCCTGTCGCCTGCTGCTTCATCGACAGAAAAGCAGCTTTGACCGATTCGGGAGATGCGTTGTAACAATCCAGCAGAAAAGTGACCTGCCCGACCGGTCTGCGCTCCAGTCTCATGTTGGAGGCAACATAGCGGGAGATTGCCTGTTGCGCCTGCCGGGTGAGCAGGCCTGTTGCCTGACAGGCCGACAGCGCACACAGGGCAGCCGAGCGAATGGGAACTGCCGCGGATGTCAGCATCTGTTTCACCTGTTGTTCGCGTAGCAGGAAAACCGAACAGCAGCCGGAACCGGTCTGCTCTGTGCTCAGCTCACAAAAGGGCGCCGGTCCGGTCAGCGAAAAACCGAATGCGCCGGGCGTGCCCTGCATCAGGCGGCATGCCTCATCGCAGTCCGCAGGATAGATCAGAATACCGTTGTGCGACAGGTATCTGCTTACGGACAGTTTTTCTTTTACGATTGCTTCAAAACTTCCCATCAGACCGATGTGCGATGTACCGAGTGCGGTGACCAGCGCCAGATCGGGTTTGGCAATATCGGCAAGATAGGCAATATCTCCTGTATGCCGCATTCCCATTTCCAGAATCAGCATTTCGGTTTTTGCATCCCGCCCGAGAATGGTCATCGGAAGGCCGATCTCATTGTTATGGTTTCCCACAGAAGCGCAAACATGTATGTTTTGCGACAGTGCCAGGCTCAGCATTTCTTTTGCAGTGGTTTTGCCGACACTGCCTGTGATGGCAATTGTGCGCACCGGATGTGCTTGCTGATACACCTTTGCGATCTGTCCGAGTGCCCGAAGCGGATCTGCCACACGCAGGATACTGCCGGAGGAACGCTGCCCGGACAGGGCACAGACCGCTCCCTTTGACAGTGCTTCTTCGATATAGGGGTCTCCGTCGGTCTTGCCGTGCAATGCAATGAAACAGTCCCCCGGCAGCACAGTGCGGCTGTCTGTCGTGATGCCGGTAAGCATTCCGAACGATGGTACATTGCAATGCAGGATGCGGCTGAACTCTTCATCCGTTATCGGGAATGCCAGATCACATCTCACAAGGCGCCTCCCTGTGCTGCAACAGCCTCAAGCACCAGCTTCCGTTCATCAAACGGGTGCATGCCGTTCCGGTCTATTTCATAGCGTTCATGGCCTTTTCCCAGCAGTACGATCACATCACCGCTTCGTGCAGTCCGGACAGCATACGCGATGGCTTCCTTGCGACGGACAATCACACGGAGGCGTTCTTTGTCGGGCATGCCGCTGAGTATTTCAGAAATAATCATTTCCGGATCCTCCTGACGGCTGTTGTCGGATGTGACAATGCTGAAATCACAAAGGTCATTGGCTGCTCTGCCCATCAGGGGCCGCTTGGTTCGGTCTCTGTTTCCGCCGCATCCGAATACAGCAATCAAACGCCCTCCCGCCGGGGTCATGTTCCGTAATTCAGACAGTACGGTACGCATGGCGCGTTCGGTATGTGCGTAATCAATGTATACCGTGAAAGGACAATTTTTCAGGGAAAGCCGTTCAAGCCGTCCGGGGATCTGCGGAAGGGTGCGCAGCCGTGCGGCCGCTTCTGCAGGCGTGATACCGTCGGTCATTGCCATACGCATTGCAAGGGAGGCATTACGGGCGGAAAAGGCGCCTGCAACAGGCAGGTCCACCCGGGTGATTTGTCGCCTGTAACGGAATGAAAAAGATACACCGTCCGCGCGGTTGCGTATATCTGTGATTTCGCTTTCTTCACCCGGCCCGGTTCTGAATACCGGTCCTGCTGCCGCCATTTCCATATAGGAGGCATAGGGAGCATCCGAAAGCAGCACGCTCTGCTGTGATTTTGAAAACAGAATTGCTTTGGCATGTGCGTACTCTTCCATGGTTTTATGAAAGTCGAGATGTTCAGGGGACAGACCGGTGAATCCGGCACAGAAAAAGCGGACCGGGTCCAGTTTATACTGTGCGAGGGCGTGTGAAGAGACTTCCATCACCACATCGGTAACTCCCTCTTTGGCACCAGAGGCAAAAAAGGGATAGAGCAGTTCCGGGTCCGGCGTGGTCATGGTAGTAAAACGATTGCGCCCTTCACGGTCGGCAGAGGCGGGGGTGTAGATCCGATCTCCGATCCGCGCTTCCACCGTTCCGAGAAGTGCCACTTTTCTTTTATCTCGCAGAATCCAGGAGAGCATATATGCAGTGCTGGTTTTTCCGTTGGTTCCGGTAATGCCCCAGACGCGCATATGGGCCGTGGGATGATGGCAGAACCGATCCCATAAGCGGCTGTAAATTCTGCGGGTATCGCTTACTTCCAGAATGGGCAGCCCGGGAATCCGTTCGAAACTGGAACCGATTTCAACCACAACAGCGGCGGCACCGGCAGCGGCAATTTCGGGCAGACGCGCATGCGTGTCATAGCGCGTTCCGCGAATGCATACAAACAGGCAATCCGGGACAATCGCCGCAGTATCCCGTACCACGGCACATACCGGAACAGAAGAGGGAAGCGGCATCGCACAGCGATATTCATCTTCAGAAATCAGGTCTCGCAGTTCCACAGAAAGTACCTCACAGAATTCAGAATGTCAGAATCATCCCTTGCTTTTTCAGTCCTGATCATCGTCATACAGCACGGTTACGGTAATCAGACTTCCTCTGGCAACCACTTGCCCTTTCGGAACACTTTGGGCATAGACGATCGCTCCGGTTCCGATATGCGGCGAATTGGCGCCGGTAAGATGGATGTTGAGACCGCAGGAAATCAGTTTCGCATTGGCTTCTTCAATATTCATACCGATCAGATCCGGCATGCTGACCGTATCGGACAGCTGTGTATCAGTGTAAAGGATTACTTTTCCTTGCCCTACCGTGAGTGTTGTTCCGGGAGAAGGAGACTGTGACAAAACGGAAGAGCCTGATCCGACAATTTCACATGTGAAGCCCAGTTCCGAGAGGGTGCTTTTTGCTTTCTGGGGGCTCATGGTGCGCAGATCGGGGATTTCTGTCTGGGCCGGGGCTGTTTCTCCGCTGGGCTCATAACCGAGATAGGGAAGAACCGACGCCATCAGATCTCCGATATAAGGAGCTGCGACGATACTGCCGTATTTGCCGGTGGATGGTTCATCCACTACAATGATGGCAGCAATCTCGGGCTGATCGGACGGGGCAAAGGCAACGCAGGAGCCAACCCGGAGATATGAGTTCCCGTTTTCGTCCAGAATATCGAATTTTTCGCTGGTACCCGTTTTGGCGGCAATCAGATACCCTGGTACGGCGGCGTTTTTTGCTCCTCCGTCGCCCGATACGCCCTCTTCCAGAATCGAGGCCACTTTTCGTGCGGTGGATTCCGAAATAACCTGCCGTTTGATTTCGGTTTCGTGTTCGGACACCGTATTGCCTTCCGCATCAATAATGCGTTCAACAAGGTAGGGGGTTACCAGATAGCCGCCGTTTGCCACTGCCGCAATGGCGGTCAGCTGGCTGAGTACGGTCACTTTGAAACGCTGCCCGAACGATGCGGTTGCAAGCTCCGTGACGCCTAATGCATCCGGTTGGTGAAAGATGGATGTTGCTTCGCTCGGCAGATCAATACCGGTTTTCTGCAGGTATCCGAAGGCCTCCACATATTGATAAAATTTTTCGGCGCCGATGCGGGATGCAACCTGAATCATGGTCGGGTTGCAGGATTGCTGCAGTCCGTATGCAAAAGTGAAATTGCTACCGTGTCCTGTCCTCTTGTGACAGGAAATGCGATATCCGCCTACTGCCAGCGAACCGGTACAGCTGAACCGGTCATTATCGGTGACCGCACCTGTTTCAATGGCTGTCGCCGCCGTGATGATCTTGAAGGTTGAACCCGGTTCATACAACTCGCTGACCGCTTTGTTGTTCCACATTTCATACAGCAGTTCAGTGCGCAGTTTTTTATAGGCTTCTGAATCCGGGTCCGTTCCGGAGGCAAGCAGCTCCGCTTCAAAAAGATCAGAGAGCGTATACGGCTCGTTGCAGTCGAAACCGTCTGTTGTTGCCATGGCGAGAATTGCGCCGGTATTGACATTCATCACAATGCCGGTGACACGGTTTTTCGCACCGTAGGTTTCTTTTGTCACATTGAGTTGATACTCCAGCTGCGCCTGAATATAACTGTCTATCGTGGTGACAATACTGTTGCCGTCGGTTGCATTGACAAAACTGGCATATTCATTCGGCATTTCGATTCCGTTGGCATCTTTTGCGTAGAGATAGTAACCGTCGGTCCCCTTCAGAACACTGTCGTAGGTGTATTCCAGACCGAACAGTCCCTGATTGTCGCTGCCGGTGAAACCAAGGACATGACACGCCAACTCTCCCATGGGATAATAACGCTCTGTATACGCTTCGGTATGTACAAGATCACTCAGATTGTTCCCGGTCACAAAAGCCAGAACAGACTGATATTGGGAGGCATCGGCTTTCTTCAGGATGGTCTGATCCAGGTGCTTGGTGTCGCACACCTTTTTGTAGACATCGTCATAAGAAAGATCCAGAAGCTCGGAAAGTCCCCGCGCGATGATTTCGTCATAGGGCTTTCCGTCCGCCTCTTTAGCCTCTCGGATATCTACAGGAGTTACAAAGATCCGCCATACATTCTGTTCATATGCCAGCAGATTCATGGACGAATCATAAATGGCGCCGCGTGTCGCATTGATTTTCGATGTGGTCGTGATCTGGTCCAGTACTTTGTTCCGATAATAATCATATTGAAAAACCTGCAGTCGGAAAATGGTTGCCAGCAGATAGACTGCCGCAAGACTGAATGCCAGCAGGGCAATGCCGATCCGCTTTCGGGAAGCTGCCGTCGCGCTTCCCAGGATAAAGGTTTTTTCCGCCATTTTCATGCCTCATAAAAAAAGATATAGCGATAGCAAGACTTCTGCTATCGCTATATCTTATGCGCCTGATATGCAGGTTATAACCGATCAGCCCTGTTGCAGCAGACGGTAAAGAACCTCTCCGTCAATGGTGCCGGGAGTGATGACAATCTCGGTTTCGGATGTGGGCGTTTCGATCTGCGGGGTGTCGTCTGCGGCGTTGGAGCGGACCAGGGATACCGTTCCGATAACGACACCGACTGTGCAGAGCAGAATGGCCAGTGCGCCCGCAACCGGAATTCTGCGCTGTACTTTGTTTGCTGTTTTCTTCAGGAAGGCACGGCGCTTCTGTGCGCGCTTTTCTTTCGACAGGTAACCCTCACGCTCCGCTTTGCTCATCATGAACTCGGCAACCGTGCGGTCTCCCGAAAAGCCGAAGCGGGTCTTCATTTCTGTATACAATGTGTTGTTGGCACGATTGGAATCCATGTTCTGGTTTTGCATGATCAAACTCCTCCTTAGAAGTCACTGTTTTTCGGCGACCCGCAGTTTTGCGCTTCTGGCGCGCGGGTTCTGTTCGAGTTCGGAAGCTGACGGTAAAATCGGCTTTTTGGTAATGATGCGGATCTGAGGTTTTTTACCGCATATACAGACGGGGAAGTCGGGCGGACATTCACAGCCTGCAGAAAGAGTTGCAAAGGTGTTTTTTACAATGCGGTCTTCCAGTGAATGAAACGAAATAATGGCAATCCGGCCGCTGCGGACCATTTTTCTGACCGCGGATTCAATGGCTTGTCCGATTACATCCAACTCATGATTGACTTCGATGCGGATCGCCTGAAAGGTGCGCTTCGCCGGATGAGGACCGTCTGAGCGCGCCGCTTTCGGAATGGCGGATCGGATGATATCCGACAGGGCAGATGTGGTTTCAATAGGGGCTTTTACGCGCGCGTTGCAGATCATATGTGCGATTCTGCCCGCGAATCGTTCTTCGCCGTAATCCGAGATGATCCGTTTGAGATCATTCTCACTGTAAGTATTGACCACCTGATATGCGGTCAGTGCATGCTTGTCCGCAAGGTCCTGATTCATACGCATATCCAGCGGCGCATCGTGCATGTAAGAGAAGCCGCGCTCCGGTGTATCAAACTGGTAGGAGGAGCATCCAAGGTCCATCAGAACACCGCCGAGATTTTCGATCCGATATTCTTCCAGAACCGTTTCCAGTTGGGAAAAATTCGTGTGAACAAAGGTGATACGGTCCGCATATCCGCTCAAACGCGCCTGTGCTGCCTGCAGAGCCTGGCGATCCTGATCAAGGCAGATCAATCGGGAATGCTGTCCGAGCCGCTTCGCAATTTCGAGCGAGTGACCTCCGCCTCCGGTTGTGCAATCTACATATGTATACCCGTCGCGGATATTCAGATTGTCAATGCATTCAAACAGCAGAACCGAGGTGTGGGAAAAATGTTCCGGTTCCATAGTCGCCTCACAGACCGAGAGCAGCCAGACGCTGGCGCATTTTCTCGAGGTCTCTCTTGCTCTCCTGCTCGGCCCACTGTTCTTCGGACCAGATCTGCACATGGTCACCGGCACCGATGATCACCGCATTGCGTGTGATACCTGCATAAGCGATGACGGAGGAGGACAGACAAACGCGGCCGTTGGAGTCAGGAGTAGCGTAGACCGTTTTGGAATACAGGAACTCTTTGATCTCGGAAACTTCCGAATCCGGGAAAGCGTTGATGTTGTCAGTGATCTGCTGCATTTTCTCTTCCGAATAAAGAGCAAGGCAGGTCTTGTTCATCTTTCGCGTGATGTAAAAGTTCTCTCCGAGCTGTTCACGGAATTTTGCAGGAATAAACAAACGGTTTTTCGCATCGATGGAATGGGTGTATTCGCCTACGAAAGCCATTTTGCTTGTCCCTCCTTTTCCGTGTTCTGTAGTGGTCTGTGGGTAAAAAGTTGTGTAATTTTGCTCCACTTCGCCCCACTTGACTATATTATACATGAATCCGCGTGGGATTTCAAGTAATTTAATTTATTTGCGAACAAAAAAATTCATAAAATTTTTAAAATCTAATTGTGCATTTTGTATACAGACAGAGGAGTGTCAGTACAATAAGGTGATTGGAAAAAAGCAATTTCAAACAAATTGAAAAGGAGCAGTCGTGGGAATCGCCGTGTACGATCCGATCCGGGATATGGAAAAAGTTCTTCCATTTCTGCCGCTTTTGTGTTATACTGTATATGCAGTCAGAGTGCCATGGAGGTAATGCTGATGGGAAATTTCCTCAGGCGGTTCGGTATCGGTTGCAGAGCAGGAAGCCGTGCCGACCGGATCGCAAAAGCCAGACAACTTGACGGACTGGTGATCCGCTATGTGACAGAGCGCAGGCTGGACAACGATGATGTTGTGGGCCGCGGCGGTGCAATGAGCGTGCGTGGAAGGGAATTTATACTTTTTTCCTCCGGAGAGGTGTTGCTTCGCACAGATATTGCGAATTTACAGAGCAGTTTTCTGATGTCCGGAGACGGGGTAATCCTGACTGCGCCCAATGAAGAGGATGGAGGAAAGATGAGGACCTTGACAGCCCATTTCGTTTATCACAGAAAATGAAGCGTATTTTATATCAGATTACAAAATTCCTGCGCGCTGTGACTCTGCAGCCCGCTCCGTATGCGGTCGGTATTGTACTGGCGGGGGGCAGTGGCTCGCGCATGAGATCGAAGGACGGTACCACCAAGCAGCGCATGTTGGTGTGCGGTGAGCCCATGATTCTTCACACTTTGCGCGCTTTTGATCAGGCACATACAATACGGGAGATCATTCTGGTTGCAAAAGAGGGCGAGGTGCCGTATATGCGCGCTCTGACATCCCGTGCAGGATTCGGAAAAAGCGTAACAGTTGTCCGGGGCGGAAAAACGCGTGCAGAGTCGGCACGGCTCGGATTTGAGGCTGCCAAACATGCAAAATTTGTGGCGATACACGACGGCGCCCGGTGCCTTGTAACTCCGGAGTTGATTGACCGGGTCGTGATGAGTGCGTTCTCCTGCAAGGCGGCAACTGCGGCGGCGCGTGTGGTTGACACGGTCAAGGAGGTTGACAGCAACGGATATATTAAACAGACACTTGACCGGGACCATCTGGTTTGCGCAGAGACGCCGCAGGCATTTTATGCACCGCTGTACCGTGCGGCTGCTTATCACGCGGTGGAAGAAGGTTTTTCTCCCACAGATGACAATGCACTGATGGAACGGATCGGTCAGTGTGTGCGGGTGGTTGTTTCTGAACAGGAAAACCGAAAAGTAACCGAACCGGATGATCTGCAGTATGCAGAATGGATTCTGACAAAAAGAAAGAGGAAAGAAAAAATATGATCCCGTTCAGAGTTGGTCACGGATACGATGTGCACCGGCTGACAGAAGGACGGCCGCTTGTTCTCGGGGGAATCACCATTCCGTACGACCGGGGACTTGCCGGCCATTCAGACGCGGATGTGCTGATTCATGCGGTCATTGACGCCCTGCTCGGTGCATGCGGACTGCCGGATATCGGTACCTGCTTTCCGGATTCCGATGATGCATACCTCAATATTGACAGTTGCATTTTGCTGAAAAAAACATGTGATATGATCAGGCAGAAACAATTTGAAATTGGGAATATGGATATAACGGTAATTGCACAACAACCGAAGCTCGCCCCCCATATTCGCCTGATGCAGCAGAAAATGGCGCAGGTATGCGCGGTGCCGGACGAGGCGGTGCATATCAAGGCGACGACCGAAGAAGGCCTGGGATTCACCGGACGAGGGGAAGGCATCGCGGCGCACTGCGTGGTCCTGGTAGCCGACAGTTCCGTCTGATAAAAAACGCTGTCTGCGGATTCCCGCAGACAGCGTCCTGTGCCGACAGGCGTGCGTCTGTCTCTATACGGCCTCTGTGTGATACTTCGGCGCACGCTGCACAGCACGGAATTTCAGGGGGGCGATAGCCCCCATCCATTATTTTATGTCGGAAAAAGCAAACGGTTCGCGGGATGACAGGTCCCGGAAAAGGGAAAGGAAGATTTATGATTCGTGTTTCACCGTCAGTGCTGGCGGCTGATTTCGCCGCCCTGGGCAATGAACTGCAGGATATTGCCCGGGCAGGCGCTGATTTTGTGCATCTGGATGTAATGGACGGTGTATTTGTTCCCAATATCAGCTTCGGGATCCCGGTGATCCGGGGGATCCGGAAAGCGGTAACACTTCCGTTTGATGTGCATCTGATGATTGTTGAGCCGGAGCGCTATGCAGATCAGTTTGCACAGGCGGGCGCCGACTATATCACCTTCCATCTGGAAGCAACATCCGATCCTGCAGGTTTGCTTTCCCATATCCGTGCGTTGGGGAAATATGCCTCAGTCTCCATAAAGCCCGATACGCCGGTGGAGACGCTTTTTCCGCTGTTGCCGCTGTGCGATATGGTGCTGATCATGACGGTGGAACCAGGATTCGGCGGTCAGGCGCTGATCCCGCATACAATCGATAAAGTTCGTATAATTTCTCAAGAAATAAAAAGGCAGAAGTGCAAAACACTGGTAGAAGTTGACGGCGGTGTTTATGCCGGCAACGCAGCAGAACTGATCAGTGCCGGGGCAGATGTACTGGTTGCAGGTTCAGCGGTCTTCAAGGCAGATGACCGGAGAGCAGCGATTGAGGCGCTGCGCAGCAGCATACAGAAGTCCTGATTACCCGATTCTGCCCGGCCTGAGCCGGCATGAGGTGCGATGACACGGCCGCTTAAGGCAGCAGTCATCCGGCTTTGGTATTTTCGGGAGAGCGTTCTTGCTGCCGGTCTTTTATTAACGGGTCGCTCGCATTACTCCCTGTAAAGAGCAGCAATTCTGTATGCGTGTAAATCGTTTTTCATACTGTTAGCGTTCCTGAAGACAAGGTGTTTTTGAAGAAATCCGGGGAGAACATGACATGAAGAAATTCTTTTCTGCCGCATATATTTTTGCGATTTCCGTCTTTATTGTGGACTGGGGCTATGTCGGAATCCTGCTGCTGAACGGCAATTACGAAATTCGGACGGGAGGCATATATCGGAATTGGCTGCCTTGCCGTCATTTTGCTGTGTGCTTTGCATAAAGCATTTGGCACCAGGTGCCCCTACTGCGGCAAGACAATTCCTTCATACGGCAGTTACTGTCCTCACTGCGGCAGGAATCTAAAAAAGTAATTTTGTTGCCAGGCCGGACAAATCCATGGATTTGTCCGGCCTTTTCAGTACGGGCGTATTATTTTATCAGTTTTCCTGCACAGGATTTTTTCTCCTGCATATCTGTCTGTGTTCTGAAGCCGAATATGAAACCAATGGTTGATAGTAACTTCTTCCGTTCCGCTTGACATTTGCTCGGAAATATGATATTGTAATGCCAAGCAGATTTCAAATTCAGCAAGAGGAGGCGATGATCATGATGAAATTTCATATTGGTCGGATGTCCTGTGAATTGCCGGAGCAATCCCATACAAATGGTTTGTACAGATTCTGATGCACATCCGATTGCGGGTGTGCTTTTTCTTTGTCTGATGGTTTGGCGAATATAGCATCATGCACCCGAGGGGTGCTTTTTATTTTCCGACAATACTTCCGGCAGATATCAGACAGAAATTGCAGGGAACAGAAAGGAGGTTTTTATGAAAACCGCAACCAAAACTTCAGAAAAAAGAGAGGATACTCATGAAAAGACTGAAAGCAAAATTATTGTCAATGGAGAACAGTACAACTACATACAAAGCGATGTATGAGGGAAGTATGAACATTGTGGACCCGGCACATCCGGGGATGCAATCGTATATAGATTACAGCCCCGTTTATTATATGGGGGATGTTGGGTTTGAAATATCGGTCACAAATAAACTGGCGCAGGACAGACCCACTGTTGTCATCAGTATTCCGTGTACAACACTGGGAATCGATATTCCGGATCCGTCCTGTGAATGCGCGGAGGCCGATTT
>CASFDI010000031.1 GCA_949293405.1 uncultured bacterium | reverse complement strand
CCCCATACCCAGCATCTGTACCAGCGGGGGAAGAATGGCCAGCGCCAGCGCCGCATAGCACACTGCTGGGGTGTAAATGCGCGCAAATCGGGAAATGAAATCTTCCGATTTGGACTTGAGGGAGGATGCGTTCTCCACCAGATCCAGGATCTTGGATACCGTAGATTCCCCGAACTCCTTACTGGTTTGGATCCTGAGAACGCCTGTCATGTTGATGCAACCGCTGATGACCTTGTCGCCGGCCTTGGCATCTCTCGGCAGGGATTCACCGGTCAGTGCCGCTGTATTCAGAGTCGAAGTGCCCTCTACAATGATACCGTCAATGGGCACCTTCTCACCGGGCTGTACAATGATCACGCTTCCGGGTTTCACTTCATCGGGGTCAACTTTTTCCAGCTTGCCGTCCCGCTCTATATTGGCGTAATCGGGACGGATATCCATCAGATCGCTGATGTTCCGGCGACTTCTGCCCACTGCATAGCTCTGGAACCATTCGCCCACCTGATAGAACAGCATGACGGCAATGGCTTCCAGATACTCGCCATTCTCATAGACTGCCAGAGCCAGCGCGCCCAATGTGGCAACAGCCATCAGGAAATTTTCATCGAATACCTGCCGGTTGCAGATCCCTTTGAACGCTTTTCTCAGAATATTGTATTTGATGATGAAGTAGTCAACCAGATAGATGGCCAGACGGACCCATCGGCCGGCTGCTCCCAGTTGGTCGAATGCCCCGGCACCGAGTGTTTGCAGACCCAACAGCAATACCGTTGCAATCAGGATTCGCCATAGCATGACCTTTTGCTTCTTTGTCATGCCGTTGCTTTTCTTTTGTCCTGTGAGCAGAAGAACCACGGACAAAATTGTGACCGCGACCAGGAGGCCGCTCTCAATCAGTTTTTGCATGGTAGAACTCCTTTCTACGATTGCTTAATGGTTTAATCGTTTGCGATGAAAAACGCCCGACAGCCGGTGCTTTCCGGATACATCTGAAAGGTACCGGTTGTTTACAGGAAGATTTCGCAATCAGGCTCTGCTTTTTTGCATGCCTTCAGCACGCCATTCATCACCTGCGCCGGATCCTGACCTTCTTCAAATTCCACAATCATTTTCTGAGTCATGAAATTCACGGTAGCAGATGCAACACCGTCGGTCTTGCGGGCAGCCTTTTCCATCAGATTTGCACAGTTGGCACAGTCAATCTCAATCTTGTAAGTTTTTTTCATAAAAATCACTCTTTCGGAATTTATTGCATACGATTAAGCCGTTGCTTAATTGTTACGCTTATAGTATAATTCCCGTCGACAGGGAAGTCAATGTGTAAAGAAAACTCCCTGCCAAACAGGCGAAAAATATTTCCAAACAAGCGAAAAAAGGAGATTTTTCATGATGAAATCCAAACTCCCCCATGCGCATGATAACCAAGGAAAACTTGAAAATATAGAATCCGGGCTGCTCCAGACAGAGCGATTTGAAACGGTTGCGGATATTTTCAAGCAGTTCAGCGATACCACAAGGATCCGCATCTTCTGGCTTTTGTGCCATACAGAACAATGTGTGATCAACATCTCCGCCCTGTTGGATATGTCCAGCCCCGCTGTTTCCCACCATCTGCGGGTGCTCCGCAACTATGGTCTGGTCGTGAGCCGGAGAGATGGGAAAGAAGTCTATTACAAGGCAGCAGACAATCGCCGGGTGCAGCTATTGCACAAAACCATTGAACAGGTGATGTCGATCACCTGTCCGGCGTGAAGGGAGGAAACAGCATGAAGCGGAAATACCCTACAGTCCCGTCTTCCATCCCCGATGACGCCGGAAAAAAACACCCTGAAATCCGGACGCTTTATCCGGGCATTGAGCTGTCTTTTTTCTCCGTATCGGGGAAAGACTCTTTTCATGTTTGCCATGATCCGATGGCACATATGCTGGAAATAAACTACTGCATATCCGGCAGAATAGGTTGGCATATGAGTAACGGGAATCAGATTTATCTCGGCCCGGGCGATTTTTCTCTGAATACCATGGATATCTGCGGGAATTCAACGATCACCTTGCCCAACGGGTCCTATAAAGGACTTGCCATTTCTATTGATCTGGAGCAATTGTCAGCGAATCCGCCGGCCCCTTTGATTGGCGCAAATATTACCGGGGAACTTCTGCGTGAAAAATATTGTAAAGACGGGCTTTGCACGGCTCTTGCGGGGAGTGAGGCGGTTCAGAATATATTCAAAGCGTTTTATCAGTCCCCGGAGGAAATCAGATTGGCCTATCAGAAAATCAAAGTTCTGGAGCTTCTTCTTGTGCTGAGCAGAATGGAAACCGGCCACGAAAAGCGCCTGACAGAATACAGGTCGGAACAGGTGGAGATTATCCGCCGGATTCACGATCAGTTGACCCGAAATATGGAACAGCGTTACTCTATTGAATCCTTGTCCAAGCAGTTCCTGATGAATCCCACCACCTTGAAAAGCATGTTCAAGGCCATCTACGGAACATCGGTTGCGGCACATATCCGGGAACATCGGATGGAGTATGCAGCCCAACTGCTTCAGACATCCAACCTGAGCATAGCAGACATTGCCATGAAAGTCGGCTACGACAGCCAAAGCCGTTTTTCCTCCGTGTTCAAGAGCCAATATCAAATGCTCCCGAAAGAATACAGGCGAAAATATATGGAGGGGATGTCCGTACCGGAAATTTTGGAATAAATTCACTCACTTCCGTTCAAAAGAAAAAACTATGGGCTCGTGCACAAGCGGCAGGACCAATCACCTCCATAACCGCTCAGTTCTGGATTCCGGTTGTCCCGTTCTTGATCAAGCAGAGCAGGGACAAACAACTTAAATCCCGCCGGAACCGATAAACCGCAACAAAGACATGAAATAGAAAACCCCCGAAAAAACACAGTTTTTCGGGGGTTTTGAGCGAAGCGGTTTGCAGGGCCGATCAGCGCTTGCTGAACTGAGGCGCGCGACGGGCAGCCTTGAGTCCGTACTTCTTTCTTTCCTTCATACGAGGGTCACGGGTCAGCAGACCGGCCTTCTTCAGAAGGGGCTTGTAGGTTTCGTCAGCGGTCACCAGGGCACGCGCTACGCCGTGGCGAATTGCGCCTGCCTGACCGGAAATGCCGCCGCCGCGGACATTGGCGACGATATCAAACTTGCCGGTGGTTTCGGTAACGCCGAAGGGCTGGTTGACAATCAGCTTCAGGGTCTCCAGTCCGAAATAATCGTCCATGGTTCTGCCGTTGATGGTGACCGAGCCGGTGCCGGGATAGAGACGGACACGGGCAACCGATTTCTTTCTTCTGCCGGTGCCGTAGAAATAAGGCTTTGCACTGGTATACATCTGTTATTCTTCCTTTCTCTCGACTCAGTCAATGGCGATGGGCTTCTGTGCCTGCTGCTTGTGGCTCTCGCCGGCGTAAACCTTCAGACGGGTGAAGGACTTGGCCCCCAGTGTGTTGTGGGGAAGCATACCCTTCACAGCCAGCTCCATAGCCA
Organism: uncultured bacterium; assembly: GCA_949293405.1. Classification (GTDB taxonomy): domain Bacteria; phylum Bacillota; class Clostridia; order Oscillospirales; family CAG-272; genus UBA1740. Next base: position 22,014 of record CASFDI010000031.1, on the reverse strand, counting down.
GCTCAGGACGGGTGCCCATCAGGTGCCGGTAGCTCTCTTCCTTCAGGCCGCCGATGTATCCGCTGTGGCGGCGATAGAATTTCTGATCCAGCTTCTTGCCGGTCAGAACAGCCTTGGATGCGTTGATGATGATAACGAATTCACCGCAGTCAGCGTGAGGGGTGAACTCGGGTCTGTGCTTGCCGCGCAGGATGGTAGCAGCGGCAGCTGCCGTCTTGCCCAACGGCTTGTCTTTAGCGTCAATGACGAACCATCTGCGTTCGATGGTTTCGGCCTTCGCCATGAAAGTGGACATTTCGTATTCCTCCGTATAATGATTTGGGCGCAGTACGCCCCTTGCGAACAGTGGATATTATAGCATACACCCACCGGGTTGTCAAGGCATTGAACGAAAGTTTTTTGAAAAAATTCAAAATTCTGTTTATTATCTCTCGAAATCTTCTGTTTTCTCGCCTTTTTGGCTTGATTCCTCCACTGTGACGCACGAAAAATCAAAGTGCGCGGGACAAAAGAGTCCCCTTCCGGTGCGCTGCGGCACAGCAGAAGGGGACGACCGGCAGGGAACACCGAAGCCGGGATACAGCGGTACGGGTCCGGCAGGCGTCGGAGTCCGGTGCGGGGTACATTACACGGCAGAGGACGATCCGGGCAGAGCATAACTGTACTGCAACCGTGCTGCAGGGCAGTCGTGCGGCGGGAGAGCAAGTCTTCACAGGGTATCTACCCGGTAGACGGTGGTCTGCCGGTAGGTGTCTCCTGCTTTCAGAATGGCTTTGCCGTGGTTGGGCGAATCGGGTTCTTCCTGCGCCTCCATGCAGAAACCGGTATAGGGCGCTTTCGCCACGCCGCCGCGCAGAGCGGGGGCTCCGGTGAACATGGTGCCGATATAGAACTGCAGATGTTTCTGATCAGTGTAGACGGTCAGCTTCAGTTTGTCCGATGTCACCTCGGCAACGACAGGCAGACTGTATCCGCAGATCTGCTCGGGGGCGCCGGGGGACAGCACGAAGTTGTGATCGTAACCGTTGAATCCGTTTTCCCACCCTGCGCCGATCTCCTTAGGGACGGTAAAGTCAAACTGTGTGCCGCGTGTGGGAATGTAGGTGCCGTCCGGAATCAGACCGGCATCGGGATGGCTGACGCGCTCGGAGGCAATCCGGGCCTTACAGTCGAGAATACTCTCCCCCGGGCCTTTCAGATTGAAGTAGGAGTGATTGGTCAGGTTGAGCGGAGTGTCCGCATCGGTTGTGGCGGTATAATCGATGGCAAGCGCATTGCCGCACAGACGGTAGGTCACACGGATGCGTGCATGCCCCGGATACCCTTCTTCTCCGTCGGGGCTGTCCAGCGTCAGGGTCAGAAAATCGTCTGAGCCGTCTTCTGTTTCCCATACTCTGCGGTTGTAGCCCACCGTGCCGCCGTGCAGGTGGTTTGCCCCGTCGTTGCAGGCAAGTTGATAGGTGACGCCGTTCAGAGTGAAGCGCCCTTTGGCAATCCGGTTGGCATAACGGCCGACCAGGGAGCCGAGATAGGAGGATGTGTCGGCCAGATAGTCTTCCAGCGTGTCGTACCCGAGCACTACTCCGTGCCCGTCGACTGTGAAATCGGTGAGAATGCCTCCGTAGGTCAGAATGCGTGCCGTGGCGCGCGGATTCTTCAGGGTGCAGCAATAGACGGCAGTACCGTCCGGCATGGTTCCGTAATATGTTTTCTGCATCAGCGTATTCCTTTCTGTTTGGGGGATCGGAGATATTATAACACACCTGCCGCCGGATGTAAAGAGGACCGCGTCTTTCTTGACAAAAAGCACGGAATACGCTATAATGTACGGTACAGCGACAGAAACACCGGGGGAAACTATGCAGAAACTTACGATTGTCATCAACGGAAGCGGGGGAGTCGGCAAGGATACGCTGTGCGGCATGGCCGCAGGGCATTTCCGCGTGCGGAATGTATCCTCCATCACACCGGTTAAACAGATTGCGTCAACCTGCGGCTGGAATGGCGAAAAGACGGACCGTGCCCGCCGGTTTCTCTCGGATCTGAAGAATCTGCTGGTGGCATATAACGATTATCCCAACCGGTGTGCACTGGAAGAGTACCGCTCTTTCCTGGCTTCGGACGATGAGATCCTGTTCGTGCACATCCGCGAACCGGAGGAAATCCGGAAATTCGTGGACGGTACCGGCGGGGAAGCGGTTACCTTGCTTGTCCGCGGGGGAAAACGGTTCTGCAAGCGCCGTGGCGGATACGGCAACGATGCGGATGACCGGGTGGAACAGTATCATTACGACTATGTATTTTATAATGACCGTCCGCTGGATCAGACCGATGCGGTATTCTTCCGGTTCCTGAAGAAAATGATCCGCGAACAGGCCCGGAGGCAGAAAGACGATGCAAACCCTGCGCAGCCCGCTTCCGCAAACGGGAGCGGAGCAGATTCGCTTTCTTCCGGGCTGGATTTGTCCGAGGATGCTCAGCCGCTCAGCCTGCACGATGACGCCGGGGAAAGCGGAACGGGACAATAAGAGGTTTCCGTACCGGTCGGCATATCTGCGATTGCCGGAGAAAAACGGCCCGGCATGCCGGATGCTTTGCATACAGAAAGGAGAGCCAGATGGGATTCTGGATTTTCATGCTTGTAGTCGATCTGTTTATTCCGCTGACCATGATTGGGATCGGGGCGCTTTTTCGGATCCACCCCCCGCAGCAGATCAATTTTCTGTACGGTTACCGTACCGCCATGTCCATGAAAAATACCGATACCTGGTTATTTGCCAACCGGTATTTTGCCAGGATCTGGCTGTGGGCAGGGGTGGTTCTGCTTCTGCTTACCTGGTGGCCGCTGTTGTTCTGCCTTGGAAAATCCACAGAATACACATCGGTTGTGGGGCTTGTTGTGTGTCTGGTACAGGTGCTGGTTCTGCTGTTGTCCCTGATTCCTGTCGAATGTGCCCTGCGGCGTACTTTTGACGCCGCAGGCAACCGCAGATGAATATCTGCCGCAGAATATCTCGGGCATTACATGATCCGGGGAGACTCAGACAGCGAAAGCCCGATATCCTTTTACAGCCGGCAGGGAGACGGCGCAATGCGCCGTCTCCCTGTTTGTGGTTCAGAGCAGAATGCAGATCAGGCCGCTTGAGCCTTCGTTGATGATACGCTCCAGTGTTTCCGCCAGGCGTTGACGGGAGTCTTCCGGCATATGTTCCAGTTTGGAGCAGATGCCTTCACTGACCAGTTCATACAGACTTTTTCCGAACATATTGGATTCCCAGAGCTTGGTGGGATCTTCTTCGAAACTGTCGAGCAGGGTACGCACCATTTCTTCAGACTGTGCCTCCGTGCCGACGGTGGGATGTATTTCGGTCTGGATATCTGCCCGGATCATATGGATGGAGGGAGCGGAAGCGCGCAGGCGAACCCCGTAACCGCCCGCCTGTTTGACAATCTGCGGTTCCTCCAGACGCAGTTCGGACACATCCGGCATGACGATTCCATATCCGGTTTCATGCACCTCTTCCAGCGCCTGCTCCACCCGCGCGTAGGCGCGGCGGATCTCCGCCAGGCTCTTCATCTGCCGGAACAGATCGGCCTCGTCTGTCACCGTAACGCCCGACAACTCACTCATCACCTGATAATAGAGTGCCGGTGAAACGGTAACCGTAATATGAGATACGCCGGTGCCGGCATCAGTCTGCTCAATACGATAGTGAATGTCCGGATTGCGGCTGTTCAGCTCTTCCACCGCCCCCGGGATATCCCCTACATGTGAAACGGCATCCGCGGCCGCCCCGGCGGCGCAGAACAGTTCATGCCGCAGCGGATGGGACCGCTCGGGCACCGCAGTCCAGGCGGGCATATCAAAGTGCAGCTCACGGACAGGGAAGGCCTGGAGCAGCAGTCCGAGAATGTTTTCCGCGTCTTCCGCATCCAGTTCGGCACAACTGACCAGTGCGACGGGTGCCTGGTATTTGTTTTCCAGTTCCAGAGCCAGTGCGACCGAGCGCGGATCGGATGGCTGAGCGGAATTGAGCACGATGGCGAAAGGTTTCCCGAGGGCAGACAGTTCGCGTACGACCCGCTCTTCTGCCGCAACATAACTTTCGCGTCCGATTTCTCCGATGCTTCCGTCCGATGTCACCACAATACCGACCGTGGCGTGATCGCAGATCACTTTGCGGGTGCCGGTTTCGGCAGCCTGTGCAAAGGGAACCGGTTCGTCATCCCAGGGCGTATTGACCATACGAGGCTCCTCGCCTTCGCTCTGGCCGAGTGCGTCGGGAATCAGATATCCGACACAGTCAATCATGCGCACCTGTAACCGTACGCCTTCTCCAACCGTGATTTCCACCGCTTCATCCGGAATGAACTTCGGTTCCGTGGTCATGACTGAACGGCCGGATCCTGCCTGGGGCAGGCTGTCAATTGTACGGCTGCGGTCATAGGTATCCCGGATGGACGGCAGTACCGCAGCTTCCATAAAACGGCGGATAAAGGTGGACTTTCCGCTCCGGACAGGTCCCACCACTCCGATATAAATTTCGCCGCCGCAGCGCCGGGCGATATCCCGGTAGATATGTTGATCCTTCATAGAACCCCTCCGCACCTGTTGACTTTTTTGTTTCACTATATGTTCGTCTTGAATACGGTAGAACAAGCAGGTGTAAATTTCATCACAGACACTTGCAATATCTGGCTTTGTGCGGTATAATGAAAGTACTGAAAAGGGAGAGGGGGATACGGATGAACTGGATTTTTAGGCGCCGGCAGAACAGGCGCGCTGTCGCGGTATATCATTCGATCCTCCGGATGATGAAACAGGAAAAGATCCGCTGCGCTCCCGACCGGAGACATCTGGCGATCAACGGAGGATTCCGGGGCGCTGCGCTTCCTATTGATTTCAGGATTGCGGTAGAGGCGGCACACAACCGGGTGCTGCTGCTCTCCCGTCTGCCTTTTGCCGTGGATTCAGGGCGGCAGGTGGATGTTGCCATGGGGGTGGCATATGTCAACAGCCTCATTTCAGACGGCAGTTTTGACTATGATATGCAGAAGGAATCCCTGATGTTCCGTCTGGTGGCGTGTTACGGGGCAGGGACGGCGGATCCGGAATTCGCTCGCTACATACTGTTTTCCTCCTGTTCCGCGATTGCGGCATATGACCGGCAACTGCTTCTGCTTTCTCAGGGAGATATGGAGTTTGACCGATTTGTCAAAGCGGCACGGGAGGTGGCATTGCACTCATGAGAGAACCGTTTTCCAAAGAGCGCGTGCTGTCGGTTCTGTGCGCCCTTCTGAACAAAAGGGAGATCCGGTACGAACGCCTCCGAAAAAGAGCCGGCGTCGCTTTTTCACTTTCGCTCAGCGAGGAGGAGGCCTCCCCTCTGGTGTTTCATCTGATGATCGATGAGAACTCCAGACAGATCCGTCTGTACTGCCTGCTGCCGGACCGCTTCGGTCCCGAAGCGGTGGCGGATGTGTCGGTTGCGGCTGCGGCCGCCAATTTTGCGCTGGCGCACGGATGTTTCGATTTCCTGATGACCGAGGGGATCGTTATTTTTGAACTTGTGAACACCTGTATCGGGATTGAGGCGGATGCCGGACTGTTTGATTATCTTCTGGGGCTGTCTGTTGCCACACTTTCCCGGTACGCACCGCTGTTCCACGGTCTCCATGAGGGCACGCTGGGGGTTCAGGCATTTCTGAAGTGATTTATATTTGCGGAAACGCAGAAAGAGGTATACATTATGAAAATCGGTGTACAGGTTTATTCGGTACGGGATGATGCTGCCGCGGACTTCCGCGGCACGATGCAGAAGATCCGGCAGATGGGATATGACGGTGTGGAACTTGCCGGTACTTACGGACTTTCTGCCGCCCAGATCAAGTCGGTCCTTGCCGAAACCGGGCTGGAAGCTATTTCGGCACATGTGCCGCTGGTGGAAATGACCGAAAAACCGGATGAAACTTTTGCATTCTACAAGGAGATCGGCTGCACCTATGTCGCAGTGCCGTATATGAGTGAGGAACTGCGCCCCGGCACGCCCAACTTCCCGCATACCATTGAACTGATCCGTAAGGCCTGTGCGGATGCGGCGCGTTACGGACTGACCATGCTCTATCACAATCACGATTTTGAATTTGTCAAGGTGGACGGCGTCTACGGACTGGATCTGCTGTACAGCTCCATCGGACCGGAGTTGCTGCAGACCGAACTGGACACCTGCTGGGTCAAGGTGGCCGGGGAAGATCCCGCTGCTTATATCAGAAAATATGCCGGCCGCGCCCCCATCGTTCATCTGAAGGATTTCTACAAGGAGGAAGGCGCGGACCGTGATTCCATGTATGAGCTGATCGGAATCAATAAGAAAGCCAAACAGAGCAGCGCTTTCGAATTCCGTGCGCTGGGGCTCGGGATGCAGGATTTCCCGCCCATCATCGAAGCGGCAAAAGAGGCAGGTGCCGGCTGGCTGGTGGTGGAGCAGGACAGACCGAGCCAGGGAATGACTCCGATGGAATGCATTGAAGTTTCAAGAAAATTCCTGCGTGCCATTGAAGCCTGACCTGCAGTAGAAAATCCCGGGTGCTCCATCGGAGCACCCGGGATTTTTATTCGCTTTTTGCTGCGGAATCCGCTTCGGCTTCTTCCTTTTCTTCTTCGTTCGCGTCACTGACCTCGTGTACCTTCACCAGGATTTCCTGTACACGCCGGTTGTCTGTTTCGGTGACGGTGACCTCCAGGTTTTCATACGTGAAGGTGTCCCCCTTGACCGGGATCTTCTGCAGTTGATCCATGACCCATCCGCTGACCGTCGAGGATTCGGTCTCGCCATTGAGCGAGAACCGTTCAAACAACTCTGCCAGGGAAGCGCTGCACAGGATCCGGTAAGTTTTTTCATCCACCTGCTGGAACTCTTCGATGACTTCGTCATGTTCGTCCCAGATTTCACCGACCAGCTCTTCGAGAATATCTTCCAGCGTCACAATGCCGAAGGTGCCGCCGTATTCGTCCGAAATGACCGCCATGTGGCACTTGGCATGCTGAAGCAGTTTCAGCGCAACGCTGATCTTGGTATGTTCGGGAATGAAGACCGGGGTCTGCAGATAGGTGCGCAGATCGCCGCCTTTTTTCTGCCATTCGAGGAAGTTCTTCTGATGCAGCACGCCGATGATGCGGTCCATGCTTTCCTCATAGGCAGGCAGACGGGAGTAACCGCTTTCCTCAAACAGGTTCTCCACCTGCTCGGATTCAAAATCTTCCAGGTCAACGCCCGCCACATCCACACGGGGGACTGCAATGGATTCGACCGTCATGTCGTGAAATTCAATGGCACTGCGGATCAGCTCGCTCTCTTCATCCCCGAGACCGCCGCCTTCTTCCGCCTCGTCAATGATGGCGAGCAGTTCATTTTCTGTCATGCGGCGGTCATCTTTGGTATGGAACAGTTTCCCGACCAGGGAACGCCAAAGCGAAAACAGGAAGTTGACCGGTGTCAGAATCACGATAAACAGGGAAATCAGAGGGGCCGACAGGAGCGCAAAGCGTTCAGGGGACTCCTTCGCAAGACTCTTCGGGGTAATCTCGCCGAAGATCAGCACGACGACCGTGGTAACCGCGGTAGAAATCCCCGCGCCGTTCTTGGGGAACCAGGAAACAAACAAAATGGTGGCAATAGATGCCAGGGCAATGTTTACGATGTTGTTACCGATCAGGATGGTGGAAACCAGTTTGTCATACTGCTCCGAGAGGCGCAGCACGCGTGCCGCGCGCTTGTTGCCTGCGTCTGCCATGGTTTTGACACGGCTGCGGCTGAGCGCAGTGAATGCAGTTTCCGTCGCTGAGAAATAGGCGGAAAACGCGATGAGTACGACCATCAGAATCCAGGTCGATAAGTGATCCATACCGTAATGTAATTCCTTCCTTCACAATCAAGAGTTTGGGGAGCGGAGCCTTCCGGTCTGCCCCGCAGAACAAAAAAAGCAAAAAAGACACAACCTGTCAATCCGTAAAAATTACAGGCTGTGTCTGATTGTATTCATTGTGTGCTCGGTACAATTACCGTCCGCGTCTTCCATAATGCTCCTCAAAGAGTAGTGATACTTTAATTATAGCAGGCGTCCGGCAAAATGTCAAGTAATTCTCTGAAAAAAAGGATTTATTTGTTCGCGGCGTCAATAATGGCCTTGAATTTATCGGTTTTCAGCGATGCGCCGCCGATCAGTCCGCCGTCCACATTTTCTTTGGACAGCAGTTCTGCGGCGTTGGCATCATTCATGGAACCGCCGTACTGGATGATCAGGGCGTCTGCTGCAGCCTGTCCGTACAGGGAAGCAACAGTTCTGCGGATGGTTCCGCAGGTCTCGTCCGCCTGCTCAGGTGTGGCGGTCAGACCGGTACCGATTGCCCAGACCGGTTCATAGGCGATAATGACCCGCTTCAGTTCCTCGGCGGTAATGCCGGCAAGGTCCAGCTTGGTCTGCATGGCGACCACCTCGTCGGTGATACCCGCCAGACGCTGCTCCTTGACTTCTCCCAGACACAGGATGACGCGCAGGCCGGCTGCCAGAGCGGCACGGGTGCGCTTGTTGACCGTTTCATCGGTTTCGCCGAAATACTGGCGACGCTCGGAATGCCCGACGATCACATATTCGGCTCCTGCCTCGAGCAGCATATCGGCGCTGATTTCGCCGGTGAAAGCGCCGCTCTTCTCAAAGTGCACATTCTGTGCGCCGATGTGAATAGGGGTTCCCTTTGCGGCTTCGGCAGCGGGGGCAATGTCGACGAACGGTACGCAAAGCACAATATCGCACTTATTCTGTGCGGGAAGGGTGGCGGCGAGGTCGCTGATGAATTTCTTTGCGGCGGAAGGGGTCATGTTCATCTTCCAGTTGCCCGCAATGACATATTTGCGCATGATGGTAATCTCCTTATAAAATGATGGGGCAGGGAAACGGGGTGCCGCGGTCTGCGGCACCCCGGAGAGGGACGCACCGGCGATGCCGGATCCCGTACAGAAGGCCGGTCAGCGGTCAGCCAGGCAGGCGATGCCGGGCAGCTCGCGACCTTCGAGAAATTCCAGCGAAGCGCCTCCGCCGGTTGAGATGTGGGTGAGCTTGTCGGCAAAGCCCAATTGCTCACATGCGGCGGCAGAGTCACCGCCACCCACAATGGTGATCGCCGAGGATGCGGCGAGAGCCTGTGCAACGGCAATGGTACCTTTCGCCAGGGTCGGGTTCTCGAACACACCCATCGGGCCGTTCCAGACCACTGTCTTGGCCTGCATGATCGCATCGGAGAACAACTTCGCGGTCTTGGGGCCGATATCAAGTCCCATCTTGTCGGCCGGAATGTTCTCGGAATCCACATACGAAACTTCAATCGGAGCATCGATCGGATCCGGGAAAGCATCCGCAACAGTGGTATCAACAGGCAGAAGCAGCTTGACGCCGTTCTTTTCCGCTTTGGCCATCATGTCCTTGCAGTAGTCGATCTTCTCCTTGTCCAGCAGGGAAGTGCCCACGCCGTAGCCCTTGGCTGCGAGGAAGGTATAAGCCATACCGCCGCCGATGATCAGGGTGTCCACCTTGCTCAGCAGATTCTCGATGACATTGAGTTTGTCGGATACCTTGGCGCCTCCCAGAATGGCAACAAACGGACGGGTGGGGTCAGCAAGCGCCTTGCCCATCACGCTGATCTCCTTCTGGATCAGATAGCCGCAGACGCTGGGCAGATAGGCTGCAACACCCGCGGTGGATGCGTGAGCACGGTGAGCCGCGCCGAACGCATCGTTGACATACAGGTCAGCCAGAGAGGCCAGTTCCTTGGCGAATTCGGGATCGTTCTTTTCCTCTCGCTTGTCAAACCGGGTGTTCTCCAGCAGGATCACATCCCCGTTCTTCATAGCGGCAACCTTTGCCTTAGCGTCGGGACCGCAGATATCGGCGCACAGCGGAACCGGCATACCGAGCAGTTCGGTCAGACGGGCGGCAACCGCACACAGCGAGTATTTCGGATTGACTTCTCCCTTGGGTTTACCCATGTGGGAGCACAGGATCACCTTCGCACCGTGATCCTTCAGATAACGGATAGTGGGAAGCGCTTCCACGATCCGTTTGTCAGAGGTGATCTTCCCGTCCTTCTGGGGGACATTGAAGTCACAGCGGACCAGCACCCTCTTTCCTTCTACAGCGACATCTTCAATGGTTTTCTTATTGTACATTGCCATAAATCGCATCTCCTTGCATTTTTGAAAATCCAACATTTATACTATAGCATATTTTCCCGGATTAGTCAAGAAATCTCGGTTAAATTTCTGACAATTTCAGTGCACCTTGCGCGCCACTTCATCCAGCAGTTTGCTGACGAAATCCTCCAGCGGGAACACGCCGCCCTCGCCTTCCTTGCGTGCACGGACCGAAACGGTGCCGCTCTGCTGTTCGTTGTCGCCCACAATCACCATGTAGGGCACTTTGGAAAGCTGAGCCTCACGCACCCGGTAGCCGATCTTTTCATTGCGGCAGTCCAGTTCAACCCGCAGCCCTGCTTCCTCGAGTCGGTTCGCCACTTTCGCAGCGTAATCGTCGAAGAATCCGGATATCGGCATCACCGTGACCTGGGTAGGCGCCATCCACAGGGGAAGGGCGCCGGCGTATTTTTCAAGCAGGAGTGCCAGAGTACGCTCGTAGCATCCCATCGAGGTGCGGTGAATGATATAGGGCGTCTTCTGGGTATTGTCCGAATCAGTGTATTCCATACCGAACTTCTGCGCCAGCAGCATATCAATCTGTATGGTGATCAGTGTGTCTTCCTTGCCGTGCACATTCTTGATCTGAATATCCAGTTTGGGACCGTAGAAAGCCGCTTCGTCGATTCCGATTTTATAGGGAATCTGCAGTTTGTCAAGCAGTTGCCCCATGACGCGCTGCGCATGCTCCCACTGCTCTGCGGTGCCTTCGTATTTCTCGCGGTTGTCGGGATCCCATTGGGAGAAGCGGTAGGTGCAGTCCTCCGCCAGTCCCAGCGTCTCCATCATATACCGGGCAAGCTCCAGACACCCGCGGAACTCATCTTCCAGCTGATCGGGACGGATGATCAGGTGTCCTTCCGATATGGTGAACTGACGCACCCGGATCAGCCCGTGCATCTCACCCGAATCCTCGTTGCGGAACAGGGTGGAGGTTTCGGCAAGCCGCATCGGCAGGTCCCGGTAGGAACGCTTGCGGTTGAGAAAGACCTGGTACTGGAACGGGCAGGTCATGGGACGGAGGGCAAAGCATTCTTTTTCCTCGTCGTCAGGGTCTCCCAGGATGAACATGCCGTCACGGTAATGATCCCAGTGACCGGAAATCTTGTACAGCTCGCGTTTCGCAAAATACGGAGTCTTGGTCAGAAGGTATCCCCGTTTCTGTTCCTCATCCTCGACAAACCGCTGCAGCAGCTGAATCACGCGTGCGCCTTTGGGCAGCAGAATGGGAAGTCCCTGGCCGATGACTTCCGAGGTGGTGAAGAATTCAAGTTCACGCCCGATTTTATTATGATCGCGTTTCTTGGCTTCTTCCACTGCGGCAAGATACGCCTGCAGCGCTTCCTTGGTGGGGAAGGCGGTGCCGTATACCCGGCTGAGCATTTTCCGTTTGGAGTCGCCGCGCCAGTATGCACCGGTGCAGGAAGTCAGGGCAAACGCCTTGACTGCGCCGGTGGAGAACAGGTGCGGGCCTGCGCACAGATCGGTGAACTCACCCTGCCGGTAGAAGGAAATCTCAGCGTCTTCCGGCAGATCGCGGATCAGTTCAGCCTTGTAGGGCTCGCCTGCCTTTTCCACAAAGGCAAGCGCCTCGGCACGCGGCAGAACGAACCGCTCCAGTTTCAGATTTTCCTTGACGATTTTCTTCATCTCGCCCTCGAGTTGCCGCAGCACATCGGGCGTGATGGGGGTTTCGCTGTCGAAGTCGTAGTAGAAGCCGTTTTCAATGGCGGGACCGATGGTCAGTTTGACCGTGGGATACAACCGTTTCATGGCCTGTGCAAGAATGTGGGAAGCAGTGTGACGGAACACCAGAGCACCCGCGGGATCGTCAAAGGTAAGCAGACGCACCGTAGCGTCCTGTGTCAGGACATGAGACAGCTCCACTGTCTTGCCGTCGATCTCAGCGGCCAGCACGTCGCGGGTCATCAGCCCTGCCTGCCGTGCCGCTTCGTAGACGGTGATCTGATCCGCCTCCACGCATGTTCCGTTTGCAAACTGAATTCTGGACATATGAATCTTCCTTTCCTCCGGGACGGAAAAACCCCGGACGGCCTTTCGCCGTCCGGGGTGTGGAGCAGAGTCCGCACGGTTCCACCCGAACATTTCACTCATTCAATCATTCTGTTGTTGCACCGGATCTGTCCGGCGCACACGAGCGGTACCCTCTTCCGTTCACTTACCGCGCTTGCAGCCGGGGCGCGGTTCTCTGTACAGTCCTGCGGAAGGGACATGTTTCGTTAGGATCATTGTAGCACACCATATCCGCTTTGTCAAGCGATGCGCGTGATTTTCCTCAGCTTTCCGAAACCACCCGGTACTGTTCCGCGGTCAGATACCGTTCAAGCTGTGAGCGTTCCAGCTCCCGGCTGCCGGTTTCGGTGAAGCGGGCGCCTTCACAGCACCAGGTCAGGTGGAGGCGTTCACCCCCGCAGAACAGATTGTTTTCAATCAGCGCGGACGGCGGAATCATGGGCTCGGCATCGGTGCAGTAACAGCGGTCAATATAACCAAGTTCGGGATACCGGGTAATATAGGGCGGCTCCGCAGCGCTGTGCCCGCTGCCGGCAATATTGTAAAACCGGTCACGCAGGGTGTGCAGCACCATGTTGCGCCAGGTAGGGGCGGGACTCTGGCCGCGGCCGTCGGCTTCTATTGCAGGGTGACAATCGATAAAGAGATTCCCCCGGATGATAAAATCCACTCCTCCGCCCAGGAAAACCGCACGCCGGACCTTATAGAACACATTGTCTTCCATGCGGGTGCCGCTGATGGCGTCGTCGTTGTAGATTCCCATGGTTCCCAGTCCTACATCATTACGGATATGGTGCAGGAAATTGCCCACAATCCGGATGCCGCGGAAAGTATAATCCCGCCCGCCGTAAATGGCGCCCGCGTCCCCGGTTTCAGTGACTACCCGGTACAGTTCGTTGTAGCGGATATCAATCTCGTTGCCTCCAAACAGAATACCTGCGTGGGGGCAGTCATGAATCCTGTTTCCGATTGCGGACAGCCCCACGCCATACAGCCGGATCGGCGGCTCATAGCAACGGTCCCAGTCCGCAATATCGTGCAGATGACAGTGCTCCACCGAACAGTGCGCCGGGGAGAGGGTGACGCGGTCTCCGCAGTAAAAAGCAATACCGCCGTCTCCGGTGTGATAAACATGGCAGTCCCGGATGTGAATCTCCGTGCTGTCGTCCACACATACGGCGCGGTTGCCGATGTTGCGGAACGTGCAGGAGGCAACCGTGATCCGGGAACAGTTGCGCAAAGTGAGTGCCGTGCCCCGGAAGGCCTCAATCACGAAACCTTCAATCGTAACGTCCGACACGCCTTCCAGTTCAAAGACCGGGCGGTCACAGACCGACAGAAAGATTTCAGCCGACTCCATGTCGCATCCGTCGGGTGGAATAAAGGTGAGAATCCCGCTTGCAAAGTCGATGCAGTAGTCTCCCGGTTCGGTGACTTCTTCCGGGATATTGTAAAAACAGAAGCGCTGTCCCACCGTATAGTGATAGGGGGCGTAGGGTTGCGCCGTGCGGATGAAACCTGTGACGGGATCAAATGAATCGGGAATCTCGTAGGTCGGGGACCAGTCGTAAGCCCAGTATCCGAATATCCGGACGGAGGAAGAAGGACGCCAGGCGCGCGGGCGGTCGTCTTCGTAAAAGAAGCCGCCGCGCATCGCACCGCTTCCGGCAGGGGATGCGATCGGTTCTCCGACGGCGGAAATGGTGAGAAAATTGCCTGCCCGCGGGTAGCGGGACAGGGAAAGCGGTTCGCCGTTGATGTAAAGCTGGTTGTGAGAGGGAGAAATTTTTCTGCCGAATCCGCGCGACACCATGTCGGCCGGTTCAATCCCCGCCCGGCGCAGATCGCAGGTGTAAGTCCTGCAGTCGGTCTTTTGCGGGTGGAGTGACACGCCGCCGACCAGCCGCGCGCCCGGCTGTGCCAGCAGATGTGTGCCGGAGGGAAGAGGAACCGGACGGTCGATCAGATGGACGCCCGGCGCTGTCAGTTCGTGAATCTGCATGACGGTACCTCCGTTTATGTTGGTAAGTCTATCTTGCCACATAAAAGGCTGCCTGTCAAGAGAAAAAACGAAAGGGATGAAATTCTTTTCCGGAGCGGGAACACAAGCCTCGGCCCATCAGCCTTGCGCCGTGTTTAGCGCTTGACAAAACGGATATACTTACTGTATAATCAAACACAAAGAGCAGAGAAAGAGGTGTATACAATGGAGCGTTGCGCCGGCGTCTTGTTGCCGATTCCCGCCCTTCCGGGCGCGTACGGGATCGGCACCTTCGGAAAGGAGGCACGGCTGTTTGCAAGAAAGATTGCAGAAGCCGGTTTTAAAATATGGCAGATACTGCCTTTTGGTATTCCGGACCATTACGGTTCCCCCTATGCGTCCGTTTCGGCATTCGCCGGGAATCCTCTGCTGATCGATCCTGAACAGCTGGCCCGGCAGGGACTGCTGACCGATGCAGAACTTGCGGGCGCTGTCCGGCACGAACGCTTTGCAGTGGATTATGCCCGCCTCTGGCAGGAACGGATGCCGCTGCTGCGGACGGCTGCCGGCCGGGTATCGGATGCGGGGTCCTATGTTGCACAGATCGAGGCGCACCCCCGTCTTGCCTCGTTCTGCCGGTTTATGGCACAGCGGACCGAAGAAGAAGGATATGATCTGTTTTTCTGGCAGTTTGTCCAGGCTGAATTTCTTCGTCAGTGGCTCAACCTCAAGGATTATGTCAACCGGCTCGGGATTGCTGTTGTGGGTGATATGCCTATTTATGTTTCGGCAGGAAGCGCCGATGTATGGGAAAGCCCTCATCTGTACGATCTGGACGCAACGGGACATCCGCTTCATGTGGCAGGCGTGCCGCCTGATTATTTTTCCGCAGACGGTCAGCTGTGGGGGAACCCGCTCTACAACTGGGACGCCATGCGCGCCGACGGATACGACTGGTGGCGCCAGCGTCTGGAACACGCGTTTCTGCTGTTTGACGGGGTGCGCATTGACCATTTCCGCGCTTTTGCGTCGTATTGGCAGGTGCCGGCCGGCGCACGCACGGCACGCGAAGGGAAGTGGGTCAAAGGACCGGGACGGAAACTGATTGATCTGATCCGTGCAACCGCAGCCGGACGGCTGGTGATTGCCGAAGATCTGGGGGAATTCGGCGCCGATGTGGAAAAACTGCTTGATTACAGTGGATTTCCGGGCATGCGGGTGCTGCAGTTCGGCTTTGACGGAGCGGATCAGAACCGGCATGTGCCGTACGCCTGGCCCCGGAACACGGTCGCCTATACCGGCACACACGACAATGACACGCTGCTCGGCTTTATGGCGGGGAACGACGCGGTACGCCGTACCGCATTTGATTATGCCGGGTACGGCGGGGATGATTGGCGTACCGGCTGCGCCGCGCTGATCCGCGTTGCGCTCGCATCATGCGCGGAATGCTGCATTCTGCCTGTTCAGGATCTGCTGTTCTACGGTACCGACACCCGGATGAATACACCCGGTCGCGCGGAGGGCAACTGGTCCTTCCGTCTTACCGAAGAGGGGCTTGCCTCCCTGGATACAGACTTTTTCCTGCAGATGAACCGCCTGTACGGCAGATGGCGGCCTGAGGCCGGTAAGGAGGCCGGGACATGCGCGGACTGACAGCGGTACGGCTGCCTTCTGTTTTTCCTCTGATGATCGGCCTGCGGCAGTGGTTCGCCGCAATTTTTCTGACCGACATGACTCCCCCGACGCAGTCCGGGGGAGTGCCGGCGGAGGCAGGGCAGGACCCGGTTCTGCTGGCGGTCGCGCTGGGCATGCTGATCGCGGTCCCGCTGATCGCCGTAGGACTGGGGATCTTCATCACGGTCCTGAAGATCCGCTGGGTGCGCCGCAGGGAGGAGGACGACCGTGAAGATCATTGAGGAAACCCGGCGCAAGGATGCCTCCTGCCGGCTGCTTCTGGTGGCGATCCATGCCAGATACATACATGCGGGCCCGGCTCCCTTTTGTCTTGCGGCAGGTGTGCATGCCTATGCTGCAACTGCTGCCGATATATTGATTCTGGAATCCACCGTCAATGAGGATGAGGAAGAGTTGTTTCGCGCCATCTGCGATTCTGCCGCAGATCTTGTTGCCTTTTCGGTCTATATCTGGAATGCGGAACGGGTGCTGCGGGTTGCCCGTCGCGTCCGGCGTGCCATGCCGGGCGTCCGGATTGTTCTGGGTGGGCCGGAGGTCTCCTACCGGGCAGAAGAGCTTCTGACCGGTGAGGGGGCGGTGGACTTCATCCTGTCGGGCGAGGGCGAGTTGCCTTTCGCCGCTCTTGTTGACGCATTGTTCGGCAACGGGGACCTTGCGGCGGTTCCGGGACTGACGCGCAGAACCGCCGCGGGGATTGCGGTCGGACAGCCCTATGAAGGAGAGGGGGACCCTCCCGACCCGTATACGGAAACCTATCTTGCGGAACTGCAGGGCAGAATCGCCTATGTGGAGAGCAGCAGAGGCTGTCCCTTTCACTGTACCTTCTGTCTGTCCGGACGGCGGGAGGCGCTGCGTTTCTTTGATGAAGACCGGCTGATTGCGGACATTGTGCGGATCGCGTCGCACGGGACCAGAACCATCAAGCTGGTGGACCGTACCTTCAACGCGGACGGGGACCGCGCTCTCCGGATTCTGGAGCGGCTTGAGCAGCTGTACGGAGATCAGCTGCCTCTGGGCACAACGGTACATGCCGAGGTAGCGGGCGCCTGCTTCCGTGAGGAGGACTTCGCCATCCTGGCGCGCTTGCCGCGCGGTATGGTTCAGTTTGAGATGGGGGTGCAGACGCTTCATCCGCAGGCAGTGGTCGCCATGGGCAGAACCATGCGTATACAGGAGAAGACCCTCAAGGCGGCGCAGCGGCTGCTGGCGGGGAACAATATTCATCTGCATCTGGATCTGATTGCCGGACTGGAAGGGGAGACGCCGGACAGTTTTGCCGACGCTTACGACCGTCTGATGCTCCTGTTCCCACACATGTTGCAGGTAGGCTTTCTCAAGCGCCTGTACGGCGCGCCGCTGTCCGAAGACGGACGGGATGCCTATGCTGTCTTTTCGCACCGGCCCCCTTATCAGGTGCTGTATACCGACACTTTTCCGGCAGACGCTCTGGCACATTGGGAAAGGCTGGAACAGATTCACGACCGGATATACAACAGCGGGCGGTTTGCCTTTACCTACCGTCTTCTTCTGCAGGGGCGGACCCCTTACCGTTTGCTCTGTCTGCTGGAGGAGAAACTGCCCGGTGTCTCCGGTTCACTGGATCAGCTGACGGACGCACTGTACCGGGCGGCATGTGCGCTGTGCCCGGATGCCGGGCTGGTGCGGCAGACCCTGATTGCGGACCGGCTGGCGGGTGTCCGCTATGGGAAACTGTCGCCCGGCCTGCGCAATCCGACTGCGGGACACGGCCCCTGGCACACTCTGCTTGACACCTGTATCCCGCTTCCGGCGGGCGTTCGTCGCACCTCGGTGGATCTGGGGGATGCGGTTCTGTTCGCCGATTACGGAGAGCCTGATCCGGTCAGCGGCCGGTATGCTGTATACCGGATCCCGAAAGAGGCCCTGCGGCAGGGAGACGGTACCTTCTGCCGGATATATGAATGCGGCAGGGATTATACCGCATTCCTGTCTGATTCACCAACATAAAACCATCGGATCCATCATCGAATACATAAAGGAGAACAGAATTCATGATCTATCAGGCAAGCGCTGAGCGTTACCGCAAGATGACCTATCGCCGCCTCGGTACTACCGGGCTGAAACTGCCTGCCGTGTCCCTCGGCTTCTGGCACAATTTCGGGACCGATGCCGATCCGCAAATCATGCGTGCCATGTGTTTTACCGCTTTTGATGCGGGGATTACGCATTTTGATCTGGCGAACAACTACGGCCCGGTGCCCGGGGCAGCGGAAGAAAATCTGGGGCAGATTGTGCGGGAGCATTTTGCATCGCATCGCGATGAGCTGATTATATCGACCAAAGCGGGCTACGGGATGTGGGCAGGCCCCTACGGGGACGGAGGGAGCCGCAAATACCTGCTTGCCAGCCTGGATGCGAGCCTGCGCCGACTGGGACTGCCGTATGTGGATATTTTCTATCACCACCGCCCGGATCCTGATACACCGCTTGAGGAGACCATGGGGGCTCTTGCGTCAGCGGTGCAGGCAGGGAAGGCGCTGTATGTCGGCCTTTCCAATTATGACGGTGCCCGGATGCGGCAGGCTGCTGCCATCCTGCGGGAACTGCACTGTCCGTTTGTGATCAATCAGAACCGCCTTTCCATCCTGGACCGTACCCCGGTACGCAACGGTCTGCTTGTCGCATCGGAAGATGAAAGAGTCGGAGTGATTGCGTTCAGTCCTCTGGCGCAGGGAATGCTTTCCGACCGGTATCTGGATGGAATCCCGGAGGACAGCCGTGCGCACAAGGACGGCAGATTCCTCAAGGAATCGCAGATCACGCCGGAGCGGATTTCCGTTTTACGCAAGCTTCGTTCGGTGGCACAGGAACGCGGTCAGACGCTTGCGCAGATGGCGCTTTCGTGGGTGCTGGCACAGCCTGCTGTGGCCTCGGTCCTGATCGGCGCTTCTTCTCCCGCGCAGATTCTTGAGAATGTGGGGGCCGTGTCAGAGCATCCGTTTGCTGCAGAGGAGTTGCAGCGGATTGACGAAATCGCATCGCAGTATGTTTAAAGGAGCGGTCACAGCACAGTGAAGCAGAAAGAACAGAACGAAACAAGTCTGACAGAACGCCTCTACGAGGATGCCCCTATGTGCGAAACCTTTACCGCGCGTGTGGTCGCCTGCGTGGCGCGTGGCACGCATTATGGCACGGTGCTGGACCGCACGGCGTTTTTCCCCGAGGGAGGCGGGCAGGACGGAGACAGCGGTCTTCTGAACGGGATTGCGGTTTATGACACGGTGGAAGAGAACGGAACCATCCTTCATGTGACCGCACAGCCGTTTCAACCCGGGGAAGCGGTGGAAGGACATGTGGATTTCGGCAAGCGCTTTCCGCGCATGCAGTGCCATACGGCTGAGCATATTGTGTCCGGGCTGTTCCATGCCCGGTACGGCTGTAACAATGTAGGGTTTCATCTGAGCGACCGTGAGGTAACGCTGGACGTGGACAAACCCCTGGAAGACGAGGAAATTGCCGCGGTGGAGCAGGAGGCAAACCGCGTGATCTGGCAGAATCTGCCGGTCCGGATCCTGTATCCTGAGCCCGAGGCATTGGAGAAACTGGACTACCGGTCCAAACTGGAGCTTGTCGGCAGAGTACGCCTTGTTGAAATCCCGGGATACGATCTCTGCGCCTGCTGTGCACCACATGTGGAGCGCACCGGTGCGATCGGGCAGGTGAAACTGATTTCCTCCATGCATTATAAGGGCGGAATGAGACTGTGGTTGCTGGCTGGTGCTCGTGCACTGTCGGACTACAGTGACCGGGTGGAACAGGGACGCCGGATCTCGCAGATTTTGTCTGTTCCGCAGGAAAAAATAGCGGCAGGAGTGCTCCGGTTGAACGAAGAAGCCGGCGAATTGCGCCGCCGTCTGGCAGCGCAATTCCGTAAGATCAATGCCATGCGGAAAGAGCGCCTGACACCTGCCGAAGGGAATATCCTGATCTTCGAGACCGATATGGAAGGTGCTGAAATCCGCGATCTGGTGCAGTACGGCATGTCGCTGTGCGGCGGGCTGTGCGGTCTGTTTGTGGAGAGGGCAGAGGGCTTTTCCTATTGCATCGGTTCTATGACACACGATCTGCGTCCGCTCGCCGGGCAGCTGAATGCCGCGCTTTCGGGAAAAGGAGGCGGCAGCGCTACCATGATACAGGGAAGTGTGCGTGCCGACCGGGCGGCAGTGCGTGCCTTCTGGAACGGGTTGTCCTGACGGCGCGGCTCAGATGCCGGATGCATTCTGACTGTTTCTGCCTGAGTGCGGGGATCATACGGCGCATGAGGTGAGCTGCGCGGGGGTGTAAGACCGGAAATGAGCACTGAAGCGTCTGCCTATCCCGGCACCCGTAATCATTCGATACCCGAAATTGTGCATGCCTCCACATACCCCGACCGGACAGTGCGGATCTGCACTGTACCGGGTACTTCCGCGCCGGGACAGAATACTGTTGCGGGGAAAGATCTGATGTCTGCAGGATGCCTTGTCTGCCCGTGTACTAATGGGGCATTCTTCCGATTTCTCGTTTTCCGGGCTGCCCGGTACAGACTGTCGATAAAGAAAAATCCGGCGCCTGCTTTCTCAGCAGGCGCCGGATTCTTGATGCAGATGAGCATGGGACGGTGTAACAGTCCTGCGACCGGCGGGTAACCGGGATGCCACGGGAGAGCGCAGGCATCCACATGAGGATGATGCCCCGGATGTGCGGATGGCCTTTTGTGCAGAGGCAAATATGCGGTTCATATCTTCCTTTGTGGGATGCGAGCGGGCAATACCACCAATCTTCCCAAACAGCCCATCGGTACCATATCCCCGACAATGGCAGACTCCCAGACATTCTGCCTTCTTTTTTAACAGCAGTTTCACTGTTTTGCGGGTGTAACCTTTGAAAGGCAGGCCGCAGGTATACAGCAGTAACACCGGTTTCCCGGAAAGATCTGTTTTTTCAATATAGGCATGAATTGCCTGATGCATGGACTGAAAACAGATGCCGGATGCAAGGATTATCAGCCGGTAGTGTGTCGGATCGGGCAAGGGGAGCTGGCCAATGTCTGCAGCGTCTGCCCCTGTCTGCTGTACCAGAAACTGCACAACGCGCCGGGTGTTGCCGTGATGAACCGATTTATACAGAATCAGAACAGGACTCATTTTTCCTCCCTGAACCTCTGTAATTTTCCGGAGGTATGCAAGATCGGATGGGGGGTACTCCTGGGCAGGGAGGATCCGCGGCCCGGCAGAACAATCAGCCCGAACCGACTGCGAATCGCTGCGGATGCTCCGTTGAATCCTGATGCTGAACAGGGCGCTGTTTACGCAAGGACCGACACCATTCCGGTTATTCGGTTTTTGTAAAATCCAGCAAAATACTGGAGCGGGTAGGTTTCATCTGGATCAGGGTTACGCCGGCGGAACACAGCATGCGCTTGGAACACTGAGTCATTTCGGTATCGGCGTATTTGTCGGAAAGATACACCACTTCCGAAATGCCCGACTGAATGATTGCCTTGGCACATTCGTTGCAGGGAAAGAGCGCGACATAGATTCTGGCTCCCGATAAATTTTTCCCGCGCGCGTTGAGAATCGCATTCAGTTCTGCATGCACGACAAACGGATATTTGGTGTCCTGCTCCCGGTCGGCCTGCCGTGCCCAGGGATATTCTTCATCGGAGCACCCGTAGGGAAAACCGTTGTAGCCTGTGGAGAGAATCCGGTTGTCACGATCCACAATACAGGCCCCCACCTGGGTATTCGGATCCTTGGAGCGCTGCGCTGCCAGAAGCGCTACACCCATAAAGTATTCATCCCACGAAATATAACCGTCCCGTTTCATTGTCGGTACTCCTTTTTTGTTTTAGAATACCATAAAACGAAATCTAATTCAAGTATTTTATGAAAATGTATATGTTAAAATGATATGACCCAAAAAGAAAGGAAATCCGAACCTGGATATGGTATAATAGTTTTACCACAAACAAAAACCTTACCCAGGAGGATTTCCCATGAACATATTAACACAGGAAGCCCGTCGTCGTCAAGG
>CASFDI010000030.1 GCA_949293405.1 uncultured bacterium | reverse complement strand
CAGCTCGATGTTCCGGCGGAGTGTCGTATGAGTGAGCGTAAAGCTCGGCTTTGTAGGGTTCTTTCTTTTTCAGAATGTTGTAGATAGCAGTAAGCAACGTTCTGGCAATGGCAATGATGGCTTTTTTGTGACCTCTGCGCTGGTACCGAAGATATTCGTCTGTTCGCCAAAATGACCGGCACCGAATTGGTCACGATCGATGAGCATACCACCAAAGCGGGGATTGAACAGCAACTCGCTCTGCTGGATCTTCTTGCCCGGCGGGGGTAAGCGGGCAAAAGATGCCTTGCGGGCGGGATGCAGTTTTACGGGAGGCGCTTCCATATGGAAGCGCCTCCCGTGTATTCATCCCGGATGAAGTAAAACAGGAGGGGCGTTTTTTCATCTGGTCAGAAAGCCTCTTGACAAAGTGCTACAGTTATGATATACTTAGCAATGCTAATTAGCAATGGAAGGCAGTGAAAACCGATGGAGACCAGATATGTGCAGCAGTTCAAGAAGGGGGCACTGGAAATGATGCTCCTGTGTCTGATCAGCAGTAAGGAAACCTACGGCTATGAGATGATCACGACGCTCAACGAGCGCGGCGGGGATGTGCTGGGGATTTCGAAGGAGGGAACGGTGTATCCCATTCTGTACCGGCTGTTGCAGACCGGGCTGATCCGGAGCAGAGAGGTACCTGCACCGGCGAACGGCGGCATGAGAAAGCAATATGCACTGACCGATGAGGGGCGGATCAGACTTTCCGAGATGATTGCGTTCTGGAAGTCCTATGCCGCCTGTGTGGATCGCTTTGTCACTATTGCCGAAGAGGAGGAAACGGAAAAATGAAAGAACGGTACATCCGGCGTGTACGCCGGAATCTGCGGGTGCCTGCAGCGCAGAAAGCGGAGGTGCTGGCAGATCTTGAGCAGTTGTTTTCGGAAGCACGGGCGCGCGGCGAATCTGAAGCAGCCGTGATCGGACGGTTGGGGGATGCGGCGGAGTATGCCCGTGCGGTCGGCGAGGAGCTGGGTATGGTGCTGAAGCCCGTACTGCGACTGCAGGTGATTTTACTGTGTGTATGCTGGGGGGTGGCGGTTGCCTCGGGCGTGCTTTTTGCTGTATCACGGACGATGCGGATCCCGGACGGGGTCATCGGATTTGCACAGGGAAGTACGGACATCCGCGTGACGGGTGCCGTGGATGCCGGGGTGCTGTTGCTGTTGCCGCCCGCAGTGGCGGTTCTTCTGAGCGGTGTGCTGTTGGTACGCCGGATTCTGAAACGGAAAAGGAGTAGAATATGAAACATCTGATCAGGACAGTGTGTCTGCTTGTCGCTCCGGCGATTTTGTTTGTTTTTTCTTCCTGCGGAGAAACGGATATACGAATTGAAAACTGGGACTGGCAACTTGAATCGGTTCTTGACGGGGAGGGACGGGTAGTTGCCTGCAGTCCGTCCTATACAGGGATGGCGGATACGGCCGTTGAGGTGGAAGTGTATGCAAGTGCCCGCGAGGGAGTGCTCACCGTGTCGGATCATACGGGCAATAAAACTTACAGTGGGACTTATTCGCTGACCGATCGGGCGCCGGATAGTATTCTTTATGCGGTGGATCTGGACGGCCAGCAAGGATATGCGGTCTGCGGTGCGGTGACTTATCATGATAAGAGCCAAAGAATGACCCTGATTCTGAAAATCGGTGACTATACCTGCAACTTCATGCAGCGTTGAGCGCGGCTCTTCCGTGCGTATTCCTCATCGCAATGTCTGAGGTGACCATATCGCAGGTGCTGCAAAAAAAAGCATCCGGCGCATCCTATGATGCGCCGGATGTCTGTTATTCCGCTCCGGTACCGCAGAGTACGACCTTCGCAGTCTTGAACAAAATACGGATATCGAAGAAGAAGTTGAAGTGGTCTATGTACTGGCAGTCCAGAGCAACCACTTCTTCAAAGTCGGTAATGTTACTGCGTCCGCTCACCTGCCAGAGGCCTGTAATACCCGGTTTCATGGCGAGGCGGCGTTTGTGATGATTCTCGTATTTGTTGAATTCGTCCACCAGAGGAGGACGGGTGCCGATCAGGCTCATGTCGCCTTTGAGCACATTGAGCAGCTGGGGAAGTTCGTCAATAGATGTTTTACGGATGAAACGCCCCACTTTGGTAATTCGCGGGTCGTTCTGGACCTTGAACATATATCCTTGCATCTGGTTCTGCGCCATCAGTTCACTCTTGCGCTGTTCGGCATCGCGGTACATGGAACGCAACTTATACAGGGTGAATACCCGCCCGTTTTTGCCGATGCGTTTTTGCTTGAAAAACAGCGGTCCGGGAGACTCAATCAGCAGCGGAATCGCCACCAGTGCAATAATCGGCACGGAAAACAGAAGTCCCACCGAGGAGAGAACAATGTCCATCGTGCGTTTCAGGAAAAGGGAAAAACGGCCTTGTTTCTGCAGGGCGTATATAAATACCGGCTGCTTGTTTGCGGATTTGGTTTTTCCGATTCCGTGCAGCGAATCGGTCCGGATGCTGTTGCGTGCGCCGTCGCTGAGCCAGATGGTAATACCCATGCGTTCAGCTTCTCCCAGAAACGCAGGCATAAGGGGTGCTGCCGAAGCAATATCGTCTGCTACCAGACGGTCCACCGCATGAGTCCGGAGCCAGATCAGTGCGTGTTCGGCATCTGTCAGAACCGGAACCGAAGGAACGGACGACGGTTTGACTGCCACCGGGGCAGTCAGTGCGGCAACCTTGCGGTCTTCCACAAGGGTACGTTCGGTCGTAATGACTACGGGCATTTCAGAGCACCAGTCGTCACAGAGGATCACGGCTGCAAGGATGGTTTTACGATTTATAAATTGCTCTACAGCGTCGCGGCACGCGGAACGGGTCGTAAGCAGAACGGTCTGAATACGATTTTTTCTCGACATGGGCACGCTCCTTTCACAATATCGGGTTGTCGCGAAAACATACCGCATGCAAAATTCTCCCGTGGAGTTTTCATACATACGGCTGTTATCACTGGCCTTATTATACGCTTTTTGCTTTGCGTTGTCAACTTGTTTTTACTGGTCACGGAAAGAACCTTTTCCTTCCCAGCACAAAAAATGTTAAAGATGCACAAAATAAAAATGGAAAAAATATCTATTTTGCCGATTTTTGTTATGGCAATCGGACTTGATGGGGAGAAATTTTTCCGCGGAGCAGATCCTGTGCGGACTGCTGCATCTGGGAAGAAAGCGATTTCAGAAAATACAGGTCGGATGCGGACAGAAACGCGGAAGAAGAGCGGGAAACCGGCATGCTGAGCAGCAGGGTGTACCCACCCGGCCGCTGGGAAACGGTGAGGGTACCTTGCATATCTGAAAAATGCTGACGCAGCCAGTCGAGGATTCCTTCCGGCAACACCGGTGCCGGGCGCGACCCGCCTGACGGCGCGGTGACTGAGATATGCAGGGCCTCATTGGAGGAGGTAACCTCGACAACCGGATAAAAGTCACCGCTGTTTTTCCATTGAAGATGGTAGAGCAGAAGCAACAGCCCGGAAAATCTGCGGGGCTGAATGCGGATGGTCTGCCCGGGCAGCAGACGGGTCTGTTTCCATGCCACTTCACTGTCAAACGCCGCACAGCAGTTGCGCATCCATTCACTCAGAAAGGCCGATGTGCCTACATCCGAGAACGGCTCTTCCCGGTGGGTGGGTTGCTGTTGTTTCTGCTTCTGGAATTCTTCTGCTGTGGGTTCGGTCAGATCGGGCTGATATCCGTTTACAGCACTCATATTTCCTCCCGGTTTATTCAGTCTGGTGTCAGGTTCAGTATACCAGATTCCCGCCGTGTAAACAAGCACAAAATTGTAAACGGTTTACGCACACGGGACGGAATTTGTTTACTGAACGGTTACAGATTGTTTTTCAATAACAAATTTGGTAAATAAAACGGCAACCAGTACCAACAGGAAAGAAAACGCGGAAAGCACCTGCTGGCCGTACACCGGTATGCCGAACAGACAGTTTCCGTTCTGCTGAACGGCAGTGAGAATTTTTCCTCCCAGAAGGGAAGCGGCAAATCCGCAGAGTCCTCCGATGCTGTCTTTGATCGCGATGGCCTGGGTAATATATTTTTCCTGAATATAATGATAGGTCATGTTGAAGGAATTCTGGTTGGTGCCGGCGAGGGAAGCCTGGTACAGAACCGTGAAGCCTATGATCAGAAAGCGTGTTTCGTAAGTGGTGAAAATATTGATAAAGAACGCGCATGCCAAAAGGTAAAGTCCGATCCGGAATCCTTTGGCATACGAGTAGCGGTCGGAAAAACGGCCAAGCGGTGCAGACAGGATCAGACGGATCAGGCTGGCGGCGATATTCATGATCTGGACCGCCAGGACCGAATAAAGCAGATCGTTGATTTTGAATACGCCGATAAAACCGAAAGTCAGATAGGTGGCAACATACCACAGAATCTGCTGGATGACCAGACGGCGGAAGTACCGGTTGCCGAAAGTCCCCTTGAGGGTCTCCCGGAAACCGGTTCCTCCGAATGACTGCTGCTCGTCGTCACGCCCGCCGATCATCATCAGCGCCACAAAATTGCAGATGTTGAGAATCAGGATGGCTGCCGCGATAAAAAGAAATCCTTTTTCGGTTTCTCCCAGCCGGTCAAAGCGGTCAATCACATATCCGACGATCGCCGTGAAGAGCATGCCCGAAAACAGAGATACCATTTCTTTGACCGCGGAAAAGCGCGCCCGTCCGGTAGGGCAGACATAGGCGTTTGCCCAACGGTAACTGATGGCCGAGATCAGGTAATTGCTGATATACGCAATCAGAATACACACGGTAGCAAGCACGGTGGCACCGGTCCGGCTCACCGGAAGGAAGGGGATCAGATAAAGCAACATGAAAAAGAAAATGCTGACCGTATTGCCGATGATGACAATCGGCTTTGCCCGCAGGCGGGAGTGCAGGATCAGAAGTGTCAGGATTTCAAATACAAATGCAAGCGTGATAAACGATGACAGAATACCTGTCAGGGCATCGCTGATCCCGATATAGGTAAGCAACTTCGCAAGAAAGGCATCCGCGGCAAGCAGTGTGACAAAATACTGGAAAGCACATTGTGCGGTGTACGCAGCCCGTGCCCGCTTGCAGGCGGGAGAATGGAAGTCTTTCATGGCGTGTCAAAACCTCTCTGTATTACATGAAATGAAAAGCGGACGGAACAAAATCCACGGGTATAAGGTCTTCCGGCAAAGCGTCAACCGGGCGCCCGGATACCACGCAGGATCATAAGAAGCGACACGGAGGTGTCCCAAAGGGGAACCCCGCGGTCGTACAGCGCCAGGCGTGCGTCAAAGCGGTCATTCGTGAGACGACGGATTTCTTCGGCTTCCCGGTCGGAAAAGCGGCCGTGCAGTCTGTGCTGCACTCCGTCGATCCTTTCCAGGGCGGCGGTTCGGTCGGCATGAATGATTTCGTGTGCAAGCGATGCGGAAAATTTCGGGTGGTCCGGGGTCAGATCAATCACAGCATATCCGGTCCGGATATCCGAAAACCCGTATTTCTGCATGGCAGTCGGTAACTCTGCTTCATTCATGGGATAGCGGCATACTTCATACGGTTCCAGGGAATCTCCGGCTTTTTTCGCTTTGTCCCAGAAGGCGCGTTCGCAGGCATCTGCGGGACGGTCCGGAGCATCGGTCCTGAAAGTCTTTCGGGTGGAGATCACCAGGCAGATGCCGCCTTCTTTGAGAACCCGCCGCTGTTCGCCGTAAAAGGCATCCGGGGCAATGTGTTCCGCGACCGTGTTGGAAATCGTGACATCGAAGGTCCGGTCGGGGAAGGGGAGCGCCGTGGCATCTCCTTCCGTAAATGA
This sequence comes from uncultured bacterium, assembly GCA_949293405.1. Classification (GTDB taxonomy): domain Bacteria; phylum Bacillota; class Clostridia; order Oscillospirales; family CAG-272; genus UBA1740. The sequence continues at coordinate 3,367 of CASFDI010000030.1, read as the reverse complement.
GACGCCTGGCACATGCTCTTTCGCAAAGCGGATAAAAGAACTGTCCCGGTCCAGTGCAGTGACAGCGGCATGCGGATACCAGCGATGCAGTGCTCCTGCAAGAGCACCCGGTCCGCAGCCGATTTCCAGAATGCAGAGAGGTTTTTCGGCATCCAGACCGAACAGCGGCAGGTACTGCTCCCGGAACAGATCGTGAAAGCGCAATCTGCGGGACTCGTACAGGGTTCTGACTCCCTGTACATAGGTAGACCACATGTTGTTCATTCCGCACCTCCGCAAAGAATTCTGAAAACAGATCGCCGCGCAGCGTTTTTGATTCAGGACTGCCGGATACTGTGCCAATTATAGCACAAACCGTTATAAAGCGCAAGATCTGCCTGCGGCTGTTGCCCGGGCCTCTTTCTGCGGCGGGCGGCAAACTGCGGCGGGATTTTTCCCGGATACGGAAAACAGGCAGATCAAGAGAAAAACTCCGGAAAACGGTGCGACTTCCGTAAAGCAGACCGTCCTCCGTATGAGCACAGCATACGGAGGACGGTCTGCGGAATGAGGTATTCGGAATAGGAAAATTTGCCATCCGCACGGAGTGATCGGAAGGAATCCTGAAGGGACAGGCGTACTTCAATTTTTTTATGTACAACCGTCAACCGATCCGGAGTGGTATCATAAGGGGCGGTTTTACACACGGTCTGTCCGGCGCAGACTTCCGCACGGGCCCCAACGGGGACCGGAGCTTTGTCTTTTCCGGTCTGAATACCCGGCACCGTAATTGGCGGCCCGGGAAGTGCTGATGCTCGGGTCTGATGAAACAGAAGAAGTGTATATTCATCTGGCGATGCGGAGTACGCAGACGCCATAGGGAGGCAATTCTTTCGTATCACCGCAAAAGACTTTGTCCGGGTGATAGGGAGTTGAAATCCGGAATCCGGTGGTCTGTGCTTTTGCGGAATAGTTGATCAGAACCGCATATCCGGCGTGTTCCGATGCCGGGTGCCAGGTGAGTCCCACCATCGGGTTGCTAAGGGTTACCGGAGCCTCCGGCATACCGGAGAATACATCCCGGTACAGCGTCCACTCCTGACCGGAAAAGGCATCGGTCATGTCGAGCAGCCCGGTTTCCAGTGCCATGCTCAGAAAGAAGACGGTTCCTGCTCCGTACCGGTATCGGGTGAAGAGCGGCATATTGTCCGCTTGCCAGAGAACTTCTGCTCCCTGTGGTTTCAGAATCAGCCTGCGTCCGCCCGCAAGTGCGACCTGGTTGCCGTTGTAGGTCAGATCTGTCCGTTGCGGTTGTACTTCGCTGTCCCGGACTGACAGTCCGGTCAATTCGGAGAATTCGGTCAGGAATCCGCCGTCCCAGGAAATGTACAGCGTTGCGCCTTCAAAAACCCGCTTTTTAAGCGCATCATACCGGTGTTTATCCATGACCAGATTCCCGCGGATGGAGGGCAGCAGATAAAGTTGGCTTTCCGGCAGATCGTCCTCTCCGTAAGCAAAGCGTACGGTTTTGCCTGCCTGCTTTGCCAGGATGGCAGTCATATAGGCGACGCCCCAGTGATCCTGATCCCTGGTCAGAATGCAGACCGCATCGCGCCGGGGAGGGGGAAGAGTAAAATCCAGATTGTTGAGAAACTCCCGGAACCGCTTCATCTCAAGCAGCACCGGTTTCGGATGCCGACTGAGATCCATCATGCCCAGCTCCCGCTCACACATGTTCCAGCAGTAGGGCGGGGTATCCAGCAGGCGCTGCTCGCAGCCGCACCACCACATCACCCCTGCAGCACCGTGTGCCCAGTTGGAAAACAGGTTGACACGAAGGAAAGACGCCGCGGTCTCCTCGTCGCAGATCATCGGACCCATGGTTCCGATTTCTTCTACCAGGCAGGGCTTTTGCCCGATATCAGCGTACAGGGTGGTTTCTGCTGTCGCGGCAAGCAGGGTCCGGATGCTTCCGATTCGGCTACGGGAAGTATGCCGTACCCAGTGCGGGTAGGGGTGGGTGGTCAGACAATCGGTTACATCTGCCTGATCCCGTATGGTCCAGGTGGTTTCAATGCCCAGCGAATGCATGCCTGAGATGATCGGACGGGTGGGATCTGCCGCCCGGATGGCGTTTGCAATAGTTGCTGACCAGCTGTATGCAGCGGCGCGTTCGGATGCTTCCGACATGCAGTTGCATTCGTTCCCGAGATCCCATGCCGCAATGGCGCGCTGATGCGCGGTTGCCCGGACAAATGCCCGGACATATTTCTGCTGAAACATCAGTGCGACCGGATCGGTATACAGATTTCTGCCGTTGAGGGCAGGAGGAATGAACAGACGCCCGCTCATCCATCCGGTAACCAGCCCCACGATCAGGAGCATGTCGTGCTCCTGCGCAATCTCGCAGAAGCGGTTGAATCGTGCCATCATCTGCGGGTCGACATCATCCGGAGCCCCGCCGTCCATGCTGCGGTATTCATACAGCCGGCCTTCTCCTGCATAAAGCGGTTCCACAGGCTGGAAATCGCGCCAGTTGGGGAAGACGCGCAGATAGCGGATGCCATTCTGTGCAAGTACCTGCAAGTCCTGCTCTATGGCGGCCTCATCCCAGTTACACCACATTTCGGTGCCGGCGTGAGATGCCCAGTAGTTACATCCCAGAATAAAGGTATGGTCAAACGGTTCTGGATCTGCCTCCTCGGATTCCGGATATTGGGTCCGGTTTTTACCATTGTAAGGGGAAAATAATGCCTGTTTTCGGTTGGCAGTCGCTGTCTGCAACTCTGAACCGAAGTGTCATCGCCATGCGAATCTGTTTCACAGCGGGAAAATCCGCTGTCGCCCTGATCCAGACAAGCAGTTTGTTATCCGTTTCTTCCGCTGACGAATGGTAGGGTGGTGGGTGAGATGGGCGGGGAAGAGCTCAGTCACAATTCTCTGCACAAGCGTGAGGTACAGCGGCAGGACCCTCGTGCTTTTCCGGAAAGCATACGATATCATCATTTATGACGGTTCCGTCCCCTTTTCCGGAAACGGCGGGTCCTCGCGGTTGCTTGCCGTCAAGTTGCGCCCACAGGTGCGGTGCTGCACTGAACCATCACTTCTACCCCGAATCCATCACACAAAAAACAAAAAAGATCAGAAAAGTAAAAACATTTCTGATCTTTCTGTCTATAGGCTACAAAAAAGATATTTTCGGCAGTTTTGCGTATGAATTCGAACTCTCGCAGTTTTTTAGTTGGACCATATATCGTTGAAAAATGCGATCAGTTTATCCATCAGTTCAATCCTCATACCTTTTAATGATGGAATATGAATGAAAACTGTATTAGGATTTTTCTTTAGCATATGATAATACGCCGCATTACATAGATAACGGGTCGGT
>CASFDI010000029.1 GCA_949293405.1 uncultured bacterium | reverse complement strand
AAAGACTGATAAACTGGGGCTTTTATGATTTAGCCACAGCCTATCAGTCTCTGCACGTCAACTATTGAAACCGCCGTGTACCGAACGGTACGCACGGTGGTGTGAGAGGACGGCGGCTAATCACCGCCTCCTACTCGATTGAATATTTTATATCTATAAATAAACGAAAAAGGTGACAAACAGCCTGCCTTTCCGGCTCTCACCGCCGACGGAAAGCAGGCGTGCGCGTCCGTGTCCGCGCAGGGAAAGCAGGTCGCCCGGCTGCAGGAGGACATCTCCTTTTTCTGCCTGCCGGTGATTACAGGAGAGCGTGCCGTGCGCGATGCACCGCTTGATCTCCTCACGGGAGAGCCGGAACGCAAGTGCAGCCAGCGCATCCAGACGCAGGGCGGCTACCGTGCCGGTCAGCTCTTTGCCCTGTGGTTGAGGAGGCACGAAACCGGCACGCTGTATTTCCTCGAGTCGCAAGGTACAGGCGCCCGCCTTTGTAAAATTCTGCAGCAGGAAAGGCAGGATTTCCCGCAGGCAGATCAGGGTAGCACTTCCGTCTTCTATCAGAATGTCTCCGGTCATATCCCGGGAAATACCCAGGGCCATCAGGGCACCCAGGTAATCGCGATGGGTCAGAGGAGCGCCCGCCGTATTTTCAATACGGAGAAAAGAAAGCGGCTGATCCTCTTGCGGGAAAACCTGTTCGGGCGGAGTATCAACGGGCATATAGGAGGGCAGAAACAGAAAAATGCGTCGCTCTGCATCCGGATAGCCGCCGTCTGTTATGAATGGATATCCGTAAAGTTCAGGGGCGGCGGCGACAATTGCCGCTTCCTCCGGCGTCATGAAACGCGTTGCTGTTGGATAACAGTTGCGATCTGCCTGCCGTGCTTTATCAATGGCGCGCTTTAATAGTAATTTTTCATCCGGCGTATGGGTGGCCATGGGTGTCCTCGCTTTCTGTGCCCGAGCGGTGTTCTTCCGGTCTTTCAACGGATGGAATCCGGTGTTGTGAAAATTGTATCATAAAACAGTCTGCTTGTAAAGTATTCTCCTGTCCGGTTTGCCGGAAAGGGAAGCGTAAAAACTGAAGAAAAATTTTGAAAACATCTTGACAAAACAGCTCGGTTTCCGTATAGTGGTATAGGAGTTAGCAATTGCTAACTCGATTTTCAGAGCGTGTGTTAGTAATTGCTAATATAAGGAGGGAAAAATGATGCCGCTTACAATCGCACCGGTAGGTCGCTTACAATCGCACCGGTAGGAGAAGAGCACACGATCCGGCGTGTGGGAGGAAGTCCGGAAATCCGCAAGCATCTGGCCTCGCTGGGCTTTGTATCCGGAGGTCGGGTAACCGTTATATCTGCCACGGCGGGCAATGTGATTGTCAGTATGAAAGAGTCGCGCATTGCCATCAGCCGGGAGATGGCGCAGCGTATCCTGATTTGATGCTTGATTTAATAAATTACAAATTATAATAAGGAGGCAGGCATGAAGACACTCAGGGAAGCAAAAGTGGGGCAGACGGTGCAGGTCGTCAAGCTGCACGGCGAGGGCGCAGTCAAAAGGCGGATTATGGACATGGGCATCACGCGCGGGACCACAGTTTATGTGCGGAAGGTCGCACCGCTCGGTGATCCGATTGAGGTGACGGTGCGGGGTTATGAACTGTCGCTGCGAAAAGCGGATGCCGGTATGATCGAAACAGAGTGACGGAAAGGAACAACAGATGAATCTCAGAATTGCACTTGCCGGTAACCCCAATGTGGGGAAAACCACGCTTTTCAATGCATTGACCGGATCCAATCAGTTTATCGGAAACTGGCCAGGTGTTACAGTCGAGAAGAAAGAGGGAAAACTGAAGCGGTATGAAGGCATTACCGTTACCGATTTACCCGGCATCTATTCTCTTTCTCCCTATACACCTGAAGAGGTGGTTGCGCGCAATTATCTGACACAAGAGCGACCGGATGCCATTCTCAATATTGTGGACGGCACCAATCTGGAACGCAACCTCTATCTGACCACGCAACTGACTGAACTCGGAATCCCAGTAGTGATCGCTGTGAACATGATGGATCTGCTGCGCAGGAACGGGGATCGGCTTGACACGGCAAAACTTTCAGAGCGGCTGGGGTGTCGCGTAGTCGAAATATCTGCTTTGCGCGGTACGGGTATAAATGAGGCCGCCGAGGCGGCAGTTGAGGCGGCGCAGATCGGGCAGACGGTCCCGATGCACACCTTCAGCGGACCGGTGGAACACGCGCTGGCTCATATCGAAGAGGTGACGGTACACCATCTGCCCCCGCAGCGTCAGCGCTGGTATGCGGTCAAATTGTTTGAGCGGGATGAGCAGGTGCGCAAACAACTGAACCTGACGCCCGAGACAGAACAACACATTGAAGCGGATATAGCCGCTGCAGAGCGTGAAATGGACGATGACGCCGAAAGCATTATCACCAATGAGCGGTATCTGTACATTGCGGATGTACTGAAGGGATGCTATCATAAAAAACAGACGAGCAGGATGACTGTTTCGGACCGGATCGACCGTGTGGTGACAAACCGCATTGCGGCGTTGCCTATTTTTGCCGCCATCATGTTCCTGGTTTATTACATAGCGGTATCCACCGTGGGAACTTTCGTGACTGACTGGACCAACGACGGCCTTTTCGGAGATGGCTGGCATCTGTTCGGAATCGGAAGTACGGCGTACGAGGAAGCAACAGACGCATATGCCGAACAGTCGCTCTGGAGCGATGCGCTTTATCAGACGGTTTATGATGCTGCAGAAAGCGGAATACCGGGCGCCTCTCAACTGTTGGATGCTGTTGAGAGCCGGGATTTCGGCGCATTTGCGGAAGTATACGGCACTTACGGAGAAGCGCTTGCCGAAGCGGGTTACGATCTTTCGGCAACGGTGGATCCTGTACTGGAAGGCGCTCCGGATACCGCAGACTTCGGTGTGTGGGTTCCCGGCATTCCGGTGCTGATCGGCCGCTTTCTGACCTTCGTCCATTGCGCCGGGTGGCTGGAAAGCCTGATTCTGGACGGCATCGTAGGGGGCGTTGGTGCCGTGCTCGGGTTTGTGCCCCAGATGCTGGTGCTGTTTCTGTTGCTGGCTTTTCTGGAAGCATGCGGCTATATGGCGCGTATTGCCTTTGTCATGGACCGCATTTTCCGTCGGTTCGGCCTGTCTGGAAAATCCTTCATTCCCATGCTGATCGGCACCGGATGCGGAGTCCCCGGTATTATGGCCTCGCGTACCATTGAAAACGACCGTGACCGGAAAATGACCATCATGACTACGACATTCATTGCTTGCGGCGCCAAACTGCCGATTGTTACCCTGATCGCAACCGCTCTGTTCGGCGGCACCTGGTGGGTTGCGCCCAGCGCCTATTTTCTGGGGGTGGCCGCAATTGTGATTTCCGGTATCATTCTGAAAAAGACCAGATTGTTCTCGGGGGATCCTGCTCCTTTTGTCATGGAATTGCCCGCTTATCATCTGCCTACCGTCGGAAATCTTGTGCGCAGCATGTGGGAACGCGGCAGTTCCTTTATCCGAAAAGCGGGAACCATCATCCTGCTTGCATCGGTCTTTATCTGGGTAACTTCCAGCTTCGGGGTCGTGGACGGCAAATTCCTGTTTGATTCCGGAATGGACCTGGAAAACAGTCTGCTCGGAATGGTCGGAGGGGTCATCAGTGTCCTGTTTGTCCCTCTTGGCTTCGGCACGGTCAAGGCAACAGTCGCCACGGTGATGGGACTGGTTGCCAAGGAAGAGGTGGTCGGTGTCTTCGGTGTTCTGGATTTTGAGAGCATGACACGTATCGCCGCCTACTCGTTCCTGATCTTCAATCTGCTGTGCGCCCCCTGTTTTGCGGCGATCGGCGCCATCCGGAGGGAAATGAATTCTGCAAAATGGACCTGGTTTGCCATCGGGTATCAGTGCGTTTTTGCGTATGTGATCTCGTTGATTGTCTATCAATTGGGCATGCTGTTTTCCGGCCGGGGGAATGTTCCCGGGGCGGTTGCGGCATTTCTCGCTGCGGCGGTACTGATCTTTTTGCTGGTGCGGCCCGCGCGTGCTCGCACAAAGAGAGCGGAGGTGTGTGAATGAATATTCCGTCGGTGATCATTTTATGTGTATTGACAGCCGCTGTGGTTTTCGCGGTCGTCTCTGTAGTCCGTCGCCGCCGCAAGGGAGGCTGTCAGGGAGATTGCGGTGCATGCGGCGGCTGCGGTGGATGCGCCTGTCACCGGGAGCGGCAGCAATGATCCGTACGGTGCTGCATCTTGACGGGATGCGCTGCGGTATGTGTGAGGCACATGTCAATCAGATTATACGCACAGCGTGCGCAGTTCACAGCGTCACATCATCCCACCGGAAAGGGGAAACGGTGATCCTGTCTGTCGATGCGCCGGATCGGGCGCAACTGGAAGCAGCGCTGCTCGGAATGGGATACCGTGTGCTCTCCTTTGAAAGCGGACCTGATCTGCCGGGCGGTATATTTCATCGGCTCTTCAGGAAAAAATAAGCGGGGGCGCCCAGGGCGCCCCCAAAATTTATGACTTGCTCTTGACAAGAACGGAACAGTGTGCTATACTGATGAATAAGGTAGAGGCGCATCTGAGATGAGTAGTGCGGCAGGAACAGACGATCGCAGGTCGTTTGCCGCAGGAAAGGTGAAGATGCCGAAGCGATTCCGTGTTGCGAGCGGTATTGCTGGTTTCACAAATAAGATTTGTGCGACTGTCGCGTATGCGGAGAGCTATCGGAACGGTCCCGTCGGGGCCGTGGCGTTGTGTATGGCCGATACCTGTTCCGGGTATCGGTTTTTTGTGTAAATTACCCCAGAATGGAGAAAAATGATGAAAAAAACAGTGTTTGAAGGCGTTGCAACTGCGCTGATTACGCCGCTCACCGCCGATGGAATTGATTATGAGGCGTTTGGCAGACTGATTGACTGGCAGATCAGTGAGGGCGTGGACGCACTGGTTGTATGTGGGACGACCGGAGAGGCGTCTACTTTTACCGACGACGAGCATCGGGATGCCATCGCTTACGCTGTCCGCCGTGTTGCCGGCCGTGTTCCGGTCATTGCGGGCACCGGGTCCAATGATACAGGCTATGCACTGGATCTGACCCGGTGCGCCTGTGAGGCGGGAGCTGATGCGGTTCTTGTCGTGACGCCGTATTACAACAAGGCAACCCAGAACGGTCTGATCCGCATGTTCACACAGATTGCGGATGCTTCCACAAGCCCCGTCCTCCTTTATAATGTCCCGTCGCGTACCGGGGTCAACATCGAACCGACCACTTACGAGGTGCTTGCGGATCACCCCAATATCGCGGGCATCAAGGAAGCCAACGGCAATATTTCCAAGATCGTTGAAACCATGGCGCGCGTGGGCGACCGGCTCGACCTGTATTCCGGAAACGATGATCAGATTGTTCCGCTGCTTGCGCTGGGAGGTAAAGGGGTTATTTCCGTGCTCTCCAACCTGTTGCCGAGGCAGACCGGGGAAATCTGCAAGCGGTTTTTCCGCGGTGACATCAAGGGCAGTGCGGCGCTGCAGTGTCACTATCATGCGCTGATCGATGCTCTGTTCTGCGAGGTCAACCCGATTCCGGTCAAGGCAGCCATGGCCGCAATGGGATACTGTGAGAATTATCTGCGGCTGCCCCTGACACCGATGGAGCCGGCGCACTGGGAACGCCTGCGAGCTTTGATGGCGGCTGAGGGATTGCTTTCATAAACAGGGAGAGAGGAAAAAACATGAAGTTGATCATCAACGGTGCGCTGGGGCGCACCGGAAGTGAAGTTTATCGCCTGCTGCGCGAAGGTGCGGGCGGGCACACGCTGGCAGCAGCGATAGACCGCGACGGGGAGGGAGAGGTGTATCGTTCTCTTGCCGATTTTACGGGAGAGGCGGATGGGCTCATCGATTTCTCGCATCACAGTGCAACGGCGGAATTGCTTCGTTATGCCTGCGAGCGGAAGTTGCCGGTTGTTCTTGCAACAACCGGGCATAGTCCCGAAGAGTCGGAACTGATCCGTCAGGCGGCGCAGCAGATTCCGATTTTCCGTTCCGCAAATATGTCGGTCGGGGTAGCGGTGCTGGTTCAGATGGCCCGTCAGGCAGCGCATCTTTTTCCTGATGCGGATATCGAGATTGTGGAAACACATCATAACCGCAAACTGGACGCACCCAGCGGAACCGCTCTGATGATTGCCGACGAGATCCGGAAGGAACGGAAGGACGCCGTATTTGTTTTCGGCCGCGGCGGCCAACACAAACGGGAGAAAAACGAAATCGGCATTCATGCAGTTCGTCTTGGCAATACGGTCGGTACGCACGAAGTGCTTATCGGAACCGATAGCCAGACCTTTGTACTGCGGCACGAGGCGCACAGCCGTGCGCTGTTTGCCGAAGGGGCGTTGTCAGCCGCTTCTTTCCTTGCCGGACGGGGGCCGGGACTCTATGATATGCACGACTTGCTGTCGGACTGATGGGGGATAATGATGGAACTGCATTTCACCAAGATGCACGGCATCGGAAACGACTATATTTATTTTGACTGTATGCACGGTATGGTGCCTCATCCCGAGCGCCTGGCCGTGCTGATGTCACCGCGTCACTTCTCGGTAGGAAGCGACGGGGTAGTGCTGATCTGTCCGTCGGATGTGGCAGACGCAAAAATGCGTATGTTCAATGCAGACGGCAGCGAAGGGAAAATGTGCGGAAACGCAATCCGTTGTGTAGGTAAATTCCTGTATGATAATCACTACACCGACCGCACTGATATTGAAATTGAAACACTCAGCGGGATCAAAAAGTTGACTCTGATGCCCGGAGCCGACGGCAAAATCGAACGGGTGCGTGTGGATATGGGGCGCGCCATTCTCAACGGCCCCGATATTCCGGTGGCACTGGAGGGGCTGGTGCGCCGTTATCCCATTACCGTTCTGGGCGAGGAATGGGAAATCACCGCGGTTTCCATGGGGAACCCGCATGCGGTGGTTTTTGTGGAGGAGGTAAAGTCTCTGCCGCTTGATAAAATCGGCCCTGCATTTGAGCATCATCCGCTGTTCCCCGAGCGGATCAATACCGAGTTTGTCCGTGTGATTTCTCAAACGGAACTGGAGATGCGGGTGTATGAGCGGGGAAGCGGCGAGACCTGGGCCTGTGGAACCGGCGCCTGCGCCAGTGTGGTCGCCGCGGCCATCAACGGACTTGTCGCATTTGACAGTGAGGTGACGGTGCATCTGATCGGCGGGGATCTGTCCATCGTCTGTACATCGGATCTGCAGGTTTTCATGACCGGCCCCGCAGCAAAGGCTTATGAAGGAGTTTTCACCTATGATGAAGATTAAAACCAACGAACATTACAGCAATCTCAAGCAGTCCTACCTTTTTTCCGAAATTGCAAAACGCGTGCAGGCGTATAAAACAGCACATCCCGATGCCGATGTGATCCGGCTGGGAATCGGAGATGTCACCCTTCCGCTGCCGCAGACGGTTGTAGAGGCTATGCACCGTGCGGTGGACGAGATGGGCGTGCAGGAGACATTCCGGGGATATGCCCCTGATTTCGGTTATGACTTTCTGCGGCAGGCCATTGCCGGTCACTATGCCTCGTTCGGGGTAACCGTTTCTCCTGAGGAGATTTTTATTTCTGACGGTGCCAAGAGCGATGTGGGGAATTTTGTTGACATCCTGGGCGACAATACGGTGCTGATTCCCGATCCGGTGTATCCGGTCTATCTGGATTCCAATCTGATGAGCGGCAGAACCGTCCGTTTCCTGACCGGAAACGAGGAAAACGGTTTCCTGCCCATGCCGGACGGACTTGAGGAGATGCCGTATGTCATTTACCTCTGCTCTCCCAACAATCCGACCGGAGCGCTCTATTCGCTCGATCAGTTGCGCCAGTGGGTATCCTTCGCCAACCGGACAGGTTCGCTGATTATTTACGACGCGGCGTATGAAGCCTTTATCAGTGGGACGGAACCGCATTCGGTCTATGCCGTTGCCGAAGCGCGTACCTGCGCGGTAGAGATCTGCTCCTTCTCCAAGACAGCCGGCTTTACCGGAACCCGGTGCGCATGGACCGTGGTTCCGCCGGAGCTGAAAACAGTTGACGGAGTCAGTCTGCAGGCGCTGTGGGGCAGAAGACAAGCTACCAAATTCAACTGGGTGCCGTATATTGTTCAGCGCGGCGCGGAGGCGGCTCTTTCCGAAGAGGGAATGCACGAATGTATGGAGCACATTTCCTACTATATGGAAAATGCGGCTCTGCTGGCCGATCTGTTCCGCAAAAAGGGGATTACCTTTTTCGGAGGGGTTTCCTCCCCTTACATCTGGCTCAAATGTCCGGGCGGCATGAAGAGTTGGGAATTCTTCGATTATCTGCTGAACCGTGTGCAGATCGTAGGAACCCCCGGAGAGGGCTTCGGGGCTGCGGGAGAGGGATATTTCCGCCTGACTTCTTTCGGAAGCCGTGAGTCCACCGTTGAGGCGGTCAGACGGCTGGATGCCTTGCTTTGAGGTAAAGGAGAACAAGCATGCTGCATGACAATTTAACGATCAACAGTCAGGGGCATCTGGAGTTCGCCGGAGTCGATACCACCGAGCTGGCGCGCACTTACGGAACTCCTCTGTACCTGATGGACGAAAACAGGATCCGCGCACGGATGCGCCTGTACCGCGATGCCATGAAGAAGTATTTCGGTGGCGAATCGGGGCCCTTACTTGCCAGCAAGGCCTTCTGTTGTAAAGCCATCTACCGGATCGCCGCTGAAGAGGGGATCCGGACAGATCTGGTATCCGGCGGCGAACTTTACACTGCATCTGCCGCAGGTTTTCCGCTTGAAAGAGCCTATTTCCACGGTAATAACAAGACAGATGCTGACATCAGGCAGGCGATGGATGCGGGAGTCGGTCATTTTGTGGTGGACAATGCCGAAGAGTTGCAGGCGGTATCCGCCTGTGCGGTACAGCGCGGTCAGACACAGAACATCCTGCTGCGCCTGACGCCCGGCATTGATCCTCACACGCACGCTGCTATCACGACAGGGAAGGTTGATTCCAAATTCGGTACGGCAATAGAGACCGGTCAGGCGGCCGAACTGGTGCGTGTCGCGCTCAGAATGCCCGGAATCCGTCTGGTGGGATTTCACTGTCACATCGGGTCACAGATTTTTGATGTGATACCTTTCTGTGATGCCGCAACCATTATGCTGCGCTTCATGGCGCAGATGCGGCAGGAGGGGTATGAAGCGCAGGTGCTCAATCTGGGCGGCGGTTTTGGTGTGCGGTATATTGAGGAGCATCCGGTGATCGATTATGAGGCGGCCATTGCACAACTGGCGGCGCATATCCGAAATACCTGCGCAGAACTGAAGATGCCCATGCCGACAGTACTGATGGAGCCGGGAAGGAGCATTGTTGCGGATGCAGGGCTGACACTTTACACGGTGGGAAGCGTCAAGACCATCACCGGGTACAAGAGCTATGTTTCCATTGACGGTGGCATGACGGATAATCCGAGATATGCTCTTTACCAGTCTGATTATACGGTTCTGCTTGCAAATAAAGCATCGCTTCCGGCGGATTTCCGTGCGACAATTGCGGGAAGATGCTGTGAGAGCGGCGACCTGATTCAGGAGGATGTGCTGCTGCAGAAGCCGGTCCGCGGCGATCTGCTTGCGGTCCTGGTTACCGGTGCATATAACTATTCCATGGCGCTCAATTACAACCGCGTTCCGCGGCCGCCCGTGGTGATGATCCGGGATGGCAAGCCTTATGTTGCGGTGCGTCGGGAGTCCTATGCGGATCTTACGCATCTGGATGAGTGAATGTTGCACAAGGATTGCCGAATGCGGAAAAAACCGGTCCGATCATTTGATCGGACCGGTTTTTATGCGGTTGCGAAATATCAGTCGTTACGGTCGCTGGTCAGCAACTGATACAGTTGACTTTTCCGCATGCCCCGTTCTTTTGCAGCCTGCTTGATGGCATCCATGCGGGACATGCCCGCCTCTTGCAGTCGCCGCACATGTTCTTGTGGCGGGAGCGCCTGAAGGCTGTTTTCCTCCTGCGTGGGCGGTGAGGCATCCTCTCCGTACAGTTCGGCCTCTCCGGAAAGAATCAGTACATATTCGCCGCGGGGCGATTTATCTGTGTAAAGCGTCTGTGCCTGCCCGAGCGTTGTATGAATGATCTCTTCATTGAGTTTGGTCAACTCACGGCAGATTGCTACGGGACGGTCCCCGAAGACCTCATACAGATCACGCAGGGTTGTGATCAGTTTGTGCGGTGCTTCGTAAAAAATCATGGTCCGTCGTTCGTGCCGGATCTCCTGCAGGCGCTTTTTCCTCTCTCCCCGTGCCGTGGTCAGAAATCCTTCGAAACAGAAGCGACCGGTTGCCAGTCCCGAAAGAGTCAGAGCGGTAATCAGCGCCGTTGGCCCCGGGACTGCCGTGACCGGAATACCTTTCTCACAGCACAGCCGCACCAGATCTTCGCCCGGGTCGCTCACAGCCGGCATGCCCGCATCTGTGACCAGGGCACAGCTTTCACCCTGTTTCATGCGTGCGCACAGGATTTCGCCGCGCTCGCGTTTGTTATGTTCGTAATAACTGATCAGTTCCTTCCGGATGTGAAAGAGAGAGAGCAGTTTTGCGGTGTTGCGCGTGTCCTCCGCGGCAATGAAATCCACCTCTGCCAGGGTTTTTCGTGCGCGTTCGGACAGGTCGGCAAGATTGCCGATCGGAGTTCCCACCAGGTACAGTGTGCCGGGCATAATCCTGTTCTTTTCCTGTTCCATATAACCTCTCAGTAAAAGGAAGGCGGGAAGTTTCCGCTTTCCAGAATGTAGCGCAAATCTTCGGAATCCGATGCCCCTTCCTTCAGAAAAAGCGGTTTTGTACAGATCAGTCCCGGATTGCCGCCTGCGCGTGATTCCATGAGCAGCAGGGAAGGCGGAGCACCGGCGTCGCGGTGAATAAAGGTCATCCGTTTCGGCTCAAGACCTGTGTCTCGCATCGCGCAGACAAGATCGGCTGTCCGGTCGGGACGGAATACGCAGCAGAACTGTCCGCCAAAGGACAACGCACCGGCTGCTGCTTTGCAGAAATCACGGATATCTCCGTTCTGCTCGTGGCGCGCATCGGTTTTATGTGCAGTGCTGTTCAGATAACCGCTTTTCTGCCGCATGTACGGAGGATTGGCAACTGTCAGTTTGTATCTGCCGTCCCGCGCCACAACCCCCTCGGCCCGCAGATCACCTTCCGTAACGCGTATACGGTCGGAGAGATGGTTCAGGCAGACATTGCGCGCCGCCAAGGCGGCGTATTCGTGCTGAATCTCCAGAGCGTCGATATGACGGCATTTTCCACGGGTGGCAAGCAGGAGGGAAAGGATTCCGGTGCCGGTCCCGAGTTCCAGACAATCCCCTTTCACGGCGCGTATATAAGCTGCAAGCAGCAGGGTGTCGGTCCCGAAGCAGAGTCCGTCCGGACGCTGAATCAGGGAGAGCCGGTCGTTTACATAATCAAGGCGTTCACCCGGAAGCAGAAATTTGTACAAAAGCATATTCTCCCATCGGTTCTCTGCAAAAGAAATGCGGAGCGGTAGCCCGCTCCGCATTTTCGCATTATGTGGATACTGCGATTATTCGTCCTTTACGGGCGCGCCAACCGGGCAAGCGCCTGCGCAGGCACCGCACTCCAGGCATTCGTCAGCATCGATAACATACTTATCGTCGCCTTCGGTGATGCATCCCACCGGGCATTCGTCAGCGCAAGCGCCGCATTTGATGCAATCATCTGTGATTTTGAAAGCCATCCTGTCATACCTCCGTATATATGGTTGCCACTATTGTATCACAACTTTAAGAAAAATCAAGAGGGAATCCGTATTTTTTATAAAAAATGCCGTGCTTTCAGTAAAAAGCGCCGCGAACAGATGCCGGTACCTTACAGCTCCGTTTCTGTTTCGGTGCTGTCTTCGGTGTTGCGGACATTCTGTTGCTTTTCATCCTGGTTCTGGGGACGGTTCTTCGGAATAACACGGACCTCCTCCGAACGGAACAGGCGCGGCTGTTCCTTGTCATCAAAAAGGCGTACCTTTACCGTGCCTGAAAGCGGTCGGCTTTCGGTCACCACGCCGGGGCCGGCCTCCGTCATGACCTGTGCGCCGGTGGATGGAGTTGTTTTCTGCGCCTCTTCATACACTTCGTGCTCGTAGCGCAAACAGCACATCAGCCGACCGCATGTACCCGATATCTTGGCGGAGTTGAGAGAGAAATTCTGTTCCTTCGCCATTTTGATGGAAACCTGAGCAAAGTCGGACAGAAAAGTGGAACAGCAGAAAGGACGCCCACAGGTTCCGAATCCGCCCATCATCTTGGTCTCGTCACGGATCCCGATCTGGCGAAGCTCAATACGGGTGCGGAATACAGAAGCAAGGTCCTTCACCAGTTCCCGGAAGTCAACCCGGGTCTCTGCCGTAAAATAAAACAAAATTTTGTTTCCATCCAGCGCATATTCCACCGCGACGGGATTCATGTTCATATTGTGCTTGCGCACCTTGTCGCGGAAAATCACCAGCGCATCTGCTTCCGCCTTCCGGTTGCGTTCCCAAACGGTAAGATCTTCCGCTGTAGCGGGACCAAGTACCGGTTTAAGCGGTGGAACAACTTTGTTGAGCGGTACCTCGTGGTTGGCTTGACGGACTGTTCCGATCTCTTTGCCACGCGCTGTCTCAACCAGTACATGATCTCCTTTTTCAAATACAAAGCCTGCCGGATCAAAGTAGTATGCTTTTCCGCCGTTGCGGAAGACAAGTGTGACCACCGTCGCGGTTTCTTCCGCCTGAAGGGTTTCTTCCGCCGCTTCTGTACGCACCGGGGGAATCAGTTCATCCTCCGGACAGATCGGTGTTCCTTCCTCTGCAGCAGAAGAGAAGGTGCGTGTCCGCTGCGGTTTGCGTTCCGCGAATGCGGGAGCAGCACTTTCCGGGATCAGATCCTGTTCCGGTACAACGCTTACTTTCTGGTGTGACCGCGGGCGGTTCTTTTTGTTCTTCTTGTTTCTGCTGCCCTGAAACTTCGGTTGGTTATCTCTGTTGCGGTTTTCCTTGTTTTTGTTGTTTTTCGCGTTTCCCTCAGCCATGGCATTTCCTTTCGGTTCGGTTACGAACATAAATCACGGGCAAGGATCGCAACGGTTAGTGTTGGATTTGCGTTTGCGTCCAATGCCTGCAGTGCTGTTTCGGTACAGTCATAATAGCGCATCAGTCTGGTTACCGGGCAGTGTGCAAAGTGCTGTGCCTGTCCGGAGTCGGTGAAGAAGCGCAGGGAAGCTCCGGGATATCTTGCAAGCACGATCAGATCCCGCAATGCAGACTGGAAAACCAGCAGCATTTTCATACATGCCGCGCGCTGATCCGGCAGGGCAGACATCGCACTGTCAAGCGCTGCCGCATCCGGCTTGCCGCTCAATGCGTGCAGCAATCGGTCGGTGCAGGTGCGGGCAGCTTCGGCGTCTGTACGGTCGCCGTCCAGCGATTCGAGCAGTCTGCCGAGGCAACCGTCCGCTTCGGTCAGAAGGACAGAAAAAGCCTCCGGGTCCCGTTGTTCTGCCGCACGGGCCTGGTCGGACAGGCAAAGTGCTGTTTCGCGCAGCAGGGGGATGGGCAACCGCTCCAGACGCAGAACAGCCGCTCTGCTGCGGATCGTGGGCAGCAGAGACGCTGCATCTTCCGTGAGCAGGAGCATCAGAATCTGCTCAGGCGGTTCTTCCAGTACGGTCAAGAGGGCGTTCTGCGCTTCGGCAGTCAAGAGATGCGCCTGTTCAATAATGTAAATTTTAAGATCAAACTCTGTGGCAGACAGGTACATATCCTGCCGGAACATGCGTACTTCTTCGACACCGATGCTCTGCTTACCCTCCTGGGGACGCAGGTGTTTGATATCAGGTGCATTGCCGTCAAGAATACGCCGGCACGCATCGCATGCAAGACAGGGGATCGGCCCTTCTGTGTGACGGCACGCAGTCGCCGCTGCGAGCAGCAACGCCAGCCTTCTTTTACCGCAACCGGCCGGACCTTCCAGAATATAGGCGTGGGAAAGCGTATGTTTTCGTACCCGGTCGGAAAGCAGTTGCTTCAGATGTTCTGAACCGGCAAACTGCTGAAAATCCTGGGTCATATCCGCCCTCCTTCCGCTTCTTTCATAAAGTACACCGTTACCATCAATTATAACAAACTTCCGCTGCCTTGTCAATCCCCGTATGAGGGGCATTTCCTTGTCTCGGTCTGCCTTTGTGGCTTGACACCTTTATGGACGTGTGCTATAATGATCCCAAAGCCGTGCAGTTGGCAGTCGGATGATTATGGGGCGGCCGGAGGAGGATTCAGATGCGTACAATCGCTTTGGATATCCGCGGGGAGAAGGGGCTGTTTTCCCATGCATGGCGTATGTGTGGGGGGGCAGGTCGCGCACATGAGATGCTGCGCGATGCTGCACTCACGCAGTTATGGGAGTCAGTGCGGGACTGCGGTTTTTCTTATCTCCGGTTTCATGGTCTTCTGTCGGATGACATGGGCGTGTACAGTACAGACCGGAACGGCAATCCGCTTTATAATTTCCAATATGTTGACCTGGTGTTTGATGCGCTGCCGGAGATCGGGATCCGGCCGTTTGTGGAGCTGAGCTTTACGCCACAGGCAATGGCCTCCGGGACGAAAACGGTCTTCTGGTGGAAGGCCAATGTCACGCCTCCGGTTGATTACGAGCGATGGGATGAACTGATACGGAAACTGGTAGGGCATTGGGTGCTCCGGTACGGGGTTGACGAGGTCAGACAATGGTACTTTGAGGTGTGGAACGAGCCCAACCACCCGGCCTTCTATTCGCACGACATGACGGAATATTTCCGCCTCTACAGCCACACCGTATGTGCGATACGTTCCGTCTGTTCCGATCTGCGGGTGGGCGGTCCGGCCACAGCCGGAAATGCCTGGGTTCCGGAACTGATCGCTTTCTGCACGGAAAACCGGATTCCGCTTGATTTTATTACAACGCATACATACGGCGTATACGGTGACTTCGATGAATCCGGGGAGAAGCAGCTTTATCTTTCCAGAAATGAAAATGTGATTTCCGATGCTTGCCGGCGTGTCAGGGAGCAGATCCGCGAATCCGACATGCCGCATCTGCCGCTTTTTTATACGGAGCGGAGTTCTTCCTATTCCAGCCGTGATCCGGTACATGACTGTTATATCCAGGCGTCGTATATTCTTCATCATCTCAAAAAACTGAGCCCTATGCGGATGCGATGTCCTACTGGACTTTCACCGATATTTTTGAAGAGGCCGGAGTCGGTCCCACCCCGTTTCACGGCGGATTTGGCCTTTTCAATATCCAGTCGCTGAAGAAACCTTCTTATTTTGCATACCGGTTTCTCAGCCGGATGGGTGACACGGAACTGTACTGTGCGGATCCTGAGTCATGGGCATGTAAGGGGGATCAGGGGGTGCCGGTATTGTTCTGGAGTTACCGGTTGCCGCAACAGGATGCCCCGAACCGTCCTTTTTTCACCAGGGATCTGCCGTCCCGTCCGGAGGAGCCGGTTCGCTTGCGGATTGAAGGACTGAAACCCGGGACATACCGGTATTCAGTCAGCAAAACCGGATACCGGAACAACGATGTTTACACCGAATACCTTCTGCGCGGATATACAGATCTCGCTGATCGCAGGGAAAGCGAACAACTGCGCTGCATGGCGGGCGGGGTGCCTGAAGTGGTATCTCGTTTCACGGTAGGGGAGGACGGCGTTTTCACGCTCGATCTGCCGCAGCGGTTGTATGATTGTCAGTTGGTGGAACTGGAACAGTCGGACGGTGACGCATTGTGTTGACGGGTTCCGCAAATTCATGTGTAAAAACCAAAAAAAAGATTGCAATTTCAATCCGGTAGTGCTATAATGAATAACAGCAGACATATGTGCGACGGATTGCATGCATGCGAACAGTTTTTTGATAAGGAGAACGGATCAATGAAGCATACCGGAAAGAGAATACTGGCGATTGTCCTGCTCGCTTTGCTCCTGATTGCGGCAATGGGGATATCTGTCTCTGCAGCGGATGACGGCGCAGCGACAGATGAAAAGGACTGGACCGCGCGCCTTGAGTACACCCTGCGGCCGGAAAATGTCGCAGATTTTTTCAAGACGCAACTGACCGATGCATATAAGATCGGTCCCGCAATGCAGAAGGTATATGATTTCTTTTACCTTTATTCTCCCTATATGTGGATCGCGATCGGAGTTTTTGCGCTGATCGAGTGCTTCTTCGGATGGAAGCTGCTGCGTCTGGAACTGGTCTTGTGCGGCCTGGTCGGCGGTTTTACGGGCGGACTCTGGGTTTTCGAGAAAATGCTGAAGGTGTTTTCCATGCCGCAGTACGCGGAGTTGATCGTTGCCGGTGTGTTGGCTGTAGCAGCTGCCATCCTGGCTTATCTGCTGTTCCGCGTGTGCGTCTTCTTCGGCGCAGGATACGGCGGTTATGTGCTGGCGCTGCGGTTTATTCCGCTGTCCGGTACCGCTGCTGTACTGGCAGGCATCGGAGTCGGAATTGTATGCGCCTTCCTGTCATTGCTGCTGCTGAAACTGCTGGTATCCCTGGTGACCGGTATCTTCGGAGGTGTGTTTGCAAGCATGAAACTGTTTACCAAAGTTTCGTTTATGCAGACAGTTATCCCCGGCACAGCGGCACTTGCCGGCTACACTGAACGCATTGGTATCCCTGATGTGACTTACGCGGTGGTTCTGGGACTTGTGGTCGGACTGGTTGGCTTTATCGTTCAGATGCTGAATACCCGTCGCAGAAGACGGATCTGAACAGCAGATACAGAAACGGGGCATCTTCGGATGCCCCGTTTCCAATGGTTAGCATACTAAGGAAAGGATAAAGATATGGAAAAGAGCAAAGTTTATTTTGTCGATTTCAAAACCACCCATGAAAGCCTTCCTGCACGGTTGCACCGTCTGATGCGTGCCGCAGGATTTGAGCAGATCAACTTCACGGACCGGTATGTTGCGATTAAGGTTCACTTCGGTGAACCGGGCAATCTGGCATATTTGCGCCCCAATTATGCGAAAGTGGTGGTGGACTATGTGCGGCAGCTGGGCGGGCGGCCTTTTTTGACTGACTGCAATACCCTTTATGTCGGCGGGCGTGCCAACGGACTTGACCACCTGGCAAGCGCGTACGAAAACGGGTACAATCCTTTTCAGACCGGCGCCCATGTCGTGATTGGCGACGGTATCCGCGGAACTGACGATATTTCGGTCCCCGTTGCGGGCGGAACATATGTCCGGCAGGCGAAGATCGGGCGCGCCATCATGGATGCCGACATCTTTATCTCTCTGTCTCATTTCAAGGGGCACGAGCTGACCGGTTTCGGAGGGGCACTCAAAAACATCGGTATGGGATGCGGTTCACGCGGGGGAAAAATGGAAATGCATTCCTCCGGTAAGCCCTCCGCCGACCCTGATATCTGTGTCGGATGCGGTATCTGCATCCGGAACTGCGCGCAGGACGCAATTACGCTCAGAAAGGGGAAAGCGTATATTGATCACGAGGCATGCGCCGGATGCGGGCGCTGTATCGGACAGTGCCCCAAAGGCGCAATCGCCGCAGAAATGAATGAAGCAAACGATATACTCAACTGCAAGATTGCAGAATATACAAAGGCGGTGGTGGACGGAAGACCGCATTTTCACATTTCGATCGCATCTGATATTTCGCCGTATTGCGATTGCCATGATTACAACGATCTTCCGATTGTGCCCGATGTGGGGATGTTCGCCTCTTTTGATCCGGTGGCAATTGATGTTGCCGCGGCGGATGCGGTCAACAGCATGGAGGCGGTGAAGGGCAGCGCTTTGGATGAGGCACCGAATGTGCAGCACTGCGATCACTTTACTGCGGTATCTCCCAATACGAACTGGCATTCCTGCGTGGAACATGCAGAACGCATCGGCGTCGGCACTACACAGTATGAGCTGATCCGTATCTGATCGGGACGCCATGCAGAAACGGTTTTATTATGAAACTCATGTGCACACCTGTGAGAGCAGCAAATGCGGCAAATCATCGGGGGCAGAAGTTGCCCGGTTTTATAAATCGCTCGGATATACCGGTATTTTTGTCACGGATCATTTTCTGAACGGCAACACGACCGTTCCAAAGGAGCTGCCGTGGGAGGAACGGATCGATCTGTTTTGCCGCGGCTACCGGTGTGCAAGGGACGCCGGGGAAGCAATCGGGCTGAAGGTTTTTTTCGGATGGGAATACAGTTATGGCTGGTGCCATCTGCCCACCTACGGACTTGGCCCTTCTTTTCTGAAGGCACATCCCGACCTGCTTGATCTGAGTGTGACGGAGTATCTCGATCTGGTACACCGTGAGGGCGGATTCGTGGTTCATGCGCATCCGTTCCGCGATAAAATCCGACTCGTGCAGCTGCTCCCGGACGATATCGATGCTGTGGAGGTATGTAATGCACAGCAGAGCGATCTGGCAAACCACCGTGCCGAACTGTATGCACAGATGCTTTCTCTGCCGCGTACGGCAGGCAGCGATCTGCATCTGGTTACACAGCGGCGTCTGGCGGGGGTTACATCGGAGGTGCCTTTTTCCGATGCCGCAGATTACGCTATAGCATTGCGGCAGGGGAGCCTGAAACTTTTCACCTGCACTGACGGAGTGTTTTCAACAGAAGGAGATCCCACCCGACATGGATAAGAAAAAGATTGAGCGGATTAACGAATTGGGACGCATTGCCGCTACCCGGCAGTTGACCGTGGCCGAACTTGCGGAGCGCCAGCAACTGCGGCAGGAATATCTGCAGTATTTCCGCGCGGCCATCCGCGGCGAAAAAACGGGAGGACAGAATCAGAAATGAAGAAACTGTTCCCGTATCTGAGACCGTATGCGGCGCTCATTATCTTCGGGCTCATTATGAAGTTTGCCGGTGCGGTGGCGGAACTGCTGCTGCCCAAACTCCTGACCAGAATTCTTGAGGATGTAATTCCGAGCATGAATCCGGAAGAAGGGTTCGGTCCCATCTTTTTCTGGGGCGGTGTCATGCTGTTCTGTTCGCTCTGCGCGTTGGGCGGAAATATTGTTGCCAATCGGATCTCTACATACAGCTCTGCTCAGGTTACACGAAAAATACGGCATGATCTTTTTGAAAAAACAACCTATTTGTCGGCAGAAAAGGTGGACCGCTATACCGTTTCTTCTTTGGTTTCCAGACTTACAAGCGATACCTATCAGATCAACGAACTGATCGGCAGAATCCAGCGAATGGGTGTGCGTGCTCCGATTCTGGTGCTGGGAGGTATTCTTCTGACATTGACAATCGACCGTGCCCTGACCCTGGTTATGGTTGCGGTACTGCCGTTCATTGTTCTGACGGTGTGGCTGGTAACCCGATACAGCGTGCCGATTTATATGGACGAGCAAAGCACGCTTGACAGCATGGTACGGGTAGTGCAGGAAAATGCTACAGGCATCCGCGTGATCAAGGCGCTCTCCAAGACAAAGTACGAGCAGGAGCGTTTTTACCGCGTCAACGATGAACTGGCCGGTAAGGAGCAGAAGGCCGGGACTTTGATGGGACTTACCAATCCGGTTACCACGCTGCTGTTGAATCTGGGGCTGTGCGCGGTCGTTCTGGTTGGTGCCTGGCGTACGGCAGACGGCCTCAGCAGCGGTGCGCGGATTCTGGCATTTATGACCTATTTTACCATGATTCTCAATGCCATGATCGGTATTACCAAGATTTTCGTCCAGCTGTCGCGTGGCTTTGCCTCGGCTGATCGCATTGCCTCCGTGCTGAATGAAAAACGGGATCTTCCCGTAACCGCAATGGATGCTGTGGATACGCCTTATCATATCTGGTTTGATCATGTCAGCTTTTCTTATAATAAAAGGGAGCAGAACATTGAAGATGTGTCTTTCGGAGTAAAGAGGGGGGAGACTCTCGGCATCATCGGCGCCACCGGATCCGGGAAAAGTACGCTGCTGAGTCTGCTTGTCCGATTCTACGATGTGGATCAGGGGCATGTCTACATAGACGGCACTGATGTGCGAAGCATGCCGCCAAGTGATCTGCGATCCAAATTCGGAATCGTATTTCAGAATGATTTTGTGGCTACTGATACTATCCGGGGCAATATTGATTTTTACCGGGGGCTTCCGGACGAAGAAATTGAGCGAGCAGCAGCGGATGCGCAGGCACTTGAGTTCATTCATTCGGACGAGCATGGCTTTGATCGTGAGGTGACAGCGCGGGGAACAAATATTTCCGGAGGTCAGAGACAGCGTCTCCTGATTGCGCGCGCTCTTGCGGCACGGCCTGAAATTCTGGTTCTCGACGATTCATCCAGCGCGCTTGACTACCGGACCGATATGCTGCTGCGCCGTGCGCTGCAGCAGAGGTGCGATGACACCACTACGGTTATTGTTGCACAGCGTGTCAGTGCGGTGCGACACGCCGACCTGATTCTGTACATGGATGACGGCAGAGTAGCAGCAGCCGGTACACATGAACAGCTGATGAAGCAGTGCCCCGCATATGCGCACATTGCCGAAATGCAGATGGGAGGTGCTGACCGTGCGTAATCCGACTGCAATGACCAACAAAATGGAAGCACGCGGCGCCGTTTCACTGAAAGGCCGCGATATGCGCTACATTCTGCGCAGGCTGTGGGACTATCTGTACCGGGAACGATTGCTCCTGGTTCTGGTATTGTTCCTCGTAGTAGCGGGCAATGTACTGGCGCTTTTCGGGCCCAGGCTGGCCGGTCTTGCCATCGGGGAGATCGGAGATGCCGGTTCTCATGTCAACATGCCGAAGGTGGTGTACTATGTTGTCTGCATGGCGGTGTGCTATGTGATCTCGGCTGCATTTACTTATATTCAGGAAATCATGATGATCCGGATCACCCAGCGGATTGTCAAAAAAATGCGCAAAGATGTCTTTGACCGTCTGACCGTGTTGCCGGTCGGATTCTATGATACGCGCCAAACGGGAGATATCCTCAGCGTCATTTCCTATGACATCAATACGGTCAACGAATCTATTTCACACGATTTTGTTCAGATCTGCTCTTCGGTCATCACAATTGTCGGATCGTTTGCCATGATGATGTTTATCCAGCCGGTGCTGGTGCTGGTGTTTGTGATAACGATTCCGATTTCGATTGTTTTCACTCGGGTCATGACCCGGGTGGTGCGTCCGCTGTTCCGCCGCCGTTCCGCCTCTCTGGGCCAGATGAACGGGTATGCCGAGGAAATGCTCGCCGGGCAGAAAACCACGCGTGCCTACAACCGGGAAGAACAGGTGATCGACCGGTTCGAACAGTTCAATGCCGATGCTGCCACTGCATATCACCGGGCAACCGGGATGAGCGTGGTAACCGGTCCGACCGTTACCTTCATCAACAATCTGTCACTGACACTGGTGAGTGTGTTCGGTTCTGTGCTCTATCTGATGAAGTATATCGGGCTGGACGGACTCTCTTCTTTTGTTCTGTATTCGAGAAAGTTTTCCGGACCGATCAATGAAATTGCCAACATGTATTCCGAATTGCAGTCGGCACTGGCGGCGGCTGAGCGGGTGTTCCGTCTGATTGATGAGAAGCCGGAGCCTGCCGACGCTCCCGATGCAAAGGCGCTGGTTGAGCCGCGCGGTGAGGTGGAGCTGTCTCATGTTTCATTCGGTTATACGCCCGAACGCCTCATCCTGAAGGACCTCTCGCTGCATGCCGATCCCGGGAGTCTGATTGCCATTGTGGGACCGACCGGAGCAGGAAAAACGACCATTATCAATCTCCTGATGCGTTTCTACGATGTCAACAGCGGATCGATTCTGGTAGACGGTCAGGATATTTACGGATTGACCCGCGAGAGCCTGCGCCGTGCTTATACCATGGTGTTGCAGGATACGTGGCTGTTTTACGGAACCATTTTCGATAACATTGCATACGGCAAGCCGGATGCCACCATGGAAGAGGTGGTTGCGGCGGCGAAGGCGGCTCATATTCACAATTTCATCCGCAGACTGCCCCAGGGATATGAGACATTGCTTTCGGATGACGGCGTCAATATATCCAAAGGGCAGAAGCAGCTTCTGACCATTGCACGCGCCATGCTGATCAAATCCAACATGCTGATTCTGGACGAAGCGACTTCCAATGTGGACTCGGAGACAGAACAGGAGATCCAGGACGCCATGCAGGCGCTTATGCGTGGGAAAACCTCGTTTGTGATTGCGCACCGTCTTTCTACGGTGCAGAACGCGGATATGATTCTGGTGGTCCGGGACGGCAATGTGGTCGAACGCGGAACGCACGCGCAACTTCTGGCCGCGAAGGGCTTCTATTACGAACTTTATAACGCACAATTTGAACAGTAAAAATGCCGGAGCATCTGTGTACGGCGGAAAGAGGACAGTCAGTGAAACAGATTCAGATTTACGGAACCGATCTCTCGGTTTCCTGCGTGGCACAGGGATGCATGCGTATTGCCGGACTCGGCGAGCAGGCGCTGGATACCCTGATCCGCAGCGACCTTGAGCGCGGGATCAATTTTTTCGATCATGCGGATATCTATGGAGGTGGAGCATGTGAAACACTGTTCGGAAAAGTTCTGCATGCCGATCCCTCACTGCGTGATCATATGATCATTCAGACCAAATGCGGCATCCGTTCCGGCAGTTATGATTTTTCGCCCGATTATATCAGAAGCTGTGTGGAGGGCAGCTTGCGCCGTCTCGGAATTGACCGGCTGGATCTGTTGTTGCTTCACCGTCCGGATACCCTGATGGAACCCGAAGAGGTGGCAGGGGTATTCGAAGCGCTGCACCGGGAAGGAAAGGTGCGTTATTTCGGTGTCTCCAATCACAATCCCATGCAGATCGAACTGCTCAACCGCTTCCTCGGACAGCGGCGTATTGTAGTCAATCAATTGCAGTTCAGTCCTGCCAACACCACCATGATTGCAAGCGGTCTGAATGTCAATATGGAGAATGATGCGGCAGTCAACCGGGATGGTTCCGTCCTGGATTACTGCCGTCTCAACCGCATCACCATTCAGCCCTGGTCACCTTTTCAGTATGGATTCTTCGGAGGCTGCTACATCGGAAATGAGGAAAAATACGGCCCGCTCAACCGTGCGCTGGAGAAAGTCGCAGAACAGTACGGAATTACGCCAACCGGCGCTGCCATTGCCTGGATTCTGCGCCATCCGGCTAAAATGCAGCCGGTTGTGGGAACCGTCAATGCCGGGAGACTGGATGAGATCTGCGCCGGTGCGGAAACGGTCATCAGCCATCAGGAGTGGTACGATATTTTCCGTGCTGCAGGGAATCGCCTGCCTTGACGGCGTACAGGCAGTACAGACAGAACAGTTTTTATAGCAGAACGCCCGGTCGGCATTGCCGACCGGGCGTTCTGCTCAAAGGTTGGGGAAGTGATAGCGCTTTTTCCCAATGGTGCTTTTGCCATATTCAATTGCCCCCTGCGGACAGTTGTTGAGGCAGGCGGTGCATTGGTAGCAGGTCTTGCCCCAGATGGGTTTGCCATCCTGCAGGCGAATGGTCTGTGCCGGACACCGTTCAGCACAAAGGCCGCATCCGTTGCAAAGATCCGTGGCATAAAAGGGCTTCGTTGTGCAGGCAAATTTGCTGAATCCGGCGTGGATCAGTGTCGACTTGAGCCGGGGCATCTTTCCAACATCCACTCTCACGGTGGGCAATTTAGCCAGTATTTCCTGCGCAATGACCGGGAGCGTCTGTTGTGCGCGGGTAATCTTGTCGTGAATCACGTCATCGCTTTCCGCGCAGCCTGAACCGAGAATATAGTTGTTCGGCATGGAGAGGGAGTACCGGCTGTCCAGTCTGATGAGCCGGTTGAGCCGGTTGAGTGCATATCCTGCTTCTGAACCGCAGGTGCACAGCGCGAATGTAAAGGCAGCCTCACCGCTCAGCCGTTTTACAAAAGCGGTGACGGGCGCCGGCAGTCCCCAGGCGTAAACCGGGAAAACAAAGCCCACGGTGCGTTCCGTGATGTCCGGAGACTGGCGATAGGAAATCAGATCGTATGCAGTGTCTCCGGTCAGATCGGCCAAAGTTCTGGCGACCCAGGCAGAATTTCCGGTTCCGGAAAAATAGAAGATCATACGGTACTCCTTTCCAGGGGTGTTATTTTGCGGCAATCAGGGCTTGCGCCAGTTCTTCAAGCTGTGTCCGCGTCTGTTCTGATGCGGCGGACGGAACTGTTACGGCAGGTTCAAGCATCTTCAGGTTTTTACATCCTGCAAGCAGATTCTTCATTTCCTTTGCTGCGGCGGGGGCCCAACTGCCGTTTTCGATGATGGCAACGGTACGGTTGGTATAGCCGTGTGCGGCAAGATCATGCAGCAGCGTTTCCATGGTCACAAATACGCCGCCGTTATAAGTGGGAGCAGCGAAAACAGCATGACTGAAGCGGAATGCCTGTGCCAAAATGTAGGACGGGTGGGTAACCGATGTGTCGTACATGACAACCTGCATGCCTCCTTCGCGCAGTCTGCAAGCCAGATATTCTGCGGCGCGCTCGGTATTGCCGTAAACCGATGCGTAAGCGATCAGGACGCCGGTTTCTTCGGGAGTATAACTGCTCCAGCGGGTGTATTTTTCAATATACCAGTCAATATTTTCACGCCAGACAAATCCGTGCAACGGACAGATCATCCGGATCCCGAGTGCGCCTGCTTTCTTCAGCACCGCAGTGACCGGTACGCCGTATTTGCCGACGATGTTGGTATAGTACCTTCTGGCTTCGGGCAGATATTCGTGAGGAAAATCCACTTCATCCGCAAACAGGGCGCCGTTGAGCGCGCCGAAGGTGCCGAATGCATCAGCAGAAAAGAGTGTACCGGTGCTGCTGTCGAAAGTCATCATTACTTCCGGCCAGTGCACCATGGGAGCCATGAGAAATGAGAGGCTGTGATGCCCGGTTTCCAGGACCGTTCCTTCGGATACAATCAGGGTATTGATTCCGGTCAATTCCGGGAAGAAGCGCTGCAGCATGGTTTTTGTTTTTTGATTGCAGACTACAGTGGTCTGCGGGTACAGACGCAGGAAGTCTGCAATCTGTGCGGAATGATCGGGTTCCATATGCTGTACGATCAGATAATCCGGGCAGCGTCCCTCCAGCAGGTGTGCAAGATTGGCGAAATAGGTCCGTCCCACCTTCTGGTCAACCGTATCAAACACGACGGTTTTATCATCTTTCAGCAGATATGCATTGTAGGAAACTCCCTGCGGGACGGGGTAGGTGGCTTCAAAACAACAAAGACGTCTGTCATTTCCGCCGATCCAGAACAAGTCCTCGGCGATACTTCTGTAGCAATACATCGTATACTCCTTCATCAATCTGATTCATTCAAATTATAACACATTCCACGCCGCAAAATCAAGGAGGCGCCTCAGAGCAATTGTAAAATTATTTCCACTCCCAGAACGGTAAAGCAGGCGCCTGCCGCAACCCTGAAGAGATTACCGTCAAACCAGGAAATAAGAAGCGCTACCGCAAATCCTGCCGTCGCGGAAATGACCGAACCGGTAGCGCCAAGGACCGCCGGAAATGTCATGACCGAGAGGGTTGCGTACGGAACATAATAGAGGAAAGAACGGATATAACGGTTGCGGATGGGTTTGCGCAGCAGGGTAAGCGGAAGTGCGCGCAAGAGATAGATCACGGCGGCGCCGGTCAGCATATACAGTACGGTTTCAGTCGTCATGCGGCGCCTCCTCTCTGACCGGTGCGACAAAGGCGAAGATCCCCGCAAGCAGCAGCGTCAGAATAATGACCTGAAAACCGGATGACAGCTCTTTCAGTCCCGGAATAATGCTGAACAGCAGGGAGGAGAGCATGGACAGCAGTACCAAGAGGGCAATCACCCGGCTCTTGCGC
Organism: uncultured bacterium; assembly: GCA_949293405.1. Taxonomy (GTDB): domain Bacteria; phylum Bacillota; class Clostridia; order Oscillospirales; family CAG-272; genus UBA1740. Next base: position 32,305 of record CASFDI010000029.1, on the reverse strand, counting down.
GCCGGAGGAATGACCGCAGCCAGGAACATGCCGTAGAGCGATATGTTGAGGGCATTCACTGCAATGGGCGGTAAAATATTGCCCACAGCCGCACCGGCGAAAGTGCCGAGAATCCATCCCGGGGATGCTACAACGACCGCACCGTAGTAATAGTACGGACTGACCTTGCCCGGACAGGCGCACGCGATGCCGAAAAGTTCATCGGTAATATAATGCCCCATCAGGAATCGATGTCCGAACGAATACCGATTGTCAATTTTCTGGGAAAGTGAGCAGGACATCAGAACATAGCGCAGATTGACCACCAGTTCCGTAAAGGCCATTTCAAGATATCCGGAACCGGCTGCCATCACGGTCAGTGCGGCGAACTGTCCAGCCGATGCATGCATCAGGAAGGACATGAGCGCGCCGCCGAGTGGCGGAATGCCGGTTTTCTGTGCTGCAATGCCCAGTGTGAAAGAAACGGCCAGATAACCGAGTCCGATGGGGATGCCGTCGCGCAGTCCGCGGCGGAACGCGGCACGGCGCAGATCGTAGTAGAAAGATTGAGACTGTTTCATCATTACCGACCTTATTTCTGAATCGACAATATTATACACCTGTACCGGGGGGATGTAAAGAAAAAGTTTTCGCTGTAAGCCCCGCAGGGGCTTGACTTTTTGGCTCGCTTGTAGTAGAATACATTTTGGAATCGTTTCAAAATAATTGACAGGGGGATTGCAATGAAGGTCAAGGCAACTTACTTCCGCAACAGCGCCACACAGCCGCTGGTGTACGGAGACATCGAACTGATCAACCCGCCGCGGCAGCGTTTACGCGGGGAGGAAAAAAAGGAAGGCGTCCTTGCACAGAGTGTATTGGTAGGGTTCTGCGGTACCGACTTTGAACTGATGCACATGGGAATGCGCGGTGAATTGGACGCAAAATTCCCGGCAGGGACGGATCGGTTAATCAACGGCCATGAAGGCGTTGTTTGGGTTCCCGGGCAGAACCGGTTCGCCATTGTGCTGATCCGCGGAGGAGACAGCTGTGATCCTACGCGCTTCACGGATGATGAGACTTACTTTGAGTACGGGTGTGATCAGGCGGACGGTCTCTTCAGTGACTGCAATTATTATAATTCCGACATGCTGCTCCGGATTCCGGACGGATATGTTAAGGATGGTAAACTCGCACTGTCGTTTGCCAAGAAAATGGTGTTCGCTGACCCGTTCGCCTGTATGATTTTTCAACTGGAGCGCATGGAGGATCTGGGGGCAGCACAGAATTTCCGGGTTGAGATGGCGCACCGCGGGTGCGATGAGGAGAGCGCCCGCAGATTCGCACGGGAGCACCTCTTTGACCGGGTCTGTATTTTCGGTCTGGGGACCACGGGCATGTTCATCGGCGATCTGATTCATCGAAAGTATCCTCAAGCCCGCATGGTCTATGTGGCGAGAAGCGCTCCTCTGAGTGAAAAAGTGACCTTCGCGCAGTCTGTAACCGGCGCGTCCTATGTGCAGAACACTTTTGAACGTGAGGAAGATCTGGCAAATGCAGTTGTTCGGGAACTCGGCGGACGGGCAACCGTATTTATCGGGGTCAGCGGCAGTGAGGTCGAGCACCGGATTGCACTGCAACACCGGGTACTGGGGTGCAATGGGATTTATAACAGTTTTTCGTTGGGGCCGCGTATTTCATTTGACACGATGCCGTTCGGATTCCAGAATCATCTGATTTTCGGATCGATCAATTTCCGGCAGGATCATATGGAACAGGCTATCCGGATGCTTGCCGAGAGCCGGTACGACCGTATTGTGGAATTGATCGATAAGGATGTTTTCACAGCCGACCCGATTGATTCTTATAACCGTCTGATCTACAGCAAATCGGCGCCTCTGAAAACTGCCGTGGCGTGGAATCCGGAATATCTTGATTTTAACCGTTGACAAAACCGGAAAAGGAGTATAAAATGAAAGCAATCTGTCTGAGTGAACCTTATCACATCGGGACGGTGGATCTGCAGGATCCTGTACCCGCCCCTGGGGAAGCCCTGTTGCGGATCCGGTACTGCGGTATTTGCGGTGCGGATGTTGCCAGTTATACGGGTAATCAGCCGTTTACGACTTATCCGCGTATTCCCGGGCACGAGTTCAGTGCAGAAGTTGTAAAAATAGGAGAAAATTCCAAGCAGATTAAACCTGGCGATTTGGTAACTGCCAATCCGTACTTCAATTGCGGGCATTGCTATGCCTGCAGGCGCGGATTCGTCAACTGCTGCACCGACAACCGCACCATGGGTGTTCAGCGTGACGGTTCGTTCTGTGAATATGTAAGCATGCCTGTGGAGCGTCTGATTCCGGGGAGCGGTCTGGATGCTAAGCAACTTGCCCTGATCGAGCCCTTCTGTATCAGTTATCATGCATTGTCACATGCTGATATCAGACCTGGTGACCGGGTGCTGATTACCGGCGCGGGACCGATCGGGCTCTTTGCCCTGATTGCAGCGCGGCAGAAGGGGGCCCGGGTATGCGTGAGTGATATGCTTGCGGCCCGGCTTGAACTTGCAAAGAAACTCGGCGCCCTGCGGGTTGTGAATATCAGGGAGGAGGAACTGAAAGGTGCCGCTTTTGATTTTACCGACGGAAACGGCTTCGACCTTTGTGTGGAAGCGTGCGGTCAACCCGCCACATTCCTGGACTGCATTGAACAGGCCTGTTTTGCAGGGCAGATCGTCCTGATCGGAAACGGCAAGCGCGAAACTACTTTCAACCACTCCATCCTGCTCAAAAAGGAACTGCGTGTCTTCGGCAGCCGTAATGCTTTGACTTCGGATTTCGAGCAGGTGATCGGTATGGTGTCTGCCGGTCAAATCGATGTAATGCAGATTGTCAGTTCAGTTTACCCGATGAGTCGTGCGGCAGAAGCCTTTGAGGCGCTTGCACACAATGACGGTACTCTGGCCAAAGTACTGATTGATATGACCGATTGTACATAAACATTTTTAAGGCAAAGGAGATACATATTTTGAAGGAAACGATCATTCAGTTCGGTGAGGGCGTATTTCTGCGCGGTTTTGTGGATTACTTTGTACAGAAAATGCATACTGCCGGAGTTTATGACGGTAAAATTGTTGTTGTTCAGCCCATTGAAAAGGGACGGTGCGATGAACTGAATCGTGTGGGATGCCGTTACAACCTTTTCTTGCGCGGTATCAGCAACGGCAAGGAAGTGTGCGAGCGCACCGAGGTGCATTCCATTTCGCGCTGCGTGAATCCGTATGCGGATTTTTCCGCTTTTCTGGCTCTGGCGCACAATCCGGATTGCAGGGTCGTTGTGTCCAATACCACTGAAGCGGGAATCGCCTATTCGGATGCCGATCGTTTTGACGATGCCCCTCCTGCTTCTTTTCCGGCGAAAGTGACGCGTCTGCTTTATGAACGGTATCGGACAGGGCTCGGCGGATTTCTGTTTCTGCCGTGTGAGTTGATTGACAACAATGCTGACCAGTTGCGTGAATGCGTTCTCCGGTATGCGGCTCTGTGGAATCTTGGCGAGGAGTTTGTGCAGTGGGTGCAGCGTGAAAACACCTTTGCCAATACCCTTGTGGACCGGATCACGACCGGATACCCGACCGAAGAAGCAGCTGAGCTGGAAAAACAGATCGGATATGCGGACCCGTTTCTGGATACTGCCGAGATTTTCCATCTGTGGGTGATCCAGGGAAATTTTGAACATGAACTGCCGCTGCAGCATGCCGGCATCAACGTGGTGTGGACCGACGATGTGACACCGTATAAAAAACGGAAGGTGCGTATTCTCAACGGAGCCCATACCTCCATGGTGCTTGCCGGTCATCTGTACGGACTGACTACCGTGCTTGAGTGCCTGCAGGATCCGGTTATGCATGAGTTTCTTTCGAAGACACTGTTTGACGAAATTATCCCTACACTCGGCAACTCCGAGACCGATATTCAGTTCGGTAAGGATGTGCTGGAACGGTTCCGCAATCCTTTCATTCATCACAAACTTCTTGCGATTGCACTCAATTCGGTCAGCAAATTCCGTGTACGTGTGCTTCCTTCGTTGCTTGCATACCGGGACATGACCGGGAAAAATCCGCCGCATCTGACCTTCTCCCTGGCGGCGCTGATTGCCTTTTACCGTACCGACGCGGTCAATGATGTTCCGGAAGTTGCGGCTTTTCTGCGGGAGCATGACACGGCGCAGATCCTGGCGAATGCAGACCTGTGGGGGTGTGATCTGACTATGCTGCTCGGTGATGTGTCCGCTTATGAACAGCTGATTGCCGAACGCGGCATCGGAGGAGCGCTGGCATGCATCAAAGCGTGATCATTCATCCCGCCGACAATGTGTGCGTTCATCTGGATGACGGCCATAAGTATGCAATCCGCAATATTAAAGCCGGGCAGGATGTGATCAAATACGGATATCCGATTGGCTATGCCACGGCGGATATCCGGGTGGGCGAACAGGTGCATGTACATAATCTGCACACGCGTCTGAAGGATATCCATACCTACACCTACGAGCCGGATTTTTGTGAGATTAGCCGGTCGGAGGATGCGGATACGCTCCGCATTCCTGCATTCGTGCGTGCAGACGGGGAAATCGGGATCCGCAATGATGTATGGATTATTCCTACCGTGGGATGCGTCAACCAGATTGCACGGACACTTGCCGAACAGACCGGAAGTTTTGCTTTTGTACATCCCTACGGCTGCTCACAACTGGGTGACGATCAGACTGTGACGCAGCAGATTCTGTCCGGACTGATCCGTCATCCGAATGCCGGCGGTGTACTGGTACTGGGTCTGGGATGTGAGAACAACAACATTGCTCGTCTGCGCGCGGTGCTTGGCCACACGGACTCTGACCGCGTCCGGTTCCTTTCGGTGCAGGACTGCACAGACGAGATGGAAGAAGCAAAGCGTGTGCTGGAGCAGTTGCATCGGTATGCCGGGCAATTTACACGACGCCCCGTCTTTCTGTCCAGGCTGAAGGTGGGTCTGAAATGCGGGGGAAGCGACGGTTTGTCGGGTATTACGGCAAACCCGTTGGTAGGTAGATTCTCCGACCGTCTGATCGCGTGCGGTGGCAGTACGGTACTGACCGAGGTCCCGGAGATGTTCGGTGCTGAGACCATTCTGTTTAACCGCTGCCGCACCCGGGAGTTGTTTGACCGTGCGGTCGGGATGGTCAACCGGTTCAAGGAATACTTTATCCGGCACGGGCAGGAGATCTATGAAAATCCTTCTCCCGGAAACAAAGCCGGCGGTATTTCCACGCTGGAAGACAAGTCTCTCGGCTGTACGCAGAAAGGCGGACATGCGCCTGTGGTGGATGTGCTGGATTATGGCGACAGGGTCACCCTGCCCGGGCTTTCACTTCTCAACGGCCCCGGAAACGATATGGTAGCGGTTACCAACCTGACTGCTGCCGGCTGTCATCTGATCCTGTTCACGACAGGCCGCGGTACGCCGCTCGGCGCCCCGGTCCCCACCGTGAAAATTTCTTCCAACAGCCGCCTGGCACAACAGAAGCCACACTGGATCGACTTTGATGCCGGTCCCTGCGCAGAGGGCGCGGACCTGACCGACCGACTTTTTGAGCTGGTGTGTCGTGTTGCCGGGGGAGAAGAAACCTGCAATGAACGGAACGGATTCCGTGAAATTGCCATTTTCAAGGACGGTGTAACGCTATGATCATTGACGCACATGTGCATCTTTGGGACCGGCAGAACGGTCTGGTAAACGGAAAACCGGTCTATTCTGTCGGAAACGGTAAGAGCCGCTTCGGAGATGAGGTGCGGCAGATGATGCCCCCTTACATGACCGATGGTTCCAACAGGGCGGAAGTGCTGTTTTCCAATATGGATTATGCCGGGGTTGACGCTTGCGTTGTAACACAGGAACAGATTGACGGTAACCAGGATGCTTATCTGGCTGCTTCTGCCATTCAATATCCCGAGCGCATGCGCGTCACCTGTCTGTACGAGGAAGGAGAAGCGTGTCGGACAAGGCTGACTCCTTCCTATCTGGATTCATTCCATGGGATCAAGATCTGTGCCGGACGCCTGTCTGACCCTGATCTGACGCATCATGCCTGGGTGTTTGAAATGGCACATCGGTGCGGCAAATTCATTTCGATCGACCTTGCGCCGGGAGACATTCAGACCGGCAGTCTTGGCGAACTGGCGCACTCCTTTCCGGACCTGAAGATTGCCATCGGTCATTTCGGAATGGTCAACCGTCCCCACTGGCACAGTCAGATCCGTCTGGCGCGTTTTGCCAATGTGTATGTGGAGAGCGGCGGAATTACCTGGCTGTTCCACCGGGAGTTTTATCCGTATTCTTCCGCGGTCCGCGCCATTCTCGAAGCGGGAGAAATATGCTCGTTCGACAAACTGATGTGGGGAAGCGACTATCCCCGGACCATGACCGCTATCACTTACCGGATGAGTCTGGATTTCGTGGCGCAGTCAAAGGAGATTGCGCAATCTGATAAGGAAAAATTCCTGGGGACAAACGCCGCCGGTTTTTACGGCCTGCATGTACCGTCAGCACCGCCGCGGATTCTCAATATGGTGGATGACTGATCATGAGGACAGCGCCCGCGTCCGGAAAAGCCCGGCACGGGCGCTGTGCTCTGGCGGATGCGGTCTCCTGTGCCCATTCTGCCTTGGTCATACAGGCTGATGATTGACAGATGTTTCTGATCGTGGTAAAATATATCAGGAGCAGATACAGAACATCATTATAAATAGGGTAACCGGGAGGATCATTATATGGCATATGAACTGAAGCATATCACCCCTGAGGAAGCGGGGGTTCCGTCCGGAGCAGTGTTGGAGTTCCTCAAACGCCTGCGCGACGAACGCGTGCCGATGCACAGCCTGCTTCTGGTGCGTAATGGTAATCTGTTCCTGGAGGCTTATTGGAAGCCGTTTCATAAGGATTTCCGGCACAGAATGTATTCTTCCTCGAAGAGTTTTGTTTCCGTGGCAATTGGTATTCTGATCGGGGAGGGGAAGCTGGCCCTGACCGACCATGCGCTTGATTTCTTCCCGGACAAGCGCCCTGAAAATCCTTCACCCTACCTGAAGCGTCTCACCATCCGGGATCTGCTGATGATGGCGACTCCGTACAGTGTGGGTGCGACTTATTCACCCCGTGATCGCGATTGGGGGGATACCTTTTTCAGTGCACGAACGACCCACGATCCCGGCACGGTCTTTCATTATGATACATCGGCGACCACGATGCTCTGCATGATCATCCGCCGGGTGAGCGGGCAGGACTTCGTGGATTATCTGAGGCCGCGTCTGTTCCGGCAGATCGGTATTTCCGAAGAGGTGGACTGCATCCGTACGCCATGCGGATATCAATGGGGCGGTTCAGGGGTTCTATGTACTTCGCGCGATCTGGCACGCTTTGCGACGGTGTGCGTGGACGGCGGCTGTCACAACGGGGAGCAGCTGATTCCTGCCTGGTATCTGCAACAGGCAACTGCCAAGCAAATCGATACTGTGATTACCGCGCCTGACCCGGAGCAGCAGTTCGGCTATGGTTATCAGTTCTGGCGCACGCGTCATGATGGCTTCGCAACCCTGGGGATGGGATGCCAGATGTCCGCCAATCTGCCGCAGTATCGTTTTTCTATGGTAACGACAGGAGACACGCAGGGCAGATCCCGGACCTACGGGGCGGTATACGATGGTTTGTGGGATCTGATCTATCCGCACCTGGAGGCCGGGAAGCATTACAAGCCGGACCCGGATGCCCAGAAGGAAATTGAAGCGTGCATTGCGGGACTGACCTTGCCGGCGGTATGCGGAGAGGCCAGTGACCCTGTTGCGGCGCAGGTCAGCGGCCGGCGCTGGCGCATGGAAGAGAATCCGATGGGCATCACTGAAATTTCGTTTACTTTTATGGGGGACGAGGGACGCATGGAGTATACCAACCGGACCGGCAGGCATACATTGCGGTTCGGTATGTGCCATCAGGTGACCGATCACTTCCCGGAGACTTCGTATTTCGGTATGCAGATCGGCACCCCTTATGGTAAAGGATATGTCTGTCAGACTTCTGCTGCGTTTGCCGTTCCGGGGACATTACTGCTGAGATGTTATGCAACCGATCTGTATTTCGGGTCATTTCGTATGAATGCAGCCTTCCGCGGCAATCGTATTACACTTGAGATGCAGAAAAACGCTGAGTGGTTTTTCGATGAGTATCAGGGATTCGCGTCCGGAGAACTGATTGAAAACGAATAGGAAAAAGCCCGTGCATACGGGCTTTTTCAGGAAGCGTGCGGCCATGGGGCCATGTTACAGGGAAGCCGTGAAGCTGTGCAGAGGAGGCAGAACCTCCAAAACAGATATGCACGGGGCGCGGTGAACCGGGTGGGCGGAAGCCCGGTTCGCAGGAAGAAAAAAAGAACCCGGAATAAACCGGGTTCCGCTTATACTGGAGCTGGTGGGGGGATTTGAACCCCCGGCCTGCTGATTACGAATCAGCTGCTCTACCCCTGAGCCACACCAGCATTGCCTGAAACAGTACTTATATATTATAGCATCTGGTTCTTGCGTTGTCAAGAGGATGAGTAAAAAAAGCCGGCTTTTTCCGGTGGGAAAGGGAATCGAAACCATATGATGAATCTGTGCAGTCCGACAACAATCCGCACACTGATGAGTGAGGCGGGCATCCGGTTCCGCAAGGATTTCGGCCAGAACTTCCTGATTGATCCTGCGGTGCCGCAGCGGATCGCACAGGCGTGTGCAGATGATGAGGATACGCTGATTCTGGAGATCGGTCCCGGGGTAGGATGCCTGACGCAGCAGTTGGCGCTGCGCTACCGCCGTGTGGTTGCACTGGAAATCGATGCGGGTCTGATTCCGGTTCTTGAGCGCACAGTCGGGGAGTTCAGGCATGTGACAGTATACCGGGAGGATGTTATGAAGGCTGATTTACCCGCGCTTCTTAAACAGTCGGTTCCGGACCGACAGCCCGGGATCGATATGACGGTATCGGTTTGTGCCAATCTGCCATACTATATCACTACTCCGATTCTGATGCGGCTGCTCACCTGTGGCATCAACTTTTCCGCAATCACTGTTATGGTGCAGAAAGAGGTGGCAGACCGGCTGACAGCTGCTCCCGGGTCGCGTGATTACGGTGCGATTACCGCTGTGACCGGGTATTACGGTCAGGCAAGAAAACTGTTTACCGTACCGGCCGGGTGCTTTTTACCAGCTCCGAAAGTGAATTCGGCGGTCCTGCGGATAGATCTGTTCAAGCAGACCCCCTTTGTGCCGAAAGACGAAGGATTGCTGTTCCGGACCATACGGGCGGCCTTCGAAATGCGGAGGAAAACTCTGGTCAATGCGCTTGCCGCAGCTTTTCCGGAAATGGGGAAGGAACACCTCGGAGGTCTGGTGCGGGAAACCGGATTCCCGGAGCAGGTCCGCGGAGAATGCCTTTCCACCGCCGACTTTGTGCGTCTGGCGGATCTGATTCACGACGCACTGCGCGAAAACTGAAGAGAAGCAGGCGCCCCTATGGGGCGCCTGCTTCTCTGTCGGAATTACTGAATCTCCACAATTACATGTTTGCCGCAGCTGACTGCGAGCGCTTTCATAACGGTACGGATCGCTTTCGCGATTTTTCCGTGTCTGCCGATCACCATGCCGGTATCGTCTTCCGCAACCGAAAGCACCAGCGTAATGTCGTCTCCTTCAACCGTTTCGGTCACCTGGACCGCATCGGGTGAATCCACAATTCCGCGTGCCAGGTCGGTGAGTATTTGCTTGAAATCCATTGTGGCTGTTGACACTCCCTTCAAAGAATCGTTGACTGAACGGGAAGTCTTACTTCAGAATATTGTTCTTCTTGAGCAGAACCTTTACGGTCTCAGTGGGCTGAGCGCCTTTTGCCAGCCATGCGGCCGCCTTTTCAGCGTCAATCTTGATGTCAGCCGGATCGGTCAGGGGATTGTAGTAGCCAATCTCCTCAATGAAACGGCCGTCACGGGGATCTCTGCTGTCCGCAACCACTACGCGGTAGAAAGGAGTCTTCTTTGCACCCATTCTTCTGAGTCTGATTTTTAATTCCATGTTGTTTTTCCTCCGAAAATATATATTTTATTTTTGATTTGCAATCAGGATTCAGGTAATTTCAGCCGCCCGAGGCCGGGAATGCCGCGCATACCTTTGCGCCCGGAAAACTGCTTCATCAGTTTCTTCATCTGATCGAATTGGCGCAGCAGTTTATTGACATCTTCAACAGTCAGCCCGCAGCCTGCAGCAATCCGTTTGCGGCGTGACCCGTTGATGACAGACGGGTTCTGCCTCTCTTCAGGCGTCATCGAAAGCACAATGGCCTCCGTGTGATTCATCACCGATTCATCAATGGCGATGTCCTTGAGAGCACCGGTTTTGACGCCCGGAATCATCGAAAGCAACTGTTCGATATTGCCCATCTTACGCAGTTGACGGAGCTGGACCAGATAATCTTCCAGCGTAAATGCCGCCTCGCGGATCTTGCGTTCCATTTCCGCCGCGGTCTTGGCGTCGTACGCCGCCTCTGCTTTTTCAATCAGGGAAAGAATGTCTCCCATGTCGAGAATGCGGGAGGCCATCCGGTCGGGATAAAATGGCTCAATCATGTCCATCTTCTCGCCGGTACCGATAAATTTGATAGGCTTACCGGTAATATAGCGGACAGAGAGTGCGGCACCACCGCGTGTGTCGCCGTCCATTTTGGTCAGTACCACGCCCGAAATGTCAAGCAGGTCATTGAAGGACTTGGCGACATTGACGGCGTCCTGCCCGGTCATGGCATCCACCACCAGCAGGATCTCCTGCGGGGATACGGTGTTTCTGATATTTTCCAGTTCAGCCATCAGTGTCTCATCAACATGCAACCGGCCGGCCGTATCGATGAACACCATGTCAAAGCCGTTCTTGCGCGCGTGTTCCACGCCTGCGCGCGCAATCTCCACCGGAGAAACCTTGCTACCCATTGAAAAGACCGGAATGCCGATACTGTCTCCTACCACTTTCAACTGATCAATGGCTGCGGGGCGATAAATGTCGCATGCCACCAGAAGAGGATTCTTTCCTTTCTTCTTATACATAGCAGCCAGTTTGCCACAGTGCGTGGTTTTACCGGCGCCCTGAAGTCCCACCATCATAATTACGGTAGGCGGCTTAGGAGCGATTTCAAGTTTTGAGGCTTCCGATCCCATCAGACGGATCAGTTCCTCATTGACAATCTTGACAATCTGCTGTGCCGGCACCAGACTTTCCAGTACCTGTGCTCCGACGGCGCGCTCTGTGACCGCGTTGACAAATTCCTTGACTACCTTGAAGTTGACATCCGCTTCCAGAAGAGCCAGTTTGACCTCCCGCATGCCTTCCTTGACATCGGCTTCGGTCAGTCTGCCTTTATTGCGGAATTTCTTGAAAGCGTTGGTAAGTTTTTGTGTGAGTCCTTCCAGCATATGACTCCCCCTTACGCATTCTTGAGTATGGTATCCAGACACGCCTGCAGACGCTCCGAAAAAACCTGCGTCTCAGCTGTCCCGCTCTGCTGCATATCCCGTACAAGATCCTGCAGCGCTCCGGCAGCTTCCCGCAGACGCGCAAAACGGGCGGCAAGCCCCAGCTTCTCTTCCAAAAAGCGCAGATCAGCCTCCGCCTTTTTGATAATATGCCGTACACCCTGACGGGAAATGCCTTCATTCTCTGCAATTTCACCCAGCGACAGATCGTCGCAGTAGTAGCACTCCATAATGCTGCGGGCGTGCTCCGAAAGTACCTCTCCGTAAAAATCGAGCAGCGTGCCCACGGTCAGATCTTTTTCAAACATGCCCACCTCACGGGTGTAAACTTAAATGCTTTACAAGTATAGCATATTTTTCCCCGCCTGTCAAGAGAAAAATACAGGCGGGGAGAAATTATTTATCCCGGGATTGGGAATCCTTCCGGTGTTCGCAGCAATGTCCGTCAAACTGATGCGTCAGATCGGCGCGCCATACGCCGTCCTCGTCCTTTCGGAAGCCGATGGCGGTCAGCAGCCGGTGATCCGCCGCATCGTCAGGACATACACAGGCATGTACACCGCACAGGTCGATGAAGTTCATCGTTGCGCGCCCCATGATGAAAGCCGCTTCAAAATCGTCAAGTCCGGGTACCAGGCGCAGATTGCGAATGATGCCTGCCGTGTCGGTCAGCCGAAACTGTGACATTCCGAGAAACCGGTCATCTTCATGTGCCGCATAAGCCAGACAGTCCAGATCATACGGAATCCCGCAGAGTGCGGCGAGCCGTTCCTGTTCATCCTTGCTCTGTATGGGTTTGATTTTGAGCATTTCAGCGCCTCCTTGTGGAAAGACCGGTGACTTTGAGCAATGCGGAGACTTCTTTCGGCTCCAGGCGTCTCCATTTTCCACTCGGAAGTCCGGCCAATCGGACCGGACCGACCGATACTCGGTTGAGACGCTTGACGCCAATACCTGCTTGCTCGCACATTTTCCGGATCTGACGGTTTCTTCCTTCCGCGAGGGTCATAATCAGGGTGGAGTCCTCTTCTGTGATATTCTGAACCTCTACTTTAACCGGCTCAATCCGGTAGCCGTCAATCACCAGCGGGGAAGTCAGAATCTGCAGGTGCGTTTCGGTCACCGGGCGGTCAACTTTCACGCGATAGACTTTTTCCACATGGTATTTCGGGTGGGTCAGTCGGTTCGCCAGTTCTCCGTCATCGGTGAGCAGCAACGCGCCTTCTGATATCAGATCCAGCCGTCCGACCGGGTATACGCGCGTGCCCACATCGGTCAACAGATCCGTGATACATTTCCGTCCCCGGTCGCGGTCATCGGAAAGGGTGGTGACATATCCGCGCGGCTTGTTGAGCAGAAGATATGTAAAATCACGCGCGGTACGCCGGATGGGGGTACCGCGAAGCGTGACAGTGTCCCGGTCGGGATCAATTTTAGTTCCGATTTCAGCTGTATGGCCATTTACTTTCACATGACCGTTCCGGATTTCCTCTTCGGCAGCCCGGCGGCTCATGACGCCGCAGTCGGTGAAAAATTTCTGAAGTCTGATTTTTTCCATGTATAGTCCTCACAGGGTATCATATAAAAGAATGGCAGGTGCAACTCGTTCCGTTCAAGGGGACGGGTGCATACAGACTTGTCCCATCGGTTGCGGCGGACAGCAAGGGCAGAAGAATAGAAGAATAAGAGAAATAAGAGACGGGAGAGAAGCGCCTTACTTCCGACCGCGTTCCACCGGTTCGGTCACCACCAGGGAATCCGATGCGACAACATGACCGTTGACCCAGTACAGTACGGTACCCACTACTTCACCGGAACGCAGGGGCGCGGTCAGCAGGTGTTGCATACGGACCTCGGGAGTGGGTGAGACTGCCGTACGGGGCAGAACTGCACGCACCTGTTCCGTATTGGCAATCGTGACGGTCGGTTTGTCCCCACCGATCACGGGCATGGTGTATCGGAATGAATAGGGTTCGGCAAGGACACGGCTTTCCATACTGGAAAAACCGTAATCAAACAGGGAGATATGGTCGTTCCAGTCGTTCGGGGCGTCCAGAGTGACCGTAATGAGTGAGAGTCCGTCGCGTTCGGCTGCTCCTACAAGGCATCTGCCGCAGCGACGGGTGAAGCCGGTCTTGACTCCTATGGAGTCATCGTAAAGCCGGAGCAGCTTATTGTGATTGACCAGAACACGGCTGGCGTTTTCCATAGGGAGATAGATGACGCGTTTCTTGGTGGAGACTATCTCGCGGAATACCGGATGCTCCAGGGCATATGCCGCGATCCGGGCAAGATCAGCTGCCGTGGTATAGTGATCTGGACTGTCCAGACCGTGCGGATTGTCAAAATGAGTGTCAGAAAGCCCCAGCTCGGTCACCTTCCGGTTCATCAGATCGCAGAATTCTTCGGTACTGCCTCCGACAGCGCAGGCAATAGCGACCGCGGCATCGTTGGCGCTTTGCAGCAGCAGGGCGTACAGCAAGTCTTCCAGAGTAAGCGTCTCGCCTTCTTTAAGGTAAACGGATGAGCCCTCAATGCCCACCGCCTCAGGGGGCACTGTGATTTGCCGCGAAAGATTGCCCGTTTCGATGGCAATCAGTGCGGTCATGATTTTTGTGGTGCTCGCCATGCCGCGACGCGTTGTCGCATTTTTTTCGTACAGAAAGGTTCCGGTAACCGGTTCATAGAGAACGGCACTGTCAGCACTGACTGTGAGTGCGGCGCAGGACAGGATAAAAAAGGGCAATGTCAAAGCGGCCGCAATCAAAAAAGAAGATATAAATGATATATATTTCATGGCAGAACACCTCCGGATTCATCAGAAATAGTCTGTGTCCGGATCTGTGGTGTTATGCTGAAAGATGTTTCCTTATCAGGAATCAGACGGCTGATTTTTTTTACGCTTCGAAACAAAAACTTCTTTCAGGCGTGCGGCAATATCCGGTGAGCGCTCCAGCAGTGCGGTCAGTTTGTCAATGGTTCCCAGACTGTCAGCAGAAGTGATGGGGAGCAACTCGACACCTCCTTCAGGAGAGATAATCAGAAAGGCAATGGGCGTAACCGTAACGCCGGTACCGCCGCCTCCGCCGAACTTTGGTGCTTCCTGTTGAGGGGGCTGAGCCTCCTTGGTTTTTTTACGGTTCTTACCGTTGTAGTCCAGGCCTCCGGTTGCGAAGCCCATGCTGACCTTGGAAACCGGCAGTACGGTCACACCTCCCGGGGTGGTAATCGGCTGACCGATAACGGTTTCCGTGTCGGCGAATTCTTTGAGCTTTTGCAGAGAGGTGTCGATCAGTTCACTCAGAATACGACTATCTGCCATGATTTATTCTCCTAAATTCTTTTGTGATGTGTGCAGGAAGGACCACGCTCCTCGCAGAACCAGGCCCAAAACCGTACCCAGGTGTGTACAGACATCAAGTGAGATATCGTAGCGGATCTGCCCGGCGAGAAAGTCGGAGCGCACAGATACCGCATGGTCGGGAATACGGCACCGGAAATGGATATCCAGAAATTCAAGCAGAAAGGATGTCGCCGGATGGGCAAGACCGTACAGAATGGCGGTGTGCGCCGCATCGGGTGATCCGACCGTGATATGCAGGCGGTTGACACGCAACAAGAACCGATAGCGGTACCGTTCAGCCAGCTGCCTGAGGATGCCGTACAAGGTGCGGAGCATGGAAAATTCAGGTCTGAAAGCAGAAGGTTTGCGGGGCGGGGGCGCAGTTTCGCCTTTCCTTTTTTTGCGCTTTTTGCGCGCTTTTTTCAGGGCGCGTCTGCGGCGCCGCTCAAGTGCTGCCCGGGAGAGCTGTCGCGGTACCTTTTTCGGCTTGCGCGGATAGAGTCGGATGGGAATGCCGCAGAACCGCAACGTGATCCGGAGCGCATCCCTGACGCAAAGCTGCAGCCGCAAAGGTGCGGACAGAAGCAATACGAGGAACAGCAGTATTCCCGAAATAATCAGGGCGGCGGTCATTCCGTTTCATCCGGGCGGAGTTCCTCTGACAGATCAGTTCCATCCGCTGTGTCAATCGGTTCTCCGGAAAGGTCCGTGATGATGGTGCCGCCGTGTTCTTCATCGGATGCCGGCAGCGGTTCTGCGTTTTCTTCAGGGGGGGCATTTTCCTGTTCCGTCTGTGCCTGTTGCTGAGCTTCATCGATGGCAGCCTGCTCCTGTGCCCGTGCACCTGAAAAGGTTTCCGCAATATCTTCCCGGGTAATGCAGGGAAGTTCCTCAAGCGATTTCAGTCCGAAGCAACGCAGGAAATCATTGGTTGTACCGTACAGCATGGGCCGTCCGGGGGCCTCCAGGCGGCCTTTGGATTCAATCAGTCCGCGTTCCAGCAGATTTGTGACCGCATAACTGCTGTCGACACCGCGCACGGCATCTACAAATGCGCGGGTGACCGGTTGATTGTATGCGATGATGGCGATAGTCTCAATGGAAGAAGTGGAGAGCGTTCCGCTCTTCTTGATTCCGAGCGCGTTCCGGATTTCGGAAATATATGCATGTTTGGTACACAACTGACACTCGTTTTCATAAGTCAACAGGATGACCCCACGCGGAATGTCCGATGGTGCATTGTAACGCTGTGCGTATGCCTCCACCATGCGCTTGACCTGAGAGACACGCAACTCAAAAGTGCGGGCGAGCTGTTCATAAGTAACCGGATGTCCTGCCGCAAACAGGATCGCCTCTATTGCTTCCTCATAGTTGAGGTCGTCGGGTTGCTGTTGTGTTCCGGTATATTCACTGTCCGTCATTCTGCCCCTCCTCCTGCATTTGCCGGGTCTCTTCATCGCTGTGGTCAAATTCGCTCTGCAGCATCTCGGTTGCCACAAATTCCCGGTTCAGTGCAAAGCGTATCAGAAGTCCTGTCTTATCGATCATATCGTCGGTTACTTCTTCCGGCAGGTCTTCCGCAATCTGGCTCTTATCCTCCACAATGGTAATGCGCCCGATCTTGATCATTTCCAGTATTCCCATAAATCTGGCAAGTAATTCCGGTTTGTCGGGAGCATCCTTAAGCAGAAAGAACAGGGAAGCGGAATCGCGCTCGTCCAGAATTTCCACTATTTTATCGATCATATCCTCGACCGAAACCACACGGTTCTTGATCAGAGGATTGATCAGGGTGACCGGCTCCTGTTCCTGGCTGTGCAGGCGCTTCATCATCAGCGCCAGGGCTTGTCCCATCAGATCCACATCCAGGCCGAGCGGGAATCCTTTTTCGGGCGGAATATCGTCATTTTCCTTGGTAGTGCGTCCGCTGTAAAGCGCATAGAGCGGCTTGAGCTCTGCGGCCGCTTCCTTGGCCTGCTTGTACAGCTTCAGAGCATCGACCAGCGGTTTTCGCGGGTCCTCCTCGTCTTCCTGTTCGCGCGGGAGCAGCATGCGGCTTTTGATGAGCATCAGGTTGCTCGCCATTACAATGAATTCGCTTGCGATATCCAGATTCATTTCCTGTGCTTCTGCAATATAAGCCATGTACTGATCGCAGATCAGGACGATCGGGATATTGTGAATATCCACCTTGTTTTTGCTGATGAGGGTCAGGAGCAGGTCCAGAGGCCCTTCAAAACTGTCCAGATGATATGTCGGTTCCTGCATCGTATACCTCAACGGAGAAATGGAATCAGTCTGACCAGGCGGAACATGCCCGACGACAGCGCCGTCACTGCTTTTCCGAGCAGGCCGGTCAGCGTGAGATACTCTTCCGCAAAAAGAAGAACGGGACTGGTAGTTCCGGTGACCGCAATCATGCGTGAGAGCATATAGCCCGCAAGAAGCCAGATCAGAAGTCCCAGATAGATCTGTCGCTCATGTTTCCTGGTCCATTCGTACGCGCGCGTCGGAAGGATCAGGGACAGCAACCGCGAACCGTCAAGCGGCATGATCGGCAATACATTGAACAGTGCCAGAGAGAGATTCAAAAGATGAAACAGATAGAAGAAGTCGATCAGAATGCTGAAGACGCGTCCGCCGAAATTCGAAAGAAGTCCGGCTGCAATCATGGCGTTGGCGCCTGACAGCAGCAGGGCACTCAGAAGGCATGCCAGCATAGAGAGCACCAGATTTGAGAGCGGACCGGCTACGGCAGTCAAAGCAATATCGCGGCGCGGTTTACGGAAGTAGCGCGTGTCCACCGGAACAGGATTTGCCCAGCCGAAGCGGAACAGAATCATGCACAGGGTTCCGAGCAGATTCAGATGCCGCAACGGATTGAGCGACAGCCGCCCCATGCGCCGGGGAGTGGGATCGCCCAGCCGATCGGCAATCAGGGCATGGCTGAATTCATGAACGGACAGGGCGATCAGTACGCCCACCGTCGACAGCAGATAGGTGTAGGCAAGATTCATTGCGGCGTTCCTCTTTCAATGGCGGCAAGCATGGCGTTCCACAGCCGGTCTTTTCCCATCCGCGTAACCGCAGAGAAGGGAATGGGCGGCTCCATACAGCCGCTCACTTGCTGCGACAGTTGTTCAAGTGCTGCTGTGAGCGCGGGTGCTGTAAGTTTGTCACACTTGGTGGCAACCACCAGGAAAGGCACACCTGCTCCCCTCATCCAGTCCATCATGAGCCTGTCGTCATCGGTGGGACCGATGCGTGCGTCAATCAACTGAACCACCAGACGCACAAGGTCCCGGTTTGGATTGTTGACAAAAAAATCTTCTGTCAGTCGGGACCACTGTTTCTGCGAGTCGGACGACCGTTTTGCGAATCCGTATCCCGGCAGATCAACCAGAAAGAGTTTCCGGTCCACATCGTAGAAATTGACTGTTATGGTTTTGCCGGGAGTGGCGCTGACCCGCGCCAGGGATTTTCTGCCCAGCAGACAGTTGATCAGGGAGCTTTTTCCCACATTGGAACGGCCGGAAAAAGCAACCTGCGGCATGGGATCGCGCGGAAACTGACGCAGCAATCCTGCGCTGATGCGCAAAGACACCGCTTGCGGATTGATCTGCATGAATTTTTTCCTTTCAGATGGAATGAGTGCGTGTGATTTCAGATATTGGGGCGTGCGGCTTCCTGGGAGGGGACTGCTGCGAATAAATGCGGCATTTCCGGCTCGGCGGTTGCCGTCGGAAGCGACACCAGCGCCGCTTCCAGCGCATCCGCGGCGGTGTCACAGGGAAGGATGTGGAGATGGGCAACGGCATCCCGGTCGCATTCGTCCAGATCTTTCAGATTTTCCCGCGGAATGAGTACGGTCTGAATTCCTGCACGATAGGCCGCCAGCGTTTTTTCCTTCAGTCCGCCGATCGGCAGCACGCGTCCCCGCAGGGTCATCTCTCCTGTCATGGCCACCGTGCGGCGCACCGGGCGTCCGGTCAGCGCACTGACAATCGCTACCACCATGGTAACGCCCGCAGAAGGTCCGTCCTTCGGAACAGCCCCTTCCGGAAAATGAATGTGCAGGTCTTTTGTCTTGTAGAAGTCGGGCGCAATATTCCATTGGGCGGCTATGGAGCGTACATAACTGAGTGCAATATGCGCGGATTCTTTCATGACATCGCCGAGCGAGCCGGTAAGTTCAATCTTGCCGGTTCCCTCCAGCACGGCAACTTCTACCTTCAGCAGGTCCCCGCCGTACTGAGTGTAAGCCAGCCCGTTGACTACTCCCACCGGATCGGTTGTCTCGGGCAACTCGTCATTGTACTTGTATTTTCCCATCAGAACAGGCAGGTCTTCCGGACGGACTGTGAGAGATTTGATTTCGCCCTGCGCAATACGCAGAGCTGCCTTCCGGCACAGGGATGCAATTTCGCGTTCCAGATTCCGTACGCCCGCCTCTTTGGTATAATAGCGGATCAGCAGCGAGAGTGTCCGGTCGGGCACCTTGAGCTGGCGGGCGGTGAGCCCATGGCGCTTCATCTGCTTTTTCAGCAGATGGTGCTCGGCGATGGCCAGTTTCTCCGCATCGGAATAGGTAGGGAGTTCAATCACTTCCATACGGTCAAGCAGGGGTGTCGGAATGGTTTCCGCCGTGTTTGCGGTCGCGATAAAAAGACAATCAGAAAGGTCAACCGGCAGTTCAATGAAATGATCGCGGAAGAAGCGGTTCTGCTCAGGATCCAGCGCTTCGAGCAGGGCAGAAGCCGGGTCTCCGTGTGTGTCACGCGTAATCTTGTCGATTTCGTCCAGCACAATCAGCGGATTGCGCACACCCGCGGTGGTCAAAGCTTCAATGAGCCGGCCCGGCATGGCGCCGACATAGGTCTTGCGATGACCGCGGATATCCGCCTCGTCCCGGATGCCGCCGAGTGAAACACGGACATATTTGCGTCCGGTGGCACGCGCAATCGATGCGGCAATCGATGTCTTCCCGATCCCGGGAGGGCCGACAAGACACAGCGTCTGGTTCTTCAGCGAGGGGGTCAGGGCTTTGACTGCTATGTATTCCAGAATGCGTTCCTTGACTTTTTCCAAACCGTCGTGATCGTTTTCCAGGATTTTTTTCGCGGCAGAAACGGAGATATGCGTATGCGTTTCCCGGTTCCACGGAATTTCCAGACAGGCGTCCAGATAATTACGCAATACGGTGCTTTCTGCGGCGCCGTAAGGTGTTTTGGAAAGGCGGTTCAACTCCTTGTGCAGTTTCTCCTCCACTTCCTTCGGCAGAGATGCTTTCCGGATTTTTTCCTCGTACTCTTCAATTTCATCCGGATCGTCACCCAGCTCCTGCTGAATCTGCTTGAGTTGTTCGCGCAGGTAATATTCTTTCTGGTTTTCATCCATACGCTGGTGGACTTTGGTGTGAATATCGTGTTCACAGCGCAGAATGTCCAGTTCTTCCTCCATCAGCACCAGCAGATGTTCCAGACGGGCGATCGGATTGAATTTTTCCAGCACAGCCTGTTTGTTGCGGAAGTTCACCAGCGCGGAGGATGCAATGAAGTCGGCAAGGATTCCGGGACTCTGCAGCGCGGATGCTGCCAGTTGCATTTCTTCGGTAAACTGCGGCTGGAGCTTTCGGTATTCTTCGAGCAGGTGCAGCGCCTGCTGCATCATGGCGTCAATACGCGGGGTCACCGCTCCGATGCGGAAGGACTTACACATAATTTCAGCGCGCAGAAAGTCATCGGTCGGGACGAAAGAAAGAACTTTCGCCCGGCAGATCCCTTCAAAGGTGACCTGCAGACCGCCTTCCGGATTCTTGGCGACTGATTTGATCAGGGAGAGTGTGCCGATTTTGTAAAGGTCCTGTTCTTTGGGACTGTCTACCGACGGGTCCTTCTGGCACAGCAGCAATACGCGTGCATCATTGGCAGCGGCTGCTTCCCGGAATGCTTTCAGGGAAAGACCGCGCTGAATGTCCAGGTTGAGTTGTATGGAAGGAAAAGAAACAACGCCGCGCAGGGGAATTACCGGCACGGTAAGTGTTTCTGCTTTTTCAATATAAGCTGTCATAAGGGTTCCTCGTTTCGTGGTCCGCCGTACAGCGGACATGCGTGGTATACATATCTATATTATTATAACATACTTTCCCGCGTATTTCCATAGTAAAGTGAAAAATTCACAGATTCATCGGAAAAGCAAAAAAACACAAGGGATTGTCCGGGACGGGGGATGGATATCATGAGATTGATATTTCTGTCGGACAACCCGCTTGTGTGAACATAATTATACCCTATCCGCTACTTCTTTGTAAAGGAGGAATATTTCACAATGTTTTCAATTTTGATTTGGCAAAAGAAAACAAAAAAAACGAAAATCACATCTGGTCGAAAAAAAACGAAAAAAAGAAACCGATTGCACTTGACAAAGTACACCGCATGTAGTATAATAACAGGGAAGCGTGACAATATGTCCGTTAAAACAAGCAGAATTTCCGTTCTCACCATACCACCGGAGTGCGTATGGTTCATAAAATGCTCCTGTAAGGGGTGTTTTTGGCAGCATACGGAAATTCCGTGTGCTTTTTTCTTTTATTTGGAGGTATAAGACCATCAGCACGAAAGATTTACAGATCAATGACGAGATCCGGATCAAAGAGGTCCGTATGATCGGTGTGGACGGCGAGCAGCTGGGGATCATGCAGCTCGACGATGCAAAAGAATACGCCTACGGAAAAGGAGTCGATCTGGTTCTGATCGCTCCTACAGCAACTCCGCCGGTGTGCCGTGCAATGGATTACGGAAAGTTCCGTTTTGAGAAGGAAAAGAAGGAGAAAGAAGCCAAGAAGAAGCAGCAGATCATCAAGGTCAAGGAGATTCAGCTCTCCTGCCGTATTGATGTGCACGACTTTGAAACCCGGGTCAATCAGGCCAGAAAATTCCTGGCAGGCGGTGACAAGGTGAAAGCGGTGCTGCGTTTCAAGGGGCGTGAAATGACCCATACCGAGATCGGTCGTGAAGTGATTGAAAAATTCATGAACGCATGTGCGGAAGTGGGCACCAGCGACAAGAAGCCGGTACTTGACGGGCGGTATCTGTCGGTCATTCTTGCACCTGTGAAGAACAAGTGATCCTGTTTTATGGATTCAGATTGAATTTGTAGAATAAAACTCAAAGGAGTATTGTAACATGGGAAAAATCAAGACGCATAAGGCCTCTGCCAAGAGATTCAGCGTGACGGCAGGCGGCAAAGTGAAGATGAATCATTCGCATCATCGCCACAATCTCGGCCTGAAAACCGCAAAACGCAAGAGAAGCCTCCGTAAGGGAGCGGTTCTGAGCGCTTCCATGACCCCGGCAATCCGGACGCTGATCCAGAAGTAATATTGTTCGAGAAGATTTAGGAGGATTCATAGAATGGCAAGAGTTAAAGGCGCACTGATGACGCGCAAAAGAAGAAAGAGTGTCCTGAAAGCAGCCAAAGGGTACTGGGGTGCAAAATCGAAGCACTTCAGAATGGCGAAAGAAGCGGTAATGAAGAGCGGCAACTACGCTTTCGCAGGCCGCAAACAGAAGAAGAGAGAATTCCGTCAGCTGTGGATCACGCGTATTTCGGCGCAGGCCAAGGTGTGCGGCATGAATTATTCCACACTGATGCACGGACTGAAGAAAGCCGGCATCACGCTCAACCGCAAAATGCTGGCAGAAATCGCAGTAGCGGATAAAGCGGCCTTCGCAGCTATCGCCGAGCAGGCAAAAGCGGCTCTGTAAGCCGAAAGATAGAATGAAATCCCGTCGTGCCCTTCGGGCGCGTACGGGTTTTCTTCGTATATACGAGTGAATCGGGAGGATAAGAATGCCCGTCCGTTGGGAACACATTACCAGCCGCAGTAACCCGCGTGTCAAGGCGGCGGCAGCCCTGCTGGATAAAAAAGCGCGCGATGAGCGCTGTGAATTTACGGCAGAAGGATGGAAACTGCTTGAAGAAGCGTTGAGGTCCGGTTGCCGGATCCTGTCTGTGTTTGTAAACGAGGAAAAAGCTGATCGCTATATTCCTCTGATTGAGGATTTGTTTTCCGACATAAAAGCGGGGCAGACGACCTTTTTCGTGCTTTCAGCCCCCTGCTTTGAAAAAATAACTTCGGAAAAGGCTTCTGACGGTGTGGTTGCACTGATAAAACACCTTGACAATTTCAAAAGTTTCAATATAATATATAAGGAAGACTTTCAGGACGCCTGTTTCGACCGACTGTTGATTCTCTCTTCCGTACGCGACCCGGGAAATCTTGGCACCGTTCTGCGTTCTGCACTTGCGTTCGGAATCCGTTCGGTCCTTCTTTCGCGGGACTGCGCGGATCCGCTTCATCCCAGAGCGCTGCGCGCGGCGATGGGTAGTACTTTCCGGCTGCAGCTTCGGATGACATCCGGTCTGGATCAGGCGATCAGGCTTTTGCGCGCCGGCGGGCGTCGGGTCCTTGCAGCCGAACTGCGTCCGCAGGCGCTTTCCGTGTATGAATGGAAAGTTGCTCCTTCGGATGTTTTTGTAATCGGAAACGAAGGGCACGGTATCCCTCCTGAGCTGTCGGGGGCGTGTGACGGAAGTGTCTATATTCCGATTGCGACGGAATCAGAATCGCTGAATGCGGCGACTGCCGCCGCCGTGCTGATGTGGGAAGCACAGCGCTGTATTCCGGATCATGCCGGAAAGTAAAAAAGAAAGGATTGTCAACTATGTCGGATGCCCTGATCTGGGTATGGCTTGCCATGCGATGCTCCTCCGGAACCGATACATTCCGGCGGTTGTATGAGTATTTCGGTTCTGCAGAAGCAATCTATCAGGCGGACAGCGATACCTTGCGCCACCTGCTCGGTGCGCGGAAAACCGAGTGTATTGCCCTGGAGGACAAGTCACTCGAAGGGGCAAAACGCGTGCTTGATCTTTGCGCTCACAGAGAGATTCAGCCGATTCCTTACTCTGATGTCGCGTATCCGCGTCTGTTGCGGGAACTGAACGATCCGCCCTGTCTTGTGTACTGTAAAGGCAGACTTCCGGATTTTGAAAAGCATCCCGGTGTTGCGGTGGTCGGAACCCGTCATATGAGCGAATACGGGAAAAAGATGGCCTACAGCATGGCACACGATCTTGCCGCGGGTGGTGCGACGGTTGTCAGCGGTCTTGCCCTCGGGATTGACGGTGTTGCTGCCGCGGGTGCTCTTCATGCGAACGGCACAACGGTCGCGGTGCTGGGCGGGGCAGTCGATAATATTTATCCTTATGAACACCGGTATCTGGCAGATCGGATTGCGGAACGCGGAGCGATCATCAGCGAATATACTCCCGGCACGCGTGCTATGCCGCAGTATTTCCCGCGGCGCAACCGGATTATCAGCGGACTTTGCCTGGCGACAGTGGTGATCGAAGGGACGCTCGAAAGCGGAGCGCTGATTACGGCACGGCACGCTGCGGCGCAACACCGCGCCTTGTATGCTGTCCCTGCAAATGTGGATGCCGAGGTGGGACAGGGCACCGCTTATCTGTTGGAGAGCGGACTGGCGCGGGCAGCAAGCAGTGCGCATCCGCTTCTGCTTGATATTGGCCTTGTGCCTGCGAAGGATTTCAGACCTTTTTCTGCCTTGCGCACCGCAGGTTTTCTGATGAATCGGGAATTGCAGGCCCTGGGCGTTACGGCCGGTGGGCCGCGTGTACAGCGCCCGCGTGCCTCATCGGGTCTTGCTGCCGATACAGCACACGGACAAACAGAGCGCCCCTCAGCAGGCCTCCCGGGGCATCTGTCGGATGTTGCGCAAAGTCTCAAGGGTGATGAGCGCGTCATTTATGAGCGGCTGGCGCAACGGGGCACGGTGTTTCCGCAGGATCTGGCGGATTCTTCGGTTCCGGTCCCGCGGGTGCTGGCGGTTCTCACCATGCTGGAAGTGAGACATCTGATTGAAACATTGCCGGGCGGAAGGGTGCGTTGTGTGGACTGAGTCCGCAGCTGTGCCCATGTGCCCGATTGCGGCAGCAAAATGCCGTGTTATGAAACTGAGAAAGGAATCCATGCAGCGTTGCATGGGATAGTCATGGCGAAATTAGTCATTGTGGAGTCACCGTCCAAGGCGACAACGATTCAGGGTTATCTCGGTTCCGGATATAAAGTAGTGGCGTCAAAGGGCCATATCCGCGACCTGCCCAAGAGTTCTCTCGGGGTGGATATTGAACATCATTTTGAACCGCACTATATCAACATCCGCGGTAAAGGTGATGTAATCAAACAACTGAAAAAAGATGCAAAAGATGCGGATGTGATTCTGCTTGCAACAGACCCGGACCGCGAGGGGGAAGCCATTTCCTGGCATCTGGCAAGTACGCTGGGCATTCCGCTTGATAAGCGCTGCCGGATCACATTCAATGAAAATACGAAAGGTGCAATCAAAGAAGCCATCAAAGCGCCCCGCGCCATCGATGAAGATCTGGTCAATTCCCAGCAGGCGCGTAGGATTCTTGACCGTATCGTGGGGTATAAACTGAGCCCCTTCCTGTGGAAAAATGTGAAGAGCGGCCTCTCTGCCGGTCGGGTACAATCGGTTGCAACCCGTGTGATCGTGGAACGCGAACAGGAAATCCGCGCGTTTGTTCCGCAGGAATACTGGACCATTCAGGCGCAGTTCCGCACGCCTTCGGGAGAGACCTTTACCGCAGATTTTGTCGGTGAGGGCGATGAGAAAATCCGGATCAGCGATGAAAAACAGGCCCGGGAGATTGTAGAGGCGGTGCAGGGACAGCCGGCTACGGTGCGTCAGGTCAGAAAGGCGCTCAAATACAGACAGCCCGCTCCTCCGTATACTACCTCGACACTGCAGCAGGACGCGGCCAAAAAGTTGGGATTCCAGTCGCAGCGTACTATGAAAGTGGCGCAGGAACTGTATGAAGGGGTGGATGTGGGAGCCGAATTCGGCGGCGTACAGGGGTTGATTTCCTATATGCGTACCGATTCGCTGCGCATTTCCCAGGTTGCACAGAGTGCGGCTCTGGAGTTGGTAGGAGCCGATTTCGGAGAATCCTATCTGCCAAAGACGCCCCGTGTTTATAAAGCAAAGGCAAACGCACAGGATGCGCACGAGGCAATCCGCCCGGCAGATGTCCGCCTCCGTCCCAAACAGATCCGCAAATATCTTTCTCCGGATCAGTATCGTCTGTACAAACTGATCTGGGAGCATTTTGTGGCCAGCCAGATGGCGGCGGCGGCATTCAACACGGTGACAGTGGAACTGACCTGCGGGAAGTATCTGTTCCATACTGCGGGCGCCTCTCTTAAATTCCCGGGTTATCTGGCGGTTTATGAGAAAAAAAGCAACGCAGGCGCCAATGACGATGACGATGATGATGAGTATGCAGAGGGCAATGTACCTGATCTGACCGAGGGGGATGCATTGCAGTTGACCGGCGTTGATCCGGAACAGCACTTTACTCAAGCGCCTCCGCGCTACAACGAGGCCTCTCTGATCAAGATGCTCGAGGAGAGCGGGATCGGTCGGCCGAGTACTTTTGCGACCATTATTACGACCATCATCAACCGCAGTTATGTCAAACGGGAGGGAAAGGCCTTCGTGCCCACGCCGCTCGGAGAGGTTACTACCGAGTTGATGAAAAAGAAATTCCCGAAAATCATCGACTACGAATTTACCGCACAGATGGAAGATAAGCTGGACAGCATCGAACAGGGCGGCTGCACCATGGAACAGGTGCTTGAGGATTTCTACGAAGATTTTGAGAAAGCGCTGGAAGCTGCGGATGCAACTGTCAGCCGGGACGATATTGATATTCCGCCTGAAGTATCTGAATATCCCTGCGACAAATGCGGGAGCATGATGGTCTATAAAAACGGGCGGTTCGGCAGATTTCTTGCGTGCCCGAACTATCCTGCATGTAAGAATACAAAAGCGATCAATAAGGACGGCTCTCCGGTAGAAAAACAGGAGCAGCAGCCTGAAATTGCGGACTTCAAGTGTGAGTTGTGCGGCGGAGATATGGTGCTGAGACATGGGAAGTACGGTTCTTTCTATGCATGCGTCAATTATCCAACCTGCAAGTTTACCAAGCAGAAAACGGTTGATACCGGCGTGAAATGTCCGAAGTGCGGCGCACGGATCGTGACGAAATTCGGACGCGGAAAGCGGATGTTCTACAGTTGCGAGCGTTATCCCGACTGTGATTTTTCCTCCTGGGATATGCCATTGCCCGAGCAGTGCCCGCAATGCGGTGATATCCTGTATTACAAAAAGGGAAAGAAAACGGTATACTGCAAGCGGCAGGGATGCGGCTATAAGCGTGAAGAAGAACACGCGACTCCCGAATTGTGATGGAGCGGATTACGGTGATCGGAGCCGGCCTGGCGGGATGTGAGGCGGCTTACCGTGCGGCAGAAGCAGGTGTCGGCGTGGATCTGTACGAGATGAAACCGGCCAGATATACGCCGGCGCACTCTTACAGGGGTTTCGCAGAACTGGTCTGTTCCAACTCCCTGCGTTCCAATCAGCTGAGCAACGCGGTGGGACTTCTGAAAGAAGAGATGCGCCTTCTTGGCTCGCTGATCATGCGGGCGGCTTATGCGACGCAGGTACCTGCCGGTTCGGCTCTCGCAGTGGACCGGACCCGTTTTTCGGATTATATCACGGACGCTGTTTGTACACATTCGCTGATTACGGTCCATCAGGAGGAAATACTGCAGTTGCCCGCTTCGGGAATTGTAGTGGTGGCGACCGGCCCGCTGACATCGGAGGCACTTGCTGCCGATATTCGTGAGATGGTCGGGGGAGAGCAGTTGCATTTTTATGATGCGGCTGCTCCGATTGTGGATTTTGCCACGGTGGATACCGAACGCGCGTTCTTTGCATCCCGGTACGGTAAGGGCGCGGGTGACGATTATCTGAACTGCCCGATGAACCGGGAAGAATACGACGCCTTCTACGATGCCCTGATTCATGCAGAAGAAGCGGAATTGCATGATTTTGACCGTTCTGCCCAAAAAGAACTTACCGTTTTTGAGGGGTGCATGCCGGTGGAGATCATGGCGAAACGGGGGTACGATACGCTTCGCTTCGGGCCGCTCAAGCCGGTCGGCCTGACTGACCCGCGCACCGGACGGGAGGCGTATGCCACGGTTCAGCTCCGCCGGGAGAATCTCAGCGGAACCATGTACAATCTGGTAGGCTTTCAGACGCATCTGAAATTCCCGGAGCAGAAACGCGTGTTCCGCATGATTCCGGCTCTGCATGATGCGGAATTTTTCCGTTACGGCGTGATGCACCGCAATACCTATCTGAATTCGCCGAGGCTGCTGACGCCTCATTACGGGATGCGGACAAGAGACGGTCTGTTTTTTGCAGGACAGATGACCGGAGTTGAGGGATATGTGGAATCGGCTGCATCCGGCTTTGTCGCCGGCGTGGCGGCTGCTTCACTTGCAAAAGGGAGGGAAGTTCCCGATTTTTCCGAGTACACAGAACTCGGCGCGCTTGGTTACTATGTGAGTCGCGGCACCAGCGGTAAGTTCCAACCCATGAATGCCAATTTCGGCATTCTTGCCGCGCCCGACTGCAAAATCAAAGGCGGGAAAGTTGCGCGCAATGCTTTTTACGCTGAGCGTTCGCTCAGCTATGTGCGCGGATCTCTGTATCCGCAACTGACCGGAAAGGAGTTTTCGGAATGAAGATCATTATTGATGTTATGAGCGGTGATAACGCGCCGGCCGCCCTTCTTCAGGGAGCGGTTGAGGCTGCGGCCGCCTATCCGGATACCGATATTGCCGTGGTGGGAAATGAAGAGGTAATCCGCCGGACTGCAGATGAGTTGCATCTGGATCCAGCATGTGTGGAGATCATTCAGTCTGTATCGGTGATCGGAATGGAGGATAATCCGGTTTCGGTCATCCGGGAAAAAAGCGATTCTTCCATGGTAATAGGGCTGCGGATGCTGGCACAGGGAGAAGGGGACGCTTTTGTCAGTGCCGGGAACACCGGTGCGTTGCTGTCAGGAGGCACCCTGATCACCCATCGGATCCGCGGAATTCAGCGCGCCGCCATTGCTACGGTCCTGCCGCTGCAGAAGCCGGTTCTTCTGATTGACAGCGGCGCCAATCTGCAGACCACTCCTGAGCAGCTGGTTCAGTTTGCCTATATGGGTGCCCAGTATGCAAAATATCTGATGGGCATTGAGAATCCGAGCGTCGGCATGCTTAACAATGGCACCGAGCCTACCAAGGGACAGGAGTTCCAGGTGGCAGCGTATCCGATGCTCGAGGCCTGCGATTTCCATTTCGTCGGAAATGTGGAAGCCAAGGAGGTGCCGTTCGGCGCCTGCGATGTGCTGGTTACCGACGGATATACCGGAAACATTCTGCTCAAATATACTGAAGGAATGGGACGCTTCATGCTCGGTACCCTCAAGGGGCTCTTCCGGCGCAATCTGCTGACCAAGCTGTCGGCGATGCTGATGCGCAAGAACCTGTATGCGGTGAAAGACCGGTTCGATGTTTCCGAGTACGGCGGGGCGCCGCTTCTGGGGCTGTCAAAACCGGTGATCAAAGCCCATGGCAGTTCTGACGCGAAAGCCATCAGGAATGCGGTGCGACAGGCGATCCGTTTTGCAGAAGCGGATCTGAACGGAATTATTGCCCGGTTTGCATCCGGGACAGCCGCCGATAAACCGGCAGGAGCATAATCATGTCCTGCGGGGCACAGCCGGATGAGCTCGAAAAACAGATCGGATATGTTTTCCGCAACCGGGACTTGCTTGTGAATGCGCTGACGCATTCTTCTTACGCCTTTGAGAACGGTACGGTCTCCAATCAGCGACTGGAGTTTCTCGGGGATGCCGTGGTGGGACTGGTAATCGGAAAAGCATTGTATCTGCGTTATCCTCATGTCGCGGAAGGCCGTCTGAGTGAAATGAAGCGCGAGCTGGTCTGCGGGCAGAGTCTGGGAGAGACGGCACGCGGACTGAATCTGGGCGCTTATCTTTGCCTCGGACGGGGGGAGGAAAAGAAAAACGCACGCGGGAATCCATCGATTCTCGCGGACGCGTTTGAAGCGCTGATCGGCGCGGTATACCTGGAAAATCCGGACGCTGCGGAGCGGGTCTGCCTCTCTCTGCTTGGGGGGCGTCTGGCCCGTGTAAGCGGTAAAGAGGATCCGAAAGCGCGGCTGCAGCAGGCGGTCCAGCAGGGAAACCGGGGCGGAGACGCAGAGGAACTGACCTATGCCGTGGTTGCCGAGGTGGGGCCGGATCATGACAAGTTGTTTGTAGTGGATGTCTATCTGAACAGCAACCGCCTCGGTACCGGAATCGGAAAAACAAAACACGCCGCCGAACAGGAGGCTGCGCTGGATGCGCTGGGATATTTCGGGGAACCCACCTGCGGGTCCCTGTGAATTCAGAATGAAAGGAGCCGGGAATGTACCTCAAGTGTCTGGAATTGCATGGCTTTAAGTCCTTCCCGAACAGAACTATACTGACCTTTGAGCGCGGCAGTACGGTGGTTGTAGGACCGAACGGAAGCGGAAAATCCAATATTTCCGATGCCATGCGGTGGGTATTGGGTGAGATCTCCAGCCGTAACATCCGCGGCACCAAAATGGAGGATGTCATCTTTACGGGAACCGATACAAGACGTCCGATGGGATTTGCGGAAGTGTCGGTTACCTTTGACAACACGGATAAAAAACATCGGATCGACACTCCGTATGAGGAAATCACGGTCACCCGGCGGTATTACCGCGGGGGCGACAGCGAATACATGATCAACCGCAAGCCCTGTCGTCTGCGCGATATTCACGAGTTGTTTATGAATACCGGTATCGGCAGAGAAGGATATTCGATTATCGGTCAGGGAAAAGTCGCCGAAATGATTTCCAAGAAGAGCGACGAGCGCCGTAATATCTTTGAAGAAGCTGCCGGAATTTCCAAGTTCCGTCACAGAAAACAGGAAGCGGAGCGGAAACTGGAAGAGACCAAGACCAACATGGACCGACTGGGTGATATCGTGCACATGCTGTACGAGCAGAAGGTTCCGCTGGAGAAAGAAGCCGAAAAAGCCCGCAAGTATATGGCCGTTTACGAGGAAAAAAAAGCGGCAGAAGTTGCCCTGTGGCTTTATGATACGGAAAAGGTGCGGGTTGATCTGGAAAAGGCGGAAGAACGGTACAAACTTTCCTGCCGGGAACTGGAAATTGTGACAGAAGCGTTGGCAGGGCTGGAGCGTCGGGCGGATTTTCTGGAAAACCAGAGTTTGACCAACCGTCTCCGTTCAGAAGAGCTGCTCAATAAAATCAACGCCACCACTTCTCAGTTGCACACGATGGACAACCAGCTGACCGTGCTCCGCAGTGACCTTGAGCATCTGGACGAGATGACATCAGCATGTGAGTTGCGGATCCTCACAATCGGAAAGTCTGAGGAAGGGCTGGATGCTGAGACAGAAGCGTGTCGGGAGGCTGTGCGCCGTCTGGGGGCACAGGTAGAAGAACTGACCGCCAAACGGCTTGAGCTGCTTGCGGCACAGCAACAGGTCATGCAGAAAGTCGCTGAGTATGACCGCAGGCTCAACGATACGCTCGCTGAGCAGATGGACCTTGAGAATCAGGCGGCTGCGCACCGCACCCGCATTGAGATGCTGCGCACCAGCGCCGAAAGCGAAAGCGACCGGTCTGATGCTTTGCGTGCCGATATCGCGGCGCATGAAGAAAAAGGGAAGACTTTGCGTGCGGAGGCTGAGCGTTGTGACCGCAATGCATCCGGATTCCGGACCAAGATCGAAGAAAACGACCGTCTCAACCGCGAAATGCAGGCGCTGGTTGAAAAGGGCGAAGAGCGCCGTGAACAACTCAAAAACACGGTGGGGGCACTCGAAGTATCGGAAAACACGCTCCGTGAGCGTGCCGCAGCCCTCAAACGAATGGAAGAACATTTCGAAGGATACAGTAACAGCGTTCGTTTCGTCATGCAGAAGGCCGACCGCGGTGAAGTGGACGGCACGGTCTATGGGCCGCTTTCCAAACTGATTCATATTGAAAAGCCGTATGCCATCGCAATTGAAACTGCGCTTGGGGCAGCAGTCCAGCATATTGTGGTGGATACGGAAGAAACCGCAAAATCTGCAATTGAGCTGCTCAAGCGTAGTAATGCCGGCAGAGCAACCTTCCTGCCCGTTTCCGCAATCCGCTCCCCTCAGGAGAGTGATGAAATCCGGCTTGCTGCCCGCCAGCCCGGATATGTCGGACGCGCGGACAAGCTGGTTACATCGGACGACCGGTTCCGCCAAATTGTGGAAGCACAGCTGCTGCGCACGGTTGTATTTGACAATCTGGATCATGCGATTGCAGCATCGCGTGCAGTGCGCCAGCGTGT
>CASFDI010000028.1 GCA_949293405.1 uncultured bacterium | reverse complement strand
ACTGTACGATACGCTGACAGGCATTCAGTGGGGACGCCTGCCGGATACGCACGGCTGGATCGTGCCGGTTGAATGATTGTTTTCCGGATGCGGTGAAGCGGAGCTCCACCGCATCTGCAGTGCCGCAAACCGGATTTGCGGCACTTTTTTCAGGGGCAATATGCCCACAGGAAAGGAGACTCTATGATTATTTCCGCTGTATCGGCAGACATTCGTTATACCGGCCGCTGGGCACAGAGCGGTCCCGCGATGGTTACAACTGCTCCTGGCGCTTATCTGGAGTGTATGTTCCGGGGACCGTATGCGGTGCTGTGCTTTGACACCGCATTCAGCGAGCACCCCTTCCCGCACCTGTATATTGCGGTGGATCAGGGGGCACAGGTTGAGACCGCGCTTGCCCCGTGCCTGCGGGTGCAGGCAGAGGGAGACGGTCCGCATTACCTGAAGCTGATTTACAAGAGCGGTATTGAGATGCATCACCGCTGGTACGCTCCTCTGATCGGAAAGGTTGCCCTCCTGTCAGTTGAAGCGGAGGGGTTTTCCACTCTGGAGCCCGATACGCGCAGAACCATGGAGGTTGTCGGGGATTCCATTACGGAAGGAGTCCTTGTGGAGCCGGACCGGCTTTATGACCGTACCAACCCGCTGCTCAACCGCGTTTATCAGGACGATGTGACTGCTACCTATCACTGGCTTGCGGCACAGCGGCTGAATCTGCGTTCCTATGTGATGGGATACGGTGCGGTCGGGATCACCAAGGGCGGATGCGGTTCGGTGCCGGCTGTCGGGCAGGCGTACCCGTTCTGTTTTGCAGGGGCACCGGTGACCTACGGGCACCCCGATATCGTACTGATCAATCACGGCGCCAATGACCGGGGCGCTTCGGAAGAGGCCTATATTGCGGGGTACCGCGCACTGCTGGAACAGGTGCGTCAAACGCACCCGGACGCATCTGTGGTGGTTCTGGCACCCTTCTGCGGGGCATTTGACCGTGCGCTGGGGGAAATGGTGACAAAGCTGTGCGCCGCCGGATGGAAGAAACTGCACTTCATCAGCACGGCAGGTTGGGTCCCTGCAGAACCGCTGCATCCGTTGCGGGAGGGACACCGCGTGATTGCCGACAGGCTGACCGAGGCTCTGCGTCCTCTGGTTGATGCGCTCGGGAAAGAATAATGTACCGGCAGCAGACCGATATGTGCATCCGTGGCATCCCGGCCTTTGAGAACGGAACAAACCATATGACGGTCATAAACAACAAGAACCGGTCCGCATGCAGCGGACCGGTTCTTGTTCATAGGGGGCCATTGTTTTTCATTCATGCGGCAGCTCTGTCTGGACAGGTGATGAGGCTGTAAAGGGCGTGCCGGAACAGGGTCAGAGGACGGGAAGCGGTACGCCGTCCCGCCATACACCGGGATGTGCACCCGTGCGCACCCGGTAGCGGTGCCCGGCGAAACAGAACCCGCAGAGCTCGCCAGCCGGCAGACCGGCTCCTCCGTACTCCGGGGTACCGTCGAGCCGGATATGGAACATCTCTTCCACCGAAAGGTAGGCAAGCAGCGCGCCCCAGGTGTAAAATGCATCCGCGTTGGGCCGGTCGTCTCCGTCTCCGGTGATGCAGTTGTAATTTTCATGAATATGCTGTTCCCGTTTCCATTCCTTCATGAACAACTGACGGCTCTTTTTTGCCAGTTCGGTAGCGACGGTACGCATGCCGTATGCGCGCAGTCCTGCATACACCAGATAGTTCATCGGCCCCCAGATTCTGCCGCGCCAGTAGTCCTGATCGGCAAATGCGGGGTGGTTGCGTGCAATACTGGGGATGACATACGGGCCCCAGAATTCATCCGGGTTGAGCAGATGGCGCCGCACGGTTTCCTCCGCCTGCGCCTGCGACGGAATTCCCGCCAGCAGCGGATAGAAGCAGGTGGGAGAGAGAATAGGACTCTTTTTCCCGTTGGCATGGAGGTTGCAGTATGCGCCTGTTTTCCGGTCGTACATTTCGCGGTTCATCAGCGTGCGTGTGCGTTCGTATTCCGCACGCAGTTCCCGTGCATCCTCCGCGTGTTCCAGCAGATCGGCCAACTGCGCAAGGCAGCGGCAGTCCAGCGCATACAGCGCGTTGAGTCCCACATCGGCAAGTTCCAGGGTATGTGTAGCGGGATTGTAGGAGACCCGGTCGTACATCGGGGAGTTGTCCAGTCCCGATTCCCACATGGCGGCCTGCTTGTTGCCGCCCGGATCATAACCGCCCATGCCCGGGTCTGAACCCCAGGACAGGAGCCCCTGCCATCCGGTTGCACGGTGACTGCGCCACCAGCGGTTCCAGCGCAGCAGGATCGGATAGGCGTCTTTCACCAGGTCGCGGTTGCGGTATTGCAGATAGATTTTCAGGACGCAGTAACTGCCCAGCGGAGGCTGGGACCGGTCCAGACTTGCGCCGCGGTCCGAACCGAAATTGGGAATCATACCGGACGGGGTTTGTTCTGCGAGAACCGCGTAAATCTGCCTCTCTGCCATGTGCTGACTGTACACCCCGCACATCAGCGCGGACAGAAAGGTGTCCCATTCAAAGAGCACATAACTGCCGAAGGAGCGCCCGTTTCCGGTGCACCAGGAGCGTGCTACAGGAGCGCAAATCCGGTCCCGCAGGGGATCATACAGATCATTCCAGTTCATTGCCCGGCTGAGAATGCGCGGGATATCCTGAAGAAACCCCGTTCCTTTCGGCAACCCGGCGACCGTCTGCGCTTCCGCCGCTGCAAGCTGGGCGGAGACATCGGTTCCCCGGGGCAGGTTGCACAGCAGCGTCACCGGGGTGTGCGCATGACACAAAATGCCGCTCTGGTCGGTAAAGACCGGAGTACTGTAATCACAACACCCGCTGACCAGGACGGTGTATGCGCCGGTCGGACTTTCTGCATGCAGGACCCCGTCATCAACTGTGACGGTTCCGGGACGGTTCCACAGGAACAGCGGGACAATCAGGAACCGGTACCGGTCCCCGGGATCCTGTTCCGGTTCGATACGGCAAACCATCCGCTCCCCGTCTTCTGAAGCACAGCTCACCGTGAAGGAAAAATCCAGATATCCGAAAACAATCCGGAAAAAACCGCCGTCGGTCCGGTGATCGCCGAACGCGCGGACATTTCTGTACAGGTGCGGCCGGTCGCTGTCCACTTTGCGCCAGAGCATGTCCCGGAGCAGGAAGTGCTCCTGCGTATCGTACAGAGCAATCCGCAGGGCAAACAGATCGGGCAGATGGACCAGAACATTCAGGCCTCTGCTGTAAAGCGTATTCCACATGGTGATTCCTCCACTGACCGTATACAGGAAACCGGCGCGGTATCAGGGCCGCGCCGGTTGATCGGATGACCTTCAGCTCCGGCCACCGAAGGCGGCCTGCTTCTGGTTGGGACTGGAGCGCACGGCCAGCCGCGGTGCGCGGCGTGCCAGTGCGGCCAGGGCAATTTCAATATCTTCTTCAGCTTCCCGTGCGTCAAAGCATCCCACCGTCACCATGTCGCAGTCGCGCAGGGTGGCGTAGGAAAAGTTGAGCCCGACAAAGGGGGTGCATCTGCCGGCTGCCATGGATTTGATGGTCATGACCGGCTTTTTGGCTTCGCGGATGATTTTGTTGACTGTTTCCACTTCCACCTGCATCAGGAAGCCCATGCAGTTGTAGATCTGGATATAGGTTTCCACATCGTAGCCGTTGGCATCGCTGTATACTACGATTTCAGGCATGTGCGCTGACAGTCCGGGAATCATTCCGGCATCCCGGATCATCCTGGTGTAGTCATCGAGCCGGCGGATGATACCCCGGTTTTTGTCCACCAGCTGTTCGACGCTGGTGTGGTGCAACAGACAGAAGGTGGCCCCGTTTCTGGCACTGGTGCGGATGGTTTCTTCTGCCTGCCGTCGGGCGTCGGCATTGTCGTCCACATTGATCGACGGGGTATCGACCAGGATCATGGCATGCCCGGTACGCTCTTCCGCCCGGCGCACTGCTTCCAGAATGGCAGGGGTCTGTCCGAACGGTGCCATCATGGTGTCAATCCCGTGAGAGAGGAAAATTTCAAGCATGGGCAGAATGCTGTCCGGGGTGGCATGCTTCTCCCGGATCATGGCGTCCGCAGCAGGGGAGCGGTGGCTCCATCCTGCCAGCCAGTTTGTTCCGATGATCATGCGTGAGAGCGAGCGCCCTCCTACTTCTGTGCGGGGAAACTGTTCGTTCATGGCAAACCTCCGTTTATAATCGTTCGGTGATAATTTGAAAAAAACCGAAAAGCATAAAGGGGCAAAACCGGAAAAGTCAGTCTGCCTGTCCCGGATCCTGCTCTGAACAGAGGTGCACCATAGCCTCTCTGTCAAAACGGGTGCCGCAGTATTCGCACCGCGCATCGGTGGCGTTTTCGGCGGCTTCCACCTGTGCGCCGCAGGAGGGGCAGCGGAAGACAAAGGTGCCGATGGTCTGGCGGGCATTGCGGTTGAGACGGAGGACCCCGTCCGTAAACAGGAAGCCTTCGAGATACCCCTTGGACAGTGCCGAGGTAACCGCGGTGCTGATCTGTTTTTCATTCTTGCCGAGATAGGCCGAAAGATCGGACACGGTGTACAGATTCTGATTGGTGACGGCGTGTACCAACCGTACAGTAAAGCCGCAGTCGGCAAAGCGGATCCAGAGAATGGGCATGCAATAAAAGCCGGCTACCGCCAGCAGAATGCCCAGGATGAGTAGGGGCCAGATTTTACCGGAGGCGCCGAACACGATCATGACTATTCCGCAGGGGAACCCCACCGATAGCCCGAGCGCACTCCAGAAAAAAGCGCTGCGGATGCGTTGCAACTTTTTCATATGTATCTCCTTAAGAGGCTTTGGCTTCATTATAATGGATTTCCGCCGGATTTGCAAGAGGAAAATATATTTCGCGCTGACTCGCACGGAATAAAACACCTGCTTGCCGGGCATACTGCAGTCAGAAATGGAAAGGGGGATCCACAATGGATTTCAAAAACAGCGAAACCGCTCACAACCTGATGCGCGCATTTGCGGGAGAAAGTCAGGCACGCAACCGCTATACTATGGCGGCCTCCCAGGCAAAAACGCAGAACCTGCATGTACTGGAGGCAGTGTTCCTGTTTACTGCTGACCAGGAGAAGGAGCATGCGGAAATTTTCTGGAAGTTTCTTGCACCGCTGTCCGGTGGGAAACTGGAAGCGGACGGCACCTATCCGGTGGATCAGTCCGACTCCATAAACGCACTTCTGCACGCGGCACAGCGCAACGAAGAGGAAGAGCATGATACGGTATACAGACTGTTCGGGGAGCGGGCACAGGAAGAAGGATATCCTGCCATTGCGGCGGCGTTCCGCAATATCGCGGCCATCGAGAAGACGCATGCAGAGCGATTCCGGCAGTTTGCAGAACTGCTTGACGCGGGGAAACTGTTCGTATCGGAGGTGGCCTGCGACTGGATGTGTCTCAACTGCGGCCACCGAATGAACGGCAAACAGGCCCCCGCAAAATGTCCGGTCTGCGATCATGATCAGGGGTATTTTATCAGGCTGACCATGGCGCCGTATACAACGGTATAAAGATGCAGGTATCTGGAGATGCAATAACAGGAGCTCCCGGGAAACGGGAGCCCCTGTTATTGCTCTATGTTGCTTTACTGTTTCAGCGTGATGGTAATGTTCTCAGGCAGAATTCCGCACTCCTCGTATACCACGGCTGCGATCTGCGCGGTGCCGGTTGCGGGCATTTCCCCTTCGCAACTGACAATGATATGAATATCTTCGTCGCCCATAACGGCAATGCACTGG
The DNA here is from genome assembly GCA_949293405.1 of uncultured bacterium. GTDB lineage: Bacteria > Bacillota > Clostridia > Oscillospirales > CAG-272 > UBA1740. Next base: position 12,391 of record CASFDI010000028.1, on the reverse strand, counting down.
GTGAAGCCTTTGGAGAGAATACGGCTTTCAATATTGGCTTCGGTCTCCATATTGAGAGCAATCTGGGAGATGTCCTTGAGCGCCTGCTCGCGCGCTTCCGAATCGGTTTCGGCGGAGTTTACAACCGCTTCCAGCATTTCAATGGCTTCGTCCCGCGCCTGCTTGCGGCTCAGTTCCACAGAACTGAAATAGGTGGTGACCGAGTCGGTATCGTCCTCGCCGCCGGTGGGAGTGTCATCCGTATTGGTTCCGTTTGCATCCACCATGTTGTTGTTCCCGTAATCGCTGCCGTCATCGGGCGAGTAGAACCACAGATAGTTCAGGTACACCGCCACTCCGATCAGAAGTACTGCCGCCACGATAATGACATTTCTTTTCAACGTGCGGGTCATAACCCCGCCTTCACCGAACACTTTTTTCATGTTGGTTCCCTCCGGTATTTGTTATGTGTTCCATATATATGTAGCGGTTTTGCCGGATATACCTATTTTTTTGCACTCACATAAATACGGTTTGTTCCCACAGCGGTGACCGAGGAAAGAAGGGCGGTCAGCTCTGCCCGCACCGCGGCATTGCCCCCGCCGGTGCAGACGACTGCAATGCCCAGTACACGCGGCGGCGTCTCGGAAAGCAGTCGGCTGCCGCTGTAAGTATATTGCCATCCGGTGGCAAGCGTCACCGATACGGTGGCGTCTCCCACCCCCGCCACCTGCCGGCACAGTGCGGTCAGTTCTTCTTCCAGTTCCAGCCGGTAGCGTTCGGTGTCGCTAAGCGTCTCCTCCGGTTCCGGATCGGTCTTGGTGGACGCGGGCATCTGTCCGCCTATTACCAGAAGCAGCAGCCCGGCTGCCAGGAGCAGCAGCAACCACTTTTTTCCTTTCAGTCCTGCAAGATATTTACGGATGGTTTGTTCGCTCATGCGGCGGCCTCCTTTTGTTCTCCCAGTATGACGGTACAGTCTGCACCGGTCCATCGCTCCATCTCACGCCGGATGCCGGGCAGATCGGCGAGCATGGCAGTTCCCGTGAGCCGGACGGTTGTTGCATGAATTTCGGGTTCCGCCCCGAAGGTGACATCTGCCGATACGGTAATACAGTCACGGGACAGGCCGAACTCTTCTGCCAGGGCGTCGCGCAGGCCGTTTTCGATTCCCAGACGCAAGGTTTCGGTGTAAGCGGTGTCTGTATCAGGCAATCCCGAACCGTCCGGGATGGAAAAGTCGGGCAGCAGATCTTCGGGCTGCAGGTTGCGCAGCGGGGCGAGCAGAGTCAGCAGGGTGAGCAGTGAAAGCGCGAAGCGGATGGCTTTGCCGCTTTTACCTTCCGGGGCAAGCAGAGCTCCCAGTGTACAGACCGCGGTAGCGGTCAGAATGGTGGCAAGGTAGGATTCCATAGATACCTCACAGCGCGAATGCGCATTTTACAAAGACCGCGAGATAAAAGATAAACAGCACCGACACAAAGGCGCTGACCGCAAGAATCATGTCGTAGATTCCCCTGAAATCGGAAAACAGCTTGCAGACCGATTCGGCTCCCAGCATACGGGCGCAGGAGGCCGACAGACTGAGTCCGAGCCGGGTGAAGTAGAGCGCTGCGACGGTGGGAAGCGTCATGGCGATCACCGCTACTACCGCCCCTGCTCCTACGCCGTTTTTGATCAGTGAAAGGGAGGAGATCAGCGTACTGAGCGATGCCCCCACGCTGCTGCCCACCAGCGGGATCATATTCCCGACCGCAAAGCGTGCGGTACGCACGGTAACCGAATCCGCAGAGGCGGCAAGCGTGGTCTGAAAAGAGAGCGCCGCAGTCGCCACCGCACAGAGCAGACCCAGCAGGGTAAGGTAGCATCCTTTGAGATTCCCGGTGAATCCGTCCAGACGCAGACCGCCCGACACACAGTCCAGCATGGTGAAGGCAAAGCAGATGCCCGCAAGCGGCAGCAACAGTCCGACTGCCAGGTTTTCAATGATCAGATTCATCATGGAAAAGGAGGAGGCAGCGGTTGCGGCGGTTGCCGTACTTCCGCCCGCGGCATACAACCCGGCAAAAACAGGGGCAAGCCCGTCGGCAAGCTGCTGCATGTCGCGCAGCACCGATGCGGTTCCCTCAAGGCTGTTGCGCAGCTGTCCGAACAGGGCCAGCGCGCACAGCACCGATGTGCCGAAGGTCAATGCGCGGCGCATGGTTTCACTTTCCACGCCGCCGCCGCACAGATGCGCCGCCGCGGCGCACAGGGAAAGCCCGATCATGGCAAGAATGCCGCCGAATGCTGCCGTACCGCCCTCGGAGATGCCCTGGATCACCAGGGAAAACAGGTATCTGATGCCGAATACTTCTGCTGTTTCTTCAGCTGTTTCGGGCACTCTGTCCCGTACTGCATCCGGCAGCAGATCCAGAAAATCATGGTAGGCCTGTTCGCCTGTCCCTTCGTCACGGGCGGCGGCAGGCAGCGCAGTCAGGGAAAAGAGAAGGCCTCCCAGCAGAAGGCACAGCAGCAACCGTTTCATATTACAGTCCTTCCGTGAGCCCGAGCGCAACATCGAGCAGGGTTTTGAAATGGGGCAGGCACAGCAGCAGAATCTCTCCTCTGCCGCAGAGTTCCACTTTGGACGCAATTCCTGCCTCTCCCAGATCCCGGCAGGTATCGGCGGCAAACTGTGTGACATACCCGATCCCGAGGACCTTGAGCAGGACGGGCACATACGGGGAAAGTCCGCTTGCTCCCGCCAGGTCCGCAAACTCCGAGAACAGCGAGCCGTACCTTGTGAAAAAGAAAGCGACGATCAGGACGCCGCAGACCGCCGCAGCAATGGGAGCAGCTTTTGCGCCGAGCGCGCGCATGGTCATGACAACTGCGGCGCACAGCAGCCCTGTCCCGATAAGAGGGAGGAAACTCAAAATCCGAACACGGTGCGCACCGTGTCAAACAGGGTTCCGATCTCCTCAATCAGCATGATCAGAACAATGACGATTCCGGTAATGGAAACCAGCATGGCCTGCTCGTCCCGCCCCGCTTTGCTCAGAATCTGGTATGCCACTGTAACCAGCATACCGATTCCGGCTACTTTCATAATGAGGCTGACATCCATTTTGAAATTCCTCCTTACAGAAAGATGAGTATCAGCAGCAGTCCTCCTGCCAGGACCAGCGAGCGCGCCAGTCTGACCCGTTTGGGCTGCTCTTCACGGCGGTTACGGCAGATGCGTTCGAGTTCTCCGATATAGTAATCGCAGCCTTCCACCTGCTCATCGCGGTAACTGCCGCCCACTTCTTTACCGAAAGCGGCAAGCAGGTCGGTCTCTTCTTCATCGAGCAGCAGAGATTGCCTGCACTCCTGCAGAGCGGTACAGAAGTCCTCTCCCTCGCGCAGGCGGGGGAGGAAACCGCATGATTCCAGTTCGTCAGAGCAGAAAGATGCGTAAATATCTCCGATCGGCGTGCGGAAACAGGAGATCTGGGTACGGATGTGCCGCAGCAGCATCAGCATGCCTTCACTTTGCCGTACCCGCCGGCGTTCAAAGGACCCGGCGGCGGCAGAAAGGTAAAGACAGGCACAGAGCAGAAAGATCACTCCGAGCGTTTTTGTCAGCATTCGGTATCGCCCCCTTCTGTTGCCGCATCACCTGCAGCGTCAAAAAAGCCTGTTGTATGCAGAAACCCCCTCAACGGATCACGCCGCACCCCCACATAAGCTCCGAACACACGGCACTGAACCAGAGTCCGGATGGCACTGCGGCGCAGAATGCCCTCCGGGCTGTCCCCATGCGCCGTTGCAATCAGGGGGACGCCGCTGTTCTGCATGGCGAGTACCGCCTCCACCTCTTCAAATCCGCCGATTTCGTCGCACAGGATGACCTCGGGCGAGAGGGTACGGGTGGCCAGTTCAATTCCTTCCGCTTTCGGATATCCTGACAGAATATCCACATGACAGGTGGTTCCGATATAGGATCCGGCGAGTTCTCCGCGGCTGTCCACTACCGCGACACGGCGGGGGGAGGGACCGGATGAGAGCCGTACCAGCAGATCGCGCAGAATGGTGGTTTTTCCCATCCCGGGCGGGGAATAAATAAGCAGTCCCTGTCTGCCGCCCATGGCTTCGAACACCTGCAGGGGGACATCGGCGGCCCCCCTGACGCGGTGGGACAGCCGGATGACCAGGGAAGTGATATCACTGACCCCCACGACACAGCCGCCGTCCATGACGGCACGGCCCGCCACGCCGACCCGGTATCCACCCGTCAGGGTGATATATCCTTCGCGCAGGCTTTCGCTGTATGCATAGACCGAATTGTGACAGAAGGTTTTGACCAGTGCCGCCAGTTCGGTACCTGACAGAGAGGTGCGCAGTGTCAGATTGCGTCCATCCAGCACCAGCGACGCCACACGCCCGGCACGCAGGCGGATTTCGGACAGCCGCCCCTCAAAATCGGTATATCCGCCCGCCAGACGGGCGATCTCCAGATGCACTGCTTCCGGCAGCATGCAAAGGAGATTTTCCAGCCCCTCATCCGGCATAACGGAACCACAGACTGCACACAAATGCAGTCATTACCACCGTGAACAGCATCACCAGGCATGCCACCGGCAACAGGTGCCTGCTGCGCCGGATGCCGCCCGCACTGCAGTACAGTGCGGCGACATAAAATACGGTATCTGAAGAACCTGCAAGTACCGATGCCACCCGTCCGGCGGGACTGTCGGGGCCTTCGCCGGCAAACAGGTCTGCCAATACCCCGTTGGAAGCGCTGCCCGAAAAGGGGCGCACTGCAAGCAATGTTGCCAGTGCGCTGGGAATGCCGATCCGTTCCAGAACCGGAGCTAGCAGGCGCTCCAGAAAGGCCGGGGCGCCTGAAGCGGTAAACATCCCGACTGCGGTCAGCATCAGCACCAGGGTGGGAAGAACCTGCACCATGGTCTGCAGTCCCTGACTTGCCCCCCGGGCGAAAGCTCCGCCCAGATCCTTGCGCGAAAACAGAAAGAGCAGCGACAGCAGCAACAGACATCCCGGCAGTGTCCATGCAGACAGCAGATCAGCCATGGGAGACCTCCCGTGTGCGTCGCCGGGCTCCGATGCGGGACGCCAGGCGGCAGATCAGGATTCCGAACAGAGCGCAGCAGCCGCTGACGATCCAGACCGGAATCAGGATTTCCCCCGGAGACGAGGACCCCGCGGCGTGCCGCAGCGCAATCAGAGTGGACGGAATCAGGTTGAGGGAGCAGCAGCAGAGCACGGTCAGCGTGATGGCATCGTCTTCGGCACGGGTGGGGTCAGGTGCGGTGCTCTGGATTTGCCGGATGGCGCTGAGCGCAAACGGGGTTGCCGCATTGCCCATACCGAGCAGATTGGCACAGATGCATGCCGTGATGCAGCCCGCGCTTTTCGGATCGCGGAATGCGCGGGGGAAAATCCTGCGCAGCAGTCCGGCGCTGATGCCTGAAAGCTTATCCAGCGCACCCGCTTCGCGCAGTACTTCCAGCAACCCGCTCCACAGACACATCATGCCGCACAGGGAAAGAGAAAGGGTGACCGCGCGCTCCGCTCCGGCCAGAGCCCCCGCAGTCAATGCAGCGCCGTCTCCGGTCACAAGGGCAGCGACAATAGCTGCGATACACAGGGCAGCAAATACTTTTCCACTCATGAATCCCCCTCCTGATTTGGCACTTTCACCAAAATATACAATCATAACATTTGAATTTACAGGTATTGACATTTTCTGACCTGCGTGGTATAATAGGAATAATCTCCCGGTGAACGGGATAAGCGAAAGGCGGAACCGATCATGAAAGCAACAGGGATTCTTCGCAAAATCGACGAACTCGGGCGTATCGTGATACCGAAAGAAATGCGTGACAGCATGGGTATTCGCGAAGGGGATCCGATGGAGATTTATGTACAGGACGATCGGATCGTACTTCAGAAATTCAGCATGGGATGCATTTTCTGCGGCGGCAGCGAGGAGCTCGGGGAATATAAAGGGAAGCCGGTGTGCCGTATTTGCCTTGGGAACATTGCCCGCGGGATCTGATTCAGTTCATTCTATTCCCGCGTGCTGCCGGATATGACAGAACCGCGCCCGACGGATTTCCGTCGGGCGCGGTTCTGTTATGATTGTACAGGCGGTCAGCCGATGTGGTCTTTCCCGCCCATATAGGGGCGCAGAGGCGCCGGAATGGCTACCGTTCCGTCTGCACGCAGGTTGTTTTCCAGGAAAGCGATCAGCATCCGGGGGGGAGCGACCACCGTATTGTTCAGGGTATGGGCAAAGTATTTTCCGTCCGGACCCGCCACACGGATTTTCAGACGGCGCGCCTGCGCGTCGCCCAGGTTGGAGCAGGACCCCACCTCAAAATATTTCTTCTGGCGCGGAGACCATGCTTCCACATCTACCGATTTGACTTTCAGATCTGCCAGGTCGCCCGAGCAGCATTCCAGCGTACGCACCGGAATATCCATGCTGCGGAACAGGTCGACCGTGTTTTTCCACAGCCGGTCAAACCAGATTGGGCTCTCCTCAGGACGGCAGATGACGATCATTTCCTGCTTCTCAAACTGATGAATCCGGTAAACCCCCCGCTCTTCGATGCCGTGGGCCCCTTTTTCCTTCCGGAAGCAGGGAGAGTAACTGGTCAGGGTCTGGGGGAGTTGATCCTCGGGCAGGATGGTGTCAATGAATTTTCCGATCATGGAATGCTCGCTGGTGCCGATCAGGTACAGGTCTTCCCCTTCGATCTTATACATCATGGCGTCCATTTCAGAGAAAGACATCACGCCGGTCACCACTTCCGAACGGATCATGAAGGGAGGCACGCAATAAGTGAAGCCCCGGTCAATCATGAAGTCGCGCGCATAGGCGATCACAGCGGAATGCAGACGCGCAATGTCGCCCATCAGATAGTAGAATCCGTTCCCGGCCACCCGGCGCGCGCTGTCAAGGTCAATGCCGTGCAGCCGCTCCATGATATCGGTATGGTAGGGAATTTCAAAATCTGGAACTTTCGGTTCTCCGAACCGTTCGCGTTCCGCATTCTGACTGTCATCCTTGCCGATAGGAACCGACGGATCGATCATGTTGGGAATGGTCATCATCAGCTGGCGGATTTTTTCCTCGTAATCTGCCTCGGCGGCTTCCAGTTCCGCCAGACGGGCGGCATTCTGCGCCACTTCCTGTTTGGCGGCGTTGGCTTCTTCGGTCTTTTTCTGCGCCATCAGGGTTCCGATCATCTTGGAGACACGGTTGCGATTGGCGCGCAGAGCATCGGCTTCCGCCTTGACCTTGCGGTTCTCTGCGTCCAGCCGGATGACCTCGTCTACCATCGGCAGTTTCTGATCCTGAAATTTCTTGCGGATGTTTTCTTTCACCGCATCGGGGTTCTCCCGGACAAATCGTAAATCCAGCATGATGCCTCCTGTTCTGTTCCTGAAAACAGAAAAGCGTCGGAAACGACGCTTTTCTGCTATATACGGATATTGCCGTTTTGACCCATTATAACACACCGGAAATAGGTTGTCAAGCCTTATTTGGTATGTTCGGCGTCATTTCAGGAAGAGCTCAATGGTGGGAATTACCACATCGGGTTTCACGACCGGCAGGGTCAGCACAATGTCGCCGTCGCCCGCAATATCGGCACTGCCGGCATCATGGTTCGGCTTGCCTTCCTTGAAGAGCAGCTCGCTGCCGTCGTGCAGGAACTGCGCATACGACACTTTACCCGAGAGGCCCGGCAGCCGCAGGTACCGGAAGGGGTAGGAGAACAGATGTACATACAGACGCTTGCCGTCCTCGCTCTGGGTGTACCGGACATCGGCAGGTTCCCTGAATTCCGGCTCTGCCATGGTGCAGCCGTAGATGGAGCGGCTGTTGGTATGCATCCAGTCTGCATATACCTGCAGAGCACGGTCAGCGCGTTTGTCAAAGTAGCCGCGTGAGGTAGGCCCTACATTCATCAGCAGGTTGCCCCCGCGGGAGACGGTTTCAATCAGCAGGCGCAGCAGCTGTTCGGGGGATTTCCAGCTGCTTTCGTCCCGGTGGTATCCCCAGGAACCGGAAAAGGTCTGGCATGCTTCCCAGGTTACCAACTCTCCCGTGGTCTCGTGCCGGACCCATTCGGTGGGCTGGTACTGTTCGGGGGTCCACAGGTCCTGTTCAATCTCGGTGCGGTTGTCGATGATGATGCCCGGCTGAAGTTTGCGTGCCAGGGCGATCAGCTCCTCCGCTTCCCAGTCGTCCTTGCCTTTTCCCTTCATCCAGGGGGCATTCTGCGGCGGGGTACTCCGGCTGTAGGAGAAGTCAAACCAGAGAATATCAATCTTGCCGTAATTGGTCAGCAACTCCCGCACCTGATTGCGCATGTATTCGGCATATCGGTGCATATCGCGGCCGCGGTTCTGCTCCTCGGCGTCCGGATCATTGCGGCGCGGATGCAGCATATCAATGGGAAAATCGGGATGATGCCAGTCAATCAGCGAGTAGTAAAACCCGATGTGCAGTCCCTCCGCCCGGAAGGCGTCCACATATTCGCGTACCAGGTCGCGGCCTGCGGCGGTGTTGGTGGCTTTGTAATCGGTGTATGCAGAGTCGAACAGACAGAAGCCTTCGTGGTGTTTGGTGGTCAGGACCGCGTATTTCATACCGGCAGCCCTGGCTTTTCTCGCCCAGTCTTTCGGGTCAAACAGATCCGGATTGAAATGATCGAAATACAGCTGATACTTGTCTTCCGGAATGCATTCTCTGTTCTTGATCCATTCATGCCGCGCGGGGAGTGCGTACAGCCCCCAGTGGATGAACATGCCGAACCGGTCATGGGTAAACCATGCGGTATCGCCCGGCGTCTTTCTGGTCACATAGCTGGACATGGCGTTTCCTCCTGCTTTCAGTTGCTTTCAGTACATTGATACAGTTTTTGCGGGATCCCGCGAGACCATGATAGCATTTTTGCGCGTCTGCGTCAAGTGCGCCGGTCGTTCTTTTGCGGTAAAAAACAGTGTTGTTTGCCGCGGGCAACCGGAATACAGGCCGGATGATCTCTGACGCCACCGGTCAGCTCTCACAGGATCCCTTCAGGATCAGACTCTGTCCTTCGGTGAGTGTGACAGAGAGCGATACGCCGCCGGCCGTCTCTTCAAACGGGATATTCTGTCCCCCCAGAGTAACTGCGTCCACTCGCGTCATGCCGCAGGTGAGCCGGCGCAGGGCAATATGCCCGTAAAGGATACGCAGGACAAACCGGTCGTCCGCTTTCTGCACCGTTCCCCAGACCCGGTCCGCCGCAAAGAACCAGGTTCCGTTACGCAGAGGGGAGAAACGGAGAGCCCCCTGCGTCAGATCGGGCACATATCCGCTGTATGCGTGCAGCAGCGAAAAGGACGCCATGGCGCGCGCATAGGAAGCACCGCACTCAATTTCGGCATACGGGTTGCGCCGCTCCCCGTCATACCGGGCGCGGACAGCACGCACCGCGGTCACCGCCTCCTCTTCCATACCGCACTGCAGCAGATTACAGGCGAAGGCATATTCGAAACCGGTCATCACCTCTTCCGCGTAGGGAATCGGAATGCGCGGTTTGTTCCCGGGGGCGAAGGAACACATCACCGTGCCGCACTCGTCATCACAGGCAAAGACGCGGCAGGGATTATTGAGTTGACGCATGGAAAGAAAATTGTTTCTGAAAATACTGCGCAGCGCCTGCGCCCGGTGCTCCGGATCGAAAACCGGCGGCAGCCCCATCAGATCGGCGTGCCAGGCGGCAAGCACCTGGTCGATTTCACACCCTTTCCCGATCTGGTATTTGATTTCTCCGCTTTCCCGGTCCAGGTATACCTGGTCCGCGTCGCCGTAAGGACTGAGAACCGATGCGTCGGTCAGATTCAGTTCCTGCTCGTAATAGTCTCCGTTGAAGGTCTGCTCCAGCCGCTGTGCCCCCTTGCGGGCAAGATTGCGGTATTGGTCTGCAAGGTGTTCTTCACCCAGCGCTGCCGCCATTTCCGCACCCGCGTTCAGTGCGCAGATGTAGAAGCCGCTCAGCCAGGCGTGCACCCCGAACAGTTCCATATCCAATGTGTGGTGCTGTCTGCCGCTGATGACGCCGGTCCGGTCGGGATCCCACCGGTCCGGGTTTTCGGGGCTCCAGGCATATTCGATGCAACAGCGGATGCGCGGCCACAACGACTTCAGCCATGCGGTGTCTCCGGAAATCTTCCACTCCCGGTAGCACTTCATCACGGTTCCCATCTGTCCGTCCACGCAGGCGCGGAAATTCTGCCGGGTGCTGCCGGGAGGGAGCATCAGGCGGAAGTGCAGAAGCCCGGAGGATTCCAGACTGCAGGTGAGCTCTGCCGTTCGCACCGACCGTTCCAGAGCGGGGAACAGGTAGGGCAGGGCGTAGGCGTAATTCCATACATGCTGACAGGTGCCTTCGCAGCTGCCTGCGGTGCGCGCAACTCCCTCCCAACCGTAAAAGGTCCCATCGGTCAGACGCAGACAGGCAGAACTTTTCAGAATGGCCAGATTGTCGCAGACCGCTTCCTTTACCGGCGCGGGCAGGGTGCTTGCCCGCAGAGCGCGCCCGAAGCGCTCGGTATAGCGCAAAAGGGTTGCACGCCGTCTGCAGCAATCGGAGGCGATTTCATCAGAACTGCCATACAGGGTAGCGTAATAGTTCTTCCATACCGGGGGTTCTGCGCCTGAACGATCCCAATATTTGACACAATTCGGTACATACCAGGTAAGGATAAAATGCAGATCGGCACATTCTCCCGGCGCCGCCGTGCAGGAAGCGGTGAGCACACAGATATCGCTGTCATCGGTTGCAGGGTCTGCATAGGTCCGGTCCTGCAGATCACCTGGGCGGGAAAAATCTGATACAAACGCTTCCAGGCTGTCAAACCAGCCTCCCCGCAGCAGATGGGTCTGGCAGGCGCTGTGCGCTGCATCGGTAAGAAGGGTCATTTCACCGTACCCGGGCGCATCGGGATCACGGCATACGCTCCTGATCGTCAGCCGAAGCCCTTCTTTGTCTCTTGTACTATGGATGGTAACCGGCGCTCCGAACGGGTTGCGCATCAGAAACGCAAAGGTGTAGGTCAGGGGATGCGCTGCGGTATTGCGCACCGTAAAATCAAAAAACGCAACCGGGAGACTGCTGTCACGGTCATTGGACGGAATAAAAGGATTCCAGGCAGACAGGTGCACCGCGCCCGGAAAGTCGGGATCACGCAGGGATACTTCGGCTATGGGAAACCGGTCGGAAAACACCGTATCCCGGAAATGTTTCATGCCGGCGTAGGTGGCGCGGCTGGGCCCGTGTCCGAATCCCCAGCTGTGATCTCCGGTATGCATGCCGCCCATGAAATCGCGCAGGGTATCTCCGCGCAGAAAGCGCAGATCCGTCACCCGACCTTCTTCTTCCGTGCGGACCGCAAATCCCGAAAATCCGTTGATGCTTTCCCGGTTGGGACGGTTGCAGATTTCAAAATCAACCAGGGTTCCGTTTCCCGCAAGACCGATGCTGCCTGCGCCGATTCCCCCGATCGGGAATGCAACGGCGGCGGCTTTCCTGTTCCGATAGGTGCGCATGACGGTGCCTCCTGCTGTTCGTTTTTCTTCATTATATCATCGGAACAGGGGGATTGCAAGGAAAACAGCCCCGGAATGGGGCTGTTTTCTGTATGACTTATGATTTGATTGTGGCGCCAAAGGGGGTGAGCACCAGTTTCGCCAGTTTGAAGCACTGCAGACCGAAGGGAATGCCGATGACGGTGATGCAGAAGATCACGCCTGCAAGCGCATTTCCGATGGCGGCCCACAGTCCGTAGAAGATCAGCCAGATGACATTGGCGATCGGATGGGCGCTGAAGTTGGTGTCCGCTGTTTTCCCGAACGGGGTGAGCACCAGCTCCGCCAGCTTGAAGCACTGCAGACCGAAGGGAATACCGATGACGGTGATGCAGAGGATCAAGCCAAGCAGGGCGTACCCGATGGCCGACCACAGGCCGATAAGCAGAAGCCAGATGATGTTGCCGATGAGACGCATAAAAGAGTCCTCCTTTATATAATAAAATAAAATCGAAGTGATAAGCAGAGCAGCGTCAGCCGGAAAAGAGAGATCTGCTTCCGGAGTCATCCGGACACAGACTGTGCATATGGAAAGAATAAAAACTATTTCTGCCGGATCAGATCGGCAATCACCACTTCACACGGATTTCCGATCCGGGGAATGGGTACGGTGTTGGAAAGCCCGCGGCTGACCAGAAGTCTGCCGTGGTACAGCCCGCCGCAGTAGCGCGGCAGGATCCCCTGCCCGGGAGCGTAGAGACCGTGACCGAGGAGCGCGATCTGTCCGCCGTGTGCGTGTCCCGAAACAATCAGGTCAATCGGCAGGTGCTCAAGGTACAG
>CASFDI010000027.1 GCA_949293405.1 uncultured bacterium | reverse complement strand
GAAGCCTTCCGTTCCCAATGCTTCCTTATCCACAAACTCAAACCGGATCGCATTCCCGCTTGCAGTCGATGCAATATCCAGCCATACACCCGCATAGGTATACAACGCTGCCTGCAGATTCTGTGCTGCCGCATAGGCATCCTTTACCGAAGAGTCGGCAACAATCGTATACCCGGACAGATCCTGGCCGTTCACCTTCACTGATGTGATATCGTATTCGGTCTTCCGCTCCGCATACAGCGTGTTCGATATATATACCGTTCCCACAGCCGTAGTCTCGTTCGTGATCTGCAGATAATTCTCTACAAAGAAATCAACTGCCTCGCAAAGCGCCTCGTCCGAACCGCCCGCAATCATCACGCGCTGGCCTACAGCTTTGATAATATAGCCGTCTGCTCCTACCGTGTGGACATCTATATCCGAAAACTCGTCCCGGTACCGCACACCTGCTCCGATCAGGATCTCGCAGTCCTGCTTGGACAGTACACGATAATCCTCTACTACATTCACCGAAAGACCCAACCCGTTCAACTGCGACTTCAGGCTGTTCACTCTCAGCTGAACCAGATCCGAAGCTCTCTGCTCGTATACCAACTGGAAATTCGCTGTCCCGTCGGTCACCAGGGCAAAACTGTTTTCAGGCGGCTGTGTAGGTTCCGGCGTCGTCGATGTATCGGTCGGCGGCGGTACCGTTCCCTCTGTCGTTGTCATCTCGGACGAGTCACCTCCGCAAGAAAACATCACGCTTGTCACCATAAATAACATGATGATCGCCAATAGCAGGGATCCAATTCGTTTCTTCATAAAATGTTGCCTCCTGCAAAAATGTTCGTTTTCATTATACCAAACCGAAGGCATGTAAAGCAACTTTGTCAGATGACCTGTACCAAAATCGTGATTTCTTCCAAAAACCGGTTTCCCTGTTTATGCAGAATACCATACGTCTTATACCCACACAAAATATTTTCAATTGACATTGCGGCAAAAAAAATGTAAAATGTAAGAAAATAACTTTATCAATTCAGTTTTCTTAAGGAGGATTGTCATGCTGTATCAACTGCAAAACGATCTCATGACCGCATGCATCAGCCGGACCGGTTCCGAACTGCGCTCCCTGACAGACCGGACCGGAACAGAATACATCTGGCAGGGCGATGCGGCATACTGGCCGGAACATGCCCCCCTGCTCTTTCCCGTATGCGGTCGCCTTCCTGCAGGCCGCTATACTTACCATGGTCAGACCTACTGTCTGCCGATCCACGGCTTTCTTTCATCCAGAACCATGCAACCGGTTCAGATCAGCCGCGAGTCACTGACACTTCGTCTGGATGCAGATGAAGAGACCCTGTCGGCCTATCCTTTCCGCTTTTCCCTGTCGGTTACCAGCAGCCTCTCAGGAACCTCTTTCATCCAGAGTATTTCCGTGACCAATACCGGTTCTTCGGACATGCCCTTTGCTGTCGGATTTCATCCCGGATTCCGGGTACCGCTCCGCAATGGCGCCTCGTTCGAAGAAGCGCAGCTGCACTTTCCGCTCTGCACAACCGCTCCTGAAAAGATGATTATTTCTCCAAACGGACTGTTCGACGGAGAAACCCCTGCCCCAGACGCTGCGAAAGGCCTGCGTTTTACCGATCGCTCCCTGTTTGCGGATAGTGCCTTTTATCGTGGGCTGGGTGACAGGGCCGTGTTGACATACACACCGGACGGCGATACGGTAACGCTCGACTGTCCGGGAGCCTTTTACTGGGGCTTCTGGCAGGCAAAGGCGCCCGATACGCCGTATCTCTGCCTGGAGCCCTGGTTCGGGTCCCCTTCCCGTGAGGGTCAGTCTCCCGCTATGGAGACTAAGCCCGACATGACCTGGCTTGCTCCGGGGGACAGCAGAACATATACACTCACCATAACGGTAAACGCATCTGCGGGCGCTGGAGGTGAGACACATTGACCGTTCTGTTTCACTGTGCCGACCTTCATCTGGATTCGGTGATGGACTCGCGCCTGCCCGAACAGAGTGCTGCACAGCGCCGCCGGGAGCTTCTGCAGAATTTTTCGGAACTGGTCAGCCATGCAGATGCGGCAGGCGCCGCCGGTATTCTGATCGCCGGGGATCTGTTTGACACGGACACGCCCTCCCCCGGTGCAGTCCGTTTTGTAACCGAGACCATTGCAGCGCATCCCCACATGTCTTTCTGCATGCTGCGCGGCAATCACGACCGGGCAATGGTTTTCCGGGATTTGCCGGAAAATCTTCTGTTCTTCCCCGAACACGCGTACGGATGTCATACGGTCGGAGAAGTGCAGGTCTGGGGATGCGAGGATACCACTGCCCCCCTGCCCCAACTGTCGCCTGACCGGTACAATATTCTGATGCTGCACGGACAGATTACGGACGGAACGCGGGGGAAAGAACTGATCCCCCTGCGTGATTTTGCGAACCGGAACATTGATTATCTGGCACTCGGCCATCTTCATGCCTACCGGCAGATTCAGGTTGATGACCGTTGCATATGTGCCTATTCCGGTGCCCTGGAGGGACGCGGGTTTGATGAGCCGGGTGACCATGGATATGTACATCTGGAATTTTCGGGCGGCAAGTGCGCGGTGCATTTTGTCCCCTGTGCCAAAAGGCGGCTGCATACCGTGTCAGCCGACCTGACCGACTGCCGCACACATACCGATGTACAACAGGCAGTACAGAAGGCACTTGCGGGATATGCCGCAGAGGACCTGATCAAAGTGCTGCTTTGCGGTCGTGTCCCGGTCGATACGCCGATAGACATTCCCCATCTCTCCACCTGTTTCTCGCCCCGTTTTTTCTTTCTCACTTTTGAAAACTGCACAAAACCCCTGCTGAATACTGAGGATTACCGCTACGATATTTCTCTGAAAGGGGAATTCATCCGAACTGTTCTCGACGCCGGACTGCCGGAAGAAATGCGTGACCGGGTCCTGCTGTGCGGTCTGCAGGCATTGGCCGGGGAGGAAATAACCGAATGAAACTGATCAGCCTTTATATTGAAAACTTCGGCAGGTTGTCGGGCTATTCCCACACTTTCAGCGATGGACTGCAGATCATCTTCCGTCCCAACGGCTGGGGAAAAACCACGCTGGCGGTGTTTATAAAAGCGATGCTGTACGGCCTGCCCGCCTCCCGCTCCAAGGATCTTGAAGAAAATGAACGCCGCCGTTACCAGCCCTGGCAGGGCGGTACTTACGGAGGCAGCCTGTGCTTTTCCGTGGGGGAAAAATCCTATCGGGTGGAACGCACCTTTGCTCAGCGTGAAAGTGATGATACTTTTGCGCTTTACGACTACGAAACTTCACAGCCTTCCCGGGATTTTTCTTCGGAACTGGGGTGTGAACTGTTCGGAATAGACGCCGATGGGTACGAACGCAGTACCTACCTGTCTCAGCGGCCGCACTCCAAAGACAATTACGAAACCATTCAGGCGAAGCTGACAGACCTTGACGATCTGCCCGATCTGTCCGGAGCAATGGAAAAACTGGAAAAGCGCCGCAAATTTTATGCTTCGGTCGGAACCCGCGGCGCCATTCCCGATCTGGAACGCGAAATCCGCAGCACGGAGCGGGAGCTGGAAGCCGGGCAGGAATGCCTAAGCAACAGTGCACAGACTCAGCACGCGCTACAGGAAGAAACGGGAAAACTGACCGGGTTACGCGCCCTGTCAGAAAGCCTGCACGACCAGATGCAGCACAGCATAGAACACACACAGCGCGAGTCGGTTGCTGAACAGGAACGGGTGCTCCGTGCCGCACTTTCGGATGCGGAGTCGCTCTGCGGCGGGTTGAGAGACGGATTTGGCGAACAGGTTCCCACCGCAGACCAGATTGAACGGATGCAGAAACTGCACCGTTCCCTGCTGGAACGGGAGCAAACCGTGATGCAATTGGGAGAGCAGGCACGGAAAATCCGTTTCTCAGCAGCAAGACGCCGTTTCGGACTGCGGCTGTTGCTTTGGTGTGCGACTGTTGTATCGGGGATTGCTGCCGTGCTGTTGGCCCTGTTTGTTCATCCTGCGGCAGGGGCGATTTTCGCAGCCGGCGCTCTTGTACTGGCGCTGTCAGCCATCCTGATCCGCGTACCGACCAGGGAACTGCCCGAGATCAGTGCCCGGATTGCCGAATATGCGGAAGGAATACACGAAGACCGGAGCGAACTGGACACTTTTCTGAGATGCACAGCCCCTTTAGGAAGTGCTATGCCGGAGCCGGGCGAGCGTCTGTCCGCCATGTATGAAAAACTGTCTCTGCTCAACCGGGCCTGTACGAATCGCGACCGCGCGGAATCAGCCCTTTCCGAATTCCGCAGAACACATCTGCTGCCGCAGGAGGATTCCGGCCCGGCCGTTGACCTGGAGGAGGTGCGTCGTAAAATCAACTCCAATCAGGCCGACATGGACGCAACTGCAAACCGGATTGCAAAACTGCGTGCAACTCTGGAGCAAGAGCTGGCCGCCATCGAACAGGATACCGCCAAACGGCAGCATCTGGCGCATCTGAAAGAGGAACACGCCGCCTACACGCAGTCACTCGCCGTTATCCGCAAGACGGAAGAGTTGCTCGGAGAAGCAGGTAAACGCCTTACCACCCGGTACCGTGTAGGGGTGGAACGCAATTTTGACCGGTACCTGACGCTGCTGGCCGATGAGAAACACGCATTCGCAGAAGAATTGCGTGTCAGTCCTTCTTTTGAGGTTTCCGCCGTCTCGCGCGGTGCCGTCCGCCAGAAAGTGCAGTTCAGCAGAGGCACGCAGGATCTGATCGGCTTCTGCCTGGCGTGCGCGCTGACCGACTCCCTGTTCACCCAGGAGCAGCCGTTTCTGATTCTGGACGATCCCTTTGTCAATCTGGACGATGACACGCTGGAATGTGCAAAATCCCTGTTGCAGGAACTGGGGAAACACCGGCAGATCATTTGTTTCATCTGTCACTCCAGCCGTCTCTGATCAGCAGTCTGCGCCGTAAAGGGCCATCTGCTCGGGCGTATACCGGAAACGGGCGGCAAGCTCAACCAATACGAGGTTACCGCAATTGCCACGCCACCTGGTCCACTGAATCACCCGGATTCAAGAAAGGCCGGGTATGGTATCCGGGTGGCGTATCTGTCCGGCGCCGTCCGGATAACAGACTGCCCATCCGGAAAGCCGCACCGGCACCTGCTTCCTCTTTGATAAAATCCCAAAACAATACAGGAAAATGCATCACCGACGGATCGCATGGTAACTGCATGAGCCTGCCGGGGTGACAGAGTTTCATCCACCCCTGAACATTTCCGCTACCGGAGGAGTCCTTCGATACATCAAAAAGCGGTTGCAACTGAAGCGCAGGATCTAAGCAGCACTACAGAACGAAATGTTCCTTCACGCGGGCGACACTCAAATATCAGGCAAAACAGAATCCGGCGTAGTCCTGCGCTCCGCCATAATCGTCCAGAAAAAAAGTTGTTGACAAACGCGCACTCCCGTGATATAATAGACGAGTCCATGGGGGTATAGCTCAGCTGGGAGAGCGCTTGAATGGCATTCAAGAGGTCAGCGGTTCGATCCCGCTTATCTCCACCATAAGGCAGTCTGCAAATGCAGGCTGCCTTTTTTGTCGCTATACATCTTCCCTGCTCTTCCCGGCAGGAACGCCCGGACCGCCTGTCGGCGGCGCAGGCATGATAGTTAATGGGGCCTTATCGCTCTGTCTGTTTGTCGGATTGCAGCGGAACAAGCGGGTAAATATTGAAACAGTACTCCTCGTAGTATATTGCATGGTTCTGTCCACGGGATCATGCCCCGACATGCAGGATTATGAAAATAAAAGTTGTCATTATTACATATAACATAAAATCAAAGAGTACAAAACCGCGGTCCCCTGACCGGGCTTGTCGCCTTCGGCTTGTGACCCGTGTGCACCGCTTGTATGCGGCGACAACCCCATACGGGGGCTATGTCCTGCTTGCAGCATTTTACTAAAACATTTATTTGCATTTTTACAAAAATAAGGCAATCCGGAAATCCCGGAAGTGCACGGCCTTAATTTTCGTTCTGCTTTGTGCGGCTCTCCGGTACACTCCCCCCGTCAGGCCCCGCCGTATCATGTGCAACACGGCTCGCCTGCTCCTGTGCGTAACGACGCCGGTATTCCAGCGGCGAAAATCCGGTATGCCTATGAAAACTTGACGAAAAATACGCCGCCGTCGTATAGCCGCACTCCGCAGCGATTTCCTGGATGGGCAGAGTAGTCTGGCCGACCAGAACCTCCGCATCTTCCATGCGCAACCGGCACAGATATTCGTTGAGCGAATAACCGGTCTTGCGTCGGAACAGATGTGTAATCCGGGATGCACTGCAGTAAAACTGCTTGGCAAGATGCTCCGCGGTAAGCGGCTCGGTACGGTGCAGTTTCACATAATACACGACTTTTGAAAAATCATCGTTCATTTCCGCCTCTCCCAGCCGGAGCGATTCGCCCTCGGCCCCCCAGTAGAGAGTCATCATATGGACCAAGGGGCGCATCAGTCGGCGGATTTCCGTCACCGGCACAAGCGGTTGTGTTTTTTCATAAAAAAGCGTAAGCAACTGCTTTTCAGGGAACGCATGCTCTATGCAGAACTGACGGATCTGCGCCAGCGCCTTTGCCGGGTTGTGTTCCCTGTATCCTCCCGCTGCAACATACAGCGGCACCTCGTCATCTGTCACAATCGGGAAAATCCATTCGCTGATTCCGGCATAGCACATGCTGCAGTACTCTCCCCGTACAGCTGCCGTCTTGCAGATCCGCGCCTGCTGCCGCACACATTCCCGCCAGGCACAGTTTTTCACCAACAGGCAAAACGGGTTCCGGTGCTGAGAATACGGCGTCAGAGGGTGTTCCTCACGCAAAGGATGGCGCGGATGAAGATGCAAGGTGACCGAAAGCCCGCAATCAGTCCGTAAAAATTCCAGATACTCAATCACATCATTCAACAAAGTTGTTTTCATAACGCCCCCTGCCGGATTTTATAAGAATCCGTGTGATTATTGTAAGCACTCGTACAGACTTTATGTTATAATAATTGTACAACAGCATGGCATAGATGTCAAGTTGATCTTTATTTTTGTCTATTTTGCCTGATGTTGAACCCATATGATCAAACAAAACGGAGGCCGATTATGCACAGAAAACATGCAATTTTAGGCAATTTCGCGTTTGCTCTGGCACTTCTCCTGATTTTCACCTGTACATTGCCTGCTCTGGCTGCGGAAACAGAGCAGGAAACGGAGCCGCTGCTTTCCTACGATATGACCGGACAGTCCCTTCCGGACATTGTTACACCTACCGCGGACACCCGTGTCAGGACTTTTACGGACGGGACCGGCACTTACATTGGTCTGAGCCGTACGCAACCTAAAAAAAGCAACCAGACCACCATGGCTTCTTTTGCTGCTGCAGAGGGACTTTTGCCGGCAGAGGGCTTTACCCTGCAAATGCAGGTCGGTGCAGCGCCCCTGATGCGCTCTTCTTCGGCGAATGAAAATCAGTTGGCCGCGCCCTATTACGAAAAAGACCAGAGTTATAACTATACTGCAGGCGACTTTCTTCTGTCCTTCGGTGAAGATCTTCCCCCCTTTTTTACGAATGACTCGCACAGCGCCTATGTCTTCAGCAATGCAGACGGAAGCGCGTCCTACACCTTCCAGTACAGCGGCGATGAATATTACCGCCTCACCGGCAGCAAGTTCATGGATGTGGCGCTGATGTTCTCCACAGAGGCAGATACCGTCTACCTCAGCGCCTACATAGACGGCACCTGCGTACTGGACCGTATGGTATACGGCACAGTGGATACGCTGGGAACTTCCCTGCTATTCTCGTTCCTGACCAACAAGGATGTCCAGAACGGGTCAAACCGCGATACCGGAGTCGTTCTGGGTGCGATTGCCCTGTACAGAGGTCTTTCTCCCGCACTTGCATCCCGCACGCAGGTTTATCTGGCTCCTACCGCCAATCCGGTGTATGCGCCCGGAGCATACCGGATTCTCAACAGCGAGCAGGAATATACCGGCTTCTCTGTCGTGGAGGATGCCCCTGCAGCCTTGCCCGCAACGTTCCTGTATGATACGCTTTATTTCGGCGGGTGGACCGACAGCGAAGGGGAGAGTGTCACCACGCTGCTCAACCCTGCCCCCGGCACGGTTTATACCGCAGACCTGCGCGGTTACTGGTATTTCAATGATTTTTCATCCTCTCTGACCGGCAACGCCGTTTCGGATACAAACCAGTTCCAGGTTACCCAAGGCACCTATCTCAAGGTTGACCTGACCGGCGACGGTCAGGGCCGCATTATCGTCCCTGCCAACCATAAGAATTCGTATACAACAGTCTTTGCAACTGCCGGTGACACACTCGACGCCGGTAGGCTTCTGCCGGCAGACGCCGCGCTGCTGTGCGGCTTTACGCTTTCCACCGAAAGCACGGCGACCTTCACCACCGGTTCGGTTTCCCTTCAGTACCGCACGGTAGCGGGTGACGATAACGAACTGACGCTGATGAACCTGTCAGGCGGCGTCCTCTCTGCCGCAGACGGAACAGTGCTGGGTGAAATCACCTCAGACAGCCTGAAGATCTCCTACATTGCAGAGTTCAGCGGTGACGGACTGGTCTGCACCATTTATGCCGGTACGGAGCAGAAAGCGGTGATTACCGACGCTGCGGCCACCCCGGCGACGGTACTCGGCATCTGGGATCCCTTCCGCCTCACCGTAACCAATAAAAACAACTCCGGCAGCACCCTGCTGATCGACCGCGTATCGGTCAGCGAATATACCTCTCCCATGGATCTTTATGCGCAGCAGATGCCGCTGGAACAGCTGTTCGGCGCCTCTGTCCGTATGAAGAGCCCCAGCGGCCTGCGGTTCACCACCGTACTGGATGCAGAAGTTTATGAACTGCTTCTGCAGCAGGCGTCCGCATCAGGAGCTTCCCTGTCCTTCGGGACTGTATTGGTTCCCACGGATTACCTGAGCGGACTGAACTCCTTCACAATGGATGAGCTGGAGCGCGCCGGGCTGGCCTATCTGCATTTTGCTCTTACTGCCGATGATATGCTGCCCTTCGAAGAGCAGGAAGGATACCTGTGCTATCATACCTCCATCGTCAATCTTTTTGCGGCCAACTACGCGCGCGACTTCTCGGCGCGCAGCTACATGAAAGTCACATACGCAAACGGTTATGAGAGCGTGCTTTGGGCCGATTATGACGAGGCAGCAAACAGCCGCAATATTTATGATGTTGCCGCTGCATCGTATAATGAACGCTCGGCAGAACAGAGCGCCGGATTCCCCACCCTGACACCCGAAGGGGATTACAGTTGCTATACGGAAGAGCAGCTTGAGAGCCTCAGGGAGATCTGCGACCGGGTCATCCGTCTGGTAACATCTGCCGATGCAGACGGATATCTCACACAGCAGAACGGCTGTTATACCCCTTCCTATACTTTGACACAGGCTGACATCAGCACGGAACAGACCATACTGACGGTTACCGGCGCAGCCGAAGGCGCACCGGTCCTGCTGGACGGCGTCCGTCTCTATGACGGTTCCGCCGGTGACAATTATGAGGACTGCACATTGGAGTATCAGGACGGAACTCTGACGATTACCCTCTCGCACCCGACCGTATGACTTCTGCGGGTGGCACTCATTGCTGTGCCACCCGCATTTTCAAGAAAGGAACACGACATGAAACGATCAAAACCTTTTTTGCTTCTGACCGCTCTGGTGGTCCCGCTGCTGATTGCGGGAGCCTGTCTGCTGATCGCGTCAGCAGATCCCCCTGACTACACGCTTACATACGGATTCACCTCTGCGGATGATGCCCCTGCCATTACAGACAACCGCAGCAACGGCGTCCGGTATATCACGGCAGGGGACAAAACATATGCCACCGCAAACAAGAACGGTAAAAATTCCACCGGCGGCGTTACCTTCACGGTCACTCCGCAGGATGCGGGCCTTGAGGACTCGATGGGCAACATCTTTACGGTGGAATTTCTGACCCATGCAGCCCCCCTGTTCCGTTATAATGCAGAAGAGGCGGAGCTTGAGGGCAAAATTCCGGCGGCTTATTATTACAATTCCAAAAACGGCTACAGTGAAAACTATGTGACCGGGGACACCATGGCCGCACTCAACGCCGGAACCGCCTTCTTTGTCAACGACAGTGCGCAGACCTTTACCTTTTACAACTATGACGGCAGCGTCTCACAGGCATTTCCGCTCTCGGGCGCAGAGTATGTCGCCGCGACCGGAAATCTCTGGATGGATGTGGCGGTCAGTTTCGACTTTACGGACGATACGATGGTGTACCTTGATGCTTACATTGACGGCACGCCGGTTCTGATTGATTTTCCGTATGCCGAAAAAACGCAGCTGACATCCTGTACATCGGTGAACCTCACCATGGGGCTCAACGGTCCCTCAGGAAAAAATGCCGATACGGCCGGCGTGCTGGATGAACTGGTAATCAGCAGCACTGAAACTCCTGCCCGTTATCCTTCCGATTCGTACAGCACCGTATATCTGTATGTTCCGGACAACACACCGGTGGGTGACGGCATCTATTCGGTTCTCAACCAGCGCAACTACAGCGCATTCCTGTTGGCAAAAGATCAAGCCTTTACACTTCCCCGGACCTTTACCAAAGGACTGACCGTATTCCGTGGCTGGTACCTTGCCCCGGACTGCAGCGGAGAACCTGTTACCGAGCTGTACGCCCCCGCATCCGGAACCGTCCTGTATGCAGACCTGCTGCCGCTGTGGTATCAGTGCGACTTTGATACTTCCCTGACCGGAAACGCAGCTGATCCGGACCGTCCGCTGATTTCGACCCGGGCCTTTATTGACGGGGGAAGCGACAAAACCATTGACAACTATCTGTCCATCTCCTGCACGGAAGACGGAGCGGTTCTGTTCAACAGTCCTTCCTCTACCAGCAAGGCAACCTATGTGCGCACTTTGCGCACGGCAACAGCATACAGTGAAGACGCCTGCGTTACTGCCGACGGCGTACTGGTCGGTTTTTCTCTTTCCACCCTTGCACTGCCTCACAGCAATCTCAAGGTGGAATTTTCCTACCGGGACGACGCGGGAACGGATCACACCGTCACGGTCATCAGCACTTACGGCGGAGAACTGTATGTCGGGGACCGCGGCATCCGGATCGGAGCACTGCGTGCCGACGCATACACCGATCTTTCCTACACAATCACCAGAGCGTCAGGAGGGCTTGAATGCTCGGTTTACCGCTCCGGACAGGAAGCAGGCACCTTCTTCGTAACCCAGAGCGGAACATGCAGCATCTGGGATCCGTTCGCCCTGTCGGTCACGGCGTACAACAGTGGCGGGACCAGTACTCTGTTAGACAATCTCTACATCTGCAGCGCCACCGAAGCGGATGTAGTGGCCATGAATCCTTCCCTGCTCTCGGACCTGATGCTCATGCCGCAGACCCAGAGCACGGCGGGCGGACTTGCCATGCAGGCAACCGTCCTGACCGGAGAGCTGGACTACCTGTCCCACTTGCTGGGAGCGGACGCCCATCTGGAAACCGGATTCGTTATTTCTACCGATGCTTCTGTCATTCCGGCAGCTGAGAGCGAAGGGTGCGCCATCCTTTATGCACAGCCGGACGCAGCCGGTATTCTGAGCGCAGTCTGGGAAACAGATTCCGACAACCCGCAACTGCGGGTGCAGAAGGTCCGCACATTCCTGAAAATCACCTACCCAAGCGGCGCCGTGCGTTGGCAATACGGTCTGGTGCGCGATGTGACACAGATCGGAGAGGCCCTGCTCTGTGCAGCAAAAGGAGGAGCGGACGGTATTGTAACACTGGTGCATGACGACGGCACGCTGGATACCATGCAGTATGTAAAAGGGCTGCTCGATCTGTATAACACCGAAGAAGACCCGCTGCTGAAAATGGATATCGCCATGCTGGTCAGCAGGCTGTGGGATCCCGATACGCAAACCGTCCTGAGCGATGACACGGTAGCAAAATGGCAGGCCCTGCTGGATACAGGCTATTTTGAAATGAGCAATCATTCCATGACACATTCCCATTACGGCGTGGATGAAGACGATCTCGCCAAACTGACTCTTGAAATCATTACTTCAGGTGAAGTACTGAGACAGCTGTTTCCGGAAGAAGAAGTGCTCACTTTTGTTTACCCCGGTTTTGAAGCGAACGAAGAAGGCATTCGGTTCAGCCAGTATTCCAAGGACCTGATCATGCAGTACTACCTTTCGGCGCGTGGACTTTCCGCCTCGGCGGCAAATCCCATTGCAGGCGCAGATTACTCGTATCTGGCCTCCATCTCCTGCTCGCAGACCAATCTTGACCAGATCAAGACGCGCCTTGAGAAAGCGGCAGACGCCGGACTGTGGGAAATCGTATTTTTCCATACCGTGACTGCAAACGGACAGGCAAGCGGAGTGGCGGTTGACCGCGCTTATATGGAAGAACTGATCGCATATACTGCCGGTCTGGTTTCGGAAAACCGTCTCTGGTGTGCTACGCTGGAAGAGGCGACCCGCTACACCCACTCCTATGAAAATGCCGTACTGACTCACACCGTTGCGGAAGACCGCATTACATTGGTTCTCTCTGACCAGACAGAGGATGACCGTTACCGGACGGCTCTGACCGTACGCGTGACGGTGGATCCGACCTGGGAGAGCGTCACTCTGACACAGAACGGTACTACCGCCACCCTGACCCCGATCTGCGACACGCAGAACGGCTGTATGTATGTGTATGCCGACATCGTCCCGGACGGAACCGAAGCGGTTCTGACTGCCGGATAAGGAGGTCCATTCATGAAACAGATACGCATCGCTCTGGCTGTTCTCCTGACGGCCATCCTGATCTGCCTGCTTGTTGCAGGATGCGGGAAAAAGGACTCTGACAGCACCACCCTGCCCGACGGCACAGGAACCTCCCAGACTACCGGTTCCACGACCGGCGAACAGCCGGACGACACCACCGCCCCGCCCCCGGAAGCCACGGATCGGCCCGGAACTTCACAACCGGATGATACCACTGAGCCCGGCGGCACCACCGCACCAGACGATACCACCTCACCCGACGATACCGGTACTTCCGGGACTCCGGTTGAGCCCGAAGAGCCGGTGCTGTCGCTGGAAGGCGCGACCTTCACGCAGGATACCTTTGTATACGACGGGACCGAAAAGGAACTGTTGCTGACAGGACTGCCCGAAGATGCAACCGCCGTATATTCCGGAAACAGGCAGACCGATGCAGGCGTTTACACGGTAACTGTTACGGTTTCCGCCCCCGGATTCCGGGATGCGGTATGCACCGGAACGCTCACCATTCTGCCTGCCGAGGTATCGGTGGCAGATGTATGCTGGGATTATGACGGTCCTTATTCCTACACCGGTGCCGCTCAACAGGTTTCCCTCTTGCATCTGCCGAACGGTGTAATGGTTCGTTATGAAGGAGATATTGCCTCCCAGCCGGGCACCTATACGGCCCATGCCGAACTGACAGCTCCGAAAAACTATGCACTCACCGATATGCCCGAGGGCGGGTTTGTGCTCTCCTGGTCCATTCTTCCGGTGCTTACTTTTGACGGCAACGGAGGAGCAGGCACTGATCCGGATGAACTCACCCCGGAAGACGGGGATACCGTGGTTTTACCGGAAAACCCCTATCTGTTTCCCGGAAGGACCTTCCTCGGCTGGATGTGGGAGCAGGATGGGGTTGTTCGCCTGGCAGCCCCGGGCACCTCTCTTTCAGTTCCGGAGGACATCTGCTTCGGTACGGTCTCTGCCGCATGGGCAGAACTTGACGGCAATGTCAGCTTTCTCGAAGGGGACGGCGGCATGAACCGCAGCGACTATCCGGAGGGGACACAATACACTGTCAGCGACGGCGTGCTGACCTTTACGAAAAACGGAACGGCGAAGGATGCTTATTTTCAGTACTATACCGGCATTCCCTCCGAAAATGCGCTGTTCGGCTTTACTCTGCATGTGACAGACGGCTCCTGCGCTCCCTTTGATCTGCGGATGCTGGGTTCTTCCGCCTCTTCCTGCTATACCTTCTGCTACACGGACAAAAACGGGAATCTGTACCTGAACCTGGCGCAATACAGCGGCTCTTCTTCCGTTCTGCTTGCTGAATTTGACGGCACACAATCCTACCGCCTGCTGTTCAGTTTCAATATGGCACAGCACACTGTTGACGCCTATGTAAACGGCTTCCTGGTGGCCGAGGACCTGCCCTACACCGGCACCGTGGAATACAGCGAAGTGCGCCGCTACAACTGGTATGTCAAAGCAGTCAATACCGGCAGTATTGCCATTTCGGATGTCATTTACGGCACCGGCATCCTGCCTTTTTCCAAGGAAGACCGCGAGTATTCCCTGCTCTTTGACGCCAACGGCGGTACCGGCAGCATGTCCTCCCTGGTTTACGAGCCGGGCGGATTCGTCACTGTTCCGGGATGCGCTTTTACCCGTGACGGCTTCTCCTTCACCGGATGGGCTGTCTCGCCCGGCGGCACTGCGGTCTACTATCCGGGTGAGCAGATTCTGCCCGAAAGCAAAACCATACAGCTGTTTGCAGTCTGGAGATGGAAAAACGATCCGGTAAATTATGCTGAAAATGACTTTTCCGCAAGTGTAGGAGACCTGTATTACCTGAAAAA
>CASFDI010000026.1 GCA_949293405.1 uncultured bacterium | reverse complement strand
GCGGAACCGGCTGGTACACGGAAGCGGGGGTACGGCATCCGTTTGTCAGAAATCGCTTTTATCTGTTCCCGCAGAACGGGGTTTTTGAGACCGGGCAGGACGAGGGAGACCCGCTTTTTCATCTGTATTTTGATTTTACGGCCCTGCCGCCGGTGCGCACGATGTCGGTTCAGACGCTGGATGCAGAAGAAGACCGTGCCTGCCGGACGCTGGCACAGGCGCTGTGTGCACTGCTGGACGCGCCGGAAGAAAACCGGGAGGCAGTTGAGGCGGTTTTTCCGGTCCTGTTTGAACGGTTCTGCATGCTGCGCTCTCTGGAGCGTCTGACCGATCCGCATCTGGCAGAAGTGCTGCAGATTGTGCATACGGGATATGCTGCGCCGCTGACCGTGCGGGGCCTGGCGGCACGGGTGCATTTGGACCCCGATCACCTGATCCGGGTATTCCGGGGAGCCATGGGGCTGACACCGTACCGTTATCTGCTGCGGTACCGGCTGCACCGCGCCGCCGATCTGCTCGCTTCAGGCGTACCGGTGGCAAGCGCTGCGGAACAGACCGGCTTTTCCGAGCCTTCCTCGCTGTGCCATGCCATGCGGCGCGAGATGGGGGTGAATCCGTCCGCCTTCCGACCGGAAAAATGATATGCAGCGATCAGCGGAAAAAGGGCGCTCTTCTGCCGTGCGCCGGCAGAGCAGAAGAGCGTCGGAAAATGAAGAGAGAACACACAGGAGAACACATCCGGGGAGGTCCGGGAAAGTTCGGGGGCCGGGAAAGTCCGGGAAATATTTTCCCGATCAGGTTCCGGCAGATGCCCCCGGAAGCCTGCGCTTGTAGCCCCGTGCTCACGGCACGGAGGGCTCCTGAGGCCGGTCGGAAGCGGTTTCCCGTTTGCGGGCCCGTTCCGCTTCTTTTTTCTGCTGCTTGAGCAGTGCGATTTCCGCTACGGCGGCTTCCAGGTCGTCGTCAATGCAGTTGTTGTTCAGATCTACCGCATCCTCGAATTCTCCGAAAAGCAGGCGGCGTGTTTTGCGCCCCATCAGGGAGGTGAGCAGGGCGTTGGTGGCACCCTGAAAGGCAGAATCCACCACCGTGTCCAGCAGGGGAACCCAGTCCAGAGCTCCCTTGAGCAGTTTATTGGTCAGGGCAGAATAGACAGACATGTTTTCCAGGCAAAGCGCTGTGATCGAGTTTTTCAGAGCAGTCCAGAAAATTTTCAGCAGCGATGAGGTGGTGGGGCGGAATCCGTAGGTAAAAACAATCTGTTTGACCATGGAAATGTTGATGAACATGGTGGACAGAAAGTCAATTTTATCGTTCTGTGACACCGCGGTGGTGATGAAGCACCGCAGACAGGCAGTGCGGGTGACTTCGACTGCCTGTTTTGAAATTTCGTTGCGGTACAGATCTCCCATGTAATCGAGAAAGGCGCCCCGGCTGCTGCCGCGCAGCAGTCTCTGCAACTCTCCGATCCGCTCGGGGGTCACATAACGACCGCTTTTACGTCCGTTATGATAGCGGATAATGTTCTTTGCCGCGCGGCGCAGGATGTACATGTTGCGGCGCGTGGCGACCGGCGCCTGAGACGCATCTGCCCGCACCGACAGGGGCTTGAGCACCAGCAGCCTGAGCAGGGGGATCACTGCGCAGAAGATGGTCAGCAGGATCAGCAGCACGCATACGGCGTACCCCAGCCAGGGATGGATGCCGGCCGCCGCGCGGGACAGACTGACAATGCAGCTGCACAGCACGATCGCCAGAAGCGCGCAGGCTGTGAGAAGCAGCAGGCGGATGCGTTTTTTCTTTTCCGCATCGTAGGAATCGGTTACTGCCAGTTCATACTGACGGTCGCGGGCACGGCGCATAGCGGCTACACGGCGCTTCTGCTCCCTGAGAGACAGGGGGCGGTGCTCCGGCCTTTTTTTCTTGCCAAACATGGGGTACCTCCGGTATTATCACGCAATGATACCACATTGTACCACATTTTCCGACCGAATACAAGCGGATGCGACAGGGGCAACACGGGGCAGAAACTCGCACTTGACAAACCGGGCCCCGGGGTGTATGATGGTGTCGGTAATTCAAACGACAAAGGAGAGACAGGTTTTATGAAATCATGGAAGGATATGAAGTTCCTGTGGCTGATCTGCCTGATCGCGGCGGCGGCGCTGATTGCGCTTGGCGTGGTGATGCTGGTCACCGATCTGGGAACAAAAATTCTCAATGTGGTTCTGTTTGTACTGCTGATGGTCTATCTGTTCGCGTTCCTGCTGTACCGGATGCTGCACAGTTCCGGGCGTGTTCAGGTGGTCAACATTCTGGAGTTCTTTATTCTGATGATCATTGCGTTCGGACTGATCATCCCGGATTTTGCCAGTATTCTGCAGATGCGGGAAGTCTCGCAGATTGTGGGGTGCGCGCTGTGGCTGCGCGGTGTGTCGGGACTGGTCCGCGGATATTGTGTCAACCGGGAGGGAAAGAAGTATTTCCCGTTCTGGATGTTCGCGATTCATATTGTACTGGTGACGCTGGGTACCTATCTGTATGCGAAACCTATTGTGCGCAATGACACGGTGGTAATGATCCTGGCGATCTGCTGCTTCGTCGGAGCAGCAGCCGCCCTGTGCCTGATTGCGTTCTTTCCTCCGAAAAAACGCTCCCGCGCACGGCGGTCGTAATATCGCCCGGAATACAGTGCGGCGGCACGGATCACATCCGTGCCGCCGCACTGTTTCATCTCCCTCCGGTACAGACGACAGACGGTTCAACGGATCGGGACTTGAAGTAAATAATTATTTACATACTGATTAAACATGAAATGTAAGAATGCCATTTTTGATCAGACTGTTTTCACACTTGCAATGGGGGTGGGTAGGACGGGAGCCTGATGCGTGCCCGGGATGGACTGACACGGTCTGCAGGCAACGAACCCTTCTGTTGCGAAGTTTCTTTATTATTATGCCGATTATGCCGGTTCCGCAGGATCGGGCGGACATCCGGTACTTTTGAATGCAATTATATAATATTTACAAAAATAAAAGAAAAAACTTGTGTAAAGTGGAAAAAATAACAAGTCCGTCTTTACAAGTCTGTTGCTTTTTGATATAATAAGGCCCAAGGTTATAATAAGGCACAAGGTTTTTGACTTTTTCGGCGGGAAGATTGCTGCTGAAAACGAAAGGAGATATCATGATGAAACACACGGGACGCTTGTTGTTCCTGTTGCTGCTTGCAGGGGCACTGCTGCTGCTTGCGGCATGCGGCGGAGAAACGGAGACAAAAACATATACGGTTTCCGTCGAAAGCGGTGACCATTACACTTTGAACAGCACTTCTGCGCGGGTTGAAGAGGGCGCGAGTGCGGTTTTTCATGTTACGGTAGAAACCGGTTATCAGATCACCGGTGTTTCGGAAGGCGCGGTGTATGACGCCGCCGCGGGTACCATCACGGTTCCCGATGTGCGCAGGAATATGCGCGTTACGGTGACTGTTGAGGAACTGCAGATTGCTACGGTAACCCTGAAGCCCGGCTCGGATTATACGGCCGATGTATACGAGGCCGTGGCGACTGACGGCACCGCCGTATTTCATCTGACGGCGGCAGAGGACCGGTGGATTGCGGGCTGCACGGCAGATACCGACGCGGTCTGTACATATGACGAGGAAACCGGAACCCTGACCGTATCGGGAGTGACTGCCGACACGACGGTTACCGTTTCAACCGGCAGCAGTGTCAAGATTTATTTCTCTGTCACCGACGGACTGAGCGATACTGCCAGCACCCTGTGGCCGGAGGGAACGCAGATTACGGTGCGCGCCGACTCCTCCAAGGGGTATTTCCTGGGCTGGAGTTTCGATAAGCGCGCCTCGGCAGGAGGAACCATTGTTTCGGAGGATGAAGAGTTCACCTTCTATCTGTCCGAAACGCAGAACCGTATTTTCGGCAACTATACCCAGACACCTCCCGGGACCGAGTTCACCTTTGCGGTGATCGGCGGGGAAAGTTCGGTACCTGCCGGGAAGTATCCTTCCGGCACTCAGATCACCGTGACCATTGACACGACCAAGGGCACCTTCGACGGCTGGTCGGTCAATTATGCGAAAGCAGCGGGAGGCAAACTGGTGTCAAGAAACGCTTCCTACACCTTCACGCTGAACGAAGATATGATTCTGTACCCCAACTTCAAGAGCGGTACCATCACCTACCATCTCAACGGCGGTACGGCGGAAGGCGGCGAAACCACCTATGCGCAGAATGTGGATACCTCCTTCTTCACCTGCCCGAACTCGCTGATCAACCTGGGCGGCTTTGTCCGTGAAGGGTATGTACTGGTGGAGTACAATACCAAGGCGGACGGCACCGGGGTGGGCTACAGCGTCGGCAGCAAGATCACGCTGGACGGAATGACCAACAGTGCGGAGCTGTACTGCATCTGGGCGGAGGCGGCTCCTGCATCGGAGTTCACTTATGAAGATGTTTTCTTCACCATCGGAGGCAAAAAAGATGTAGAAGGTGTTGCCATCACGGGTTATACCGGCAGCGGCGAGTGGCTGGTGATTCCCGAGAGCATCGACGGTAAAGCGGTGGTGCAGATTTCCGCGGGTGCTGTGAAGAACAAGAATTTTGAGACTCTGGTCCTGCCGCGCACCCTGATCCGCGTGGAGGACGGCGCGTTTACCGGATGCTCCTCTCTGGTGACCCTTTACATGTATGACTCCATTTACAGCATCAGCGATGCCGCGTTTGATGAAGCGACTGCCACCAACTGGGAGCACTTCTATCTGAGTGCCGCGCTGAAGCCCCGCTATGCATCGAGCAACGAGGGTACTTTCCGCGTCAAGTGGGACCGCCTGATGGAAGAATCGGGACGCGATAAACTGATCGTAGTGGCCGGTTCTTCGGCATTCCAGGGGCTGGGCACCGCCTATCTGGAGGCGCTGCTGGATTACCAATATGATGTGGTCAACTACGGCAATACGCGCACCACTAACAACGCCGTATACATGGAGATGATCTCTCACTTCGTGGGAGAAGGGGATATTGTGATCTATTCTCCTGAGAATTCGGCGTACCAGTTCGGCTATACCGGTCTGACCTGGAAACTGTTCCGTGATCTGGAGGGATGCCTTAACGCCTGGCGCTATATCGATATCGGCAATTATACTAAATATTTTGATGAATTTACAGTTTACCAGCAGAGCCGGTATTTCATGGGCGAGCAGAATTTCGAAAAAAACAAGTCGAGCGGTGTGGACTTCAACGGAGACAACCAGAACGCCAACCGCAAGCAACTGGCATCCAATTACATTGATTCTTATGCCATCACGCTTAACAAATACATCAAGAGCGAACTGGAAGGCAACTGGCAGGATGAAGACAAGGACTGGAGCAGCGGTTCTCCCACCTGGTCCACGATCGACCAGTATGCCGCTTACATGGCCGCCAAGATCAAGGATGTGGAAGCGACCGGCGCCGCAGTGTACTTCAGCTTCTGCCCGGCAGATGAATTTGCGCTGATCGACGAAGCAAAATCGGAAGCATGGCAGAAAGCATACGACGCCTATATTGCCGAGACGCTGGATGTCACGGTGCTGGGAACCTGCAGCGATTACACCTGGGCGCATAAGTATTTCTACGACTGCGCGTTCCATGTCAACGACATCGGCCGTCCTCTGCGGACCTATCAGCTGTACAAGGACCTTGCACAGGAACTGGGACTGTCTGTGAAAGCCATGGATGCCGTGGGAACCGATTACGACGGATGCATCTTTGAGTAATACGGGAGAAGGTTTATGAATCTGACAATGTTGCTGACCGCGGCCGGGCAGACGGCCGCGGAGGAAGAGGCCAAAGAAAATGCCCTGCTGGAATGTATCGGGCAACCTGTAGTCATGGCCCTGTTTGCGGTTGCGCTGGTGCTGCATGTACTGCTGTGTGTGTACGCAAACCTTGTGTCCCGCAGGGCCGGAAAGCCGGCGGCGGGAGATCTGCTGCCCGCTTTCGGCACTGCCCTTAATGTGCTGGTCCATATTGCACTCACCGTCTCCTGCATCTTCTGCAGTGTGCCTCTGCAGGAAACCCTGATGCTGCTGCTGGCATCCGCACTGTTTGCGCTGGCGATCAATGCGCCCGAGGCGTTCCGCCTGCAGCATCAGAAGGAAGCCGCGCTGAAAGCACAGAAAGAGGCTGAAGCCCGTCGCGCAGAGGAGACCGGCAATCAGCCGGAGTCCCGCAGCGAAACGGAAGCCACCCCGGCATCCGCAACCGTAAATGAGGAGAAGCAGGTATGACATTTAATTCCATTGAATTCCTGATTTTCTATCCGATTGTTCTGCTCGGATACTTCGCGTCCAAGCGCATGCCGGCCCGGATCGGAGAAAACTTCCGCTGGCTGTTTCTGCTGATTACGTCATATTTTTTCTATATGTACTATCAGCCCACGCTGATTGTATTGATTCTGTTCACCACCGTGGTGTCCTGGATCAGTTCGCTGGTCATTCAGAAACTTAACGGACGCATTGAAACGGAACAGCTGACCGGCGCGGCTCTCGTCTCGGTCAAACGCAAGAAAAAACTGTGCATTACTATCACGCTGCTGACTTCTCTGGGAGTTCTGTTCTTCTTCAAGTATTTTAACTTCCTCTCTGAGTCGGTACTGGGGATTGCCGGGGCGATTACGGGCAACGAATATGACTTCGCGCTCAATC
Organism: uncultured bacterium; assembly: GCA_949293405.1. GTDB lineage: Bacteria > Bacillota > Clostridia > Oscillospirales > CAG-272 > UBA1740. Next base: position 32,562 of record CASFDI010000026.1, on the reverse strand, counting down.
TGATGCTGCCGGTCGGTATTTCGTTCTATACCTTCCAGACCCTGTCCTATGCGATCGATGTGTACCGCGGGGATATCAAAACCGAGCGGCACTTCGGGTATTACGCTTTGTTTGTGTCCTTCTTCCCGCAGCTGGTCGCAGGCCCGATTGAACGGCCTGACAACCTGCTTCCTCAGCTGCGCGTACCCCCACCGGTACACGCGGCGGATGTCAGCTACGGTCTGAAGAAAATGCTGCTCGGCTTCTTCAAGAAGATCGTAGTGGCCGACCTGATTTCGGTATATGTCAATGCGATTTACAATGAACTGGACACCTTCGGAGCAGACAATCCCGTGCCCGCGCTGGGCGTGGTGATTGCCACGGTGCTGTTCGCCGCTCAGATCTATTGCGACTTCTCGGGTTATACCGATATCGCCATCGGCTGTTCCCGTATCATGGGCATCCGGCTGATGAAAAACTTCGAGCATCCTTACATGGCGCAGACCATCAAGGAGTTCTGGAACCGCTGGCACCTGAGTCTGTCCACCTGGTTCCGCGACTATCTGTACTTCCCGCTGGGGGGCAGCCGCTGCTCGCGCATCAAGTATTACCGCAATGTCATGATTGTCTTCCTGGTCAGCGGTCTGTGGCACGGTGCGGCATGGACCTATGTGATCTGGGGTGCTTTGCACGGGGTATTCCAGGTAGTAGGGCATCTGACCATCAAGACGCGCGACCGGATGTGGAACGCCCTGCACATTAATCCCAAGACCAGTCCGCTGGTGCGCGTATTGCGCATGCTGGGCACCTTTATCCTGGTGGATTTCGCCTGGCTGCTCTTCCGCGCCAATACCACCGGTGACATGGTCACCATGCTCAAGGCGCTGGTTACGCCTGCTTCCTGGAATATTCCGGTCTCAGAAGTGCTCAATACCATGGGCCTGACCCTGCCCGCCATCCTGACTGTGATCTTCTCGGTTCTGACCCTCAATCTGTTCGACCGCTATGTGCGGCACGGTGATGAATGCGACGGCAGCGAGGTGATGGTGCGCCGCGGCGTGCATGTCACCCTGACCTGGATTGTGGCGCTGGGGTGGATGCTGCTGCTGTCGATGGGTCTGTCTTCCACCTTCATTTATTTCCAGTTCTGAGAAAGGAGAACGGCAATGAATAAGAAAATGATTTGCAAACTCTGTGTCTGCTTCTCAGTCCTGGCCATCCTGGTTCCGTTTCTGTTCCTTCTGGGTGTGATCTTCGTGATTCCGTCTCAGTACTCCCTGGCTTATTACGGAGGACTCAACGAAAAGTACGACCGTCTCTACGGGCTCGAAGAACCGAAAATCGTTGTGGTCGGGGGGTCTTCGGTGGCATTCGGTATGGATTCTGCCATGCTGGAGAAGTACATGGGCATGCCGGTTGTCAACTTCGGCCTGTATGCTGAGTTGGGCACCAAGCTGATGCTGGATCTCTCGCGCGATGCCATCGGAGAAGGGGATATCGTCATCATTTCCCCCGAGATCAACGCGCAGACCCTGTCGCTGTATTTCAACGGTGAGGCAACGCTCAAGGCAGTCGACGACGATAAATCCATGCTGCTCAAGACCACCATCGACGACTTCGGATTCCTGTACGGCGGATCCTGGAGCTTCGCCACAGAGAAACTGGGCTTCTATCTGCGCAATGACGCGCCCGACCCTGCCGGTATCTACAACAGTAAGAACCTCAACGAGTACGGCGATATTATAGCCGGGCTGCGTGACGCCAATGTGATGACAGGCTTCTTCAGTACCGCCAATGCGATTTCTCTGGATCCCTCGGACTATGCGCAGGATTTCATCGATTATCTCAATGAATACATCCGCGACTGCAAGAAGGCGGGCGCTACGGTGTATTACACCTTCTGCCCGATGAATGAATGGGCGATCGGTCAGATGGTCACCGAGCGCGAAACCACTATTACGGTGGACGGAGATGTGCTGTATAAGGATACCAAATTTTTTGACCGCTATACCGGCGAAAGGCTGGATGCGCTGGCGGATACCTTCTACCAGTTTGTGACCGATACCTTCGACTGCGAGATCCTGGGGATGGATGTGCGCGATTATATCATGGATCCCGGTTACTTCTATGACTCCAATTTCCATCTCAACGATCGCGGTGTGACCGTACATACCGCCCAGATGGTCAAGGATCTGTACAATCAATTTTATCTCACCGATGTGGAGATTACCGACGAGGAACTGCAGCCTCCGCTGGACACCACGGTTGTGCCGATGGGTGAGTTCACGGTGGGGAATCTGGTGTATCAGATGTATGCGTACGGCAAGGAAAATCCCACTTACGAATTTACCGTGACCGGTGTGTCTGAGGCCGGACTGACCAAGCAGACACTGGAAGTGCCTGCCCGTATTACGGTAGAGCATGAGACACTGGGCAGCGTGAGTGCACCGGTAACCGCCGTGGGGACCGAAGCATTCTTCGGAACCACCGTTACGAAAAATCTGGTGCTGCCGCCTGATTCCTGTGTGGCCAATCTGGATGTGGAATTCCTTAAGGGCTCCTCGATCACCGCTCTTTACATTTACCGGCCGGTGGAAGGAGACGATAACAGAGGTCCGTTGCTGGTAGGAACGCAGTCCTTCAACGGCGCGGCCTCCGGTCTGCTGATTCACATTGCTTCCGACCTGTATTCCTCTTATGTGGCTGATTATTTCTGGGAGTCCTTCGGTTCCAGTCTCCGGTCTACTGACCTGACTTACGAGGAGGTGCGCGGGGAAGCCGGCATTGCGGAGAATGTGGGCTTCATCATGGAAGAACTCCCTGACGGCACCTATGCGGTAGCGGGCATTACGGATGAGGCAAGCGGGAGAGGGATGTATATTATTCCCAATACGCACAACGGCAAGGCAGTCACCGCCATTCTCGACGGTGCGTTTGCAGGCACCGAAGGAGCCATCCGGGTGGTGACGCAGCCCGATTCGGCACTGACTACCATTGAGAGCGGCGCGTTCCGCGATGCGGAAGTGGCGGGACTGTATGTATACGGACCGGCATTCGATGTGTCGGCAGACCTCTTTACGGGGGCAACCGGAACACAGCGGGTCTATATCCATGCAGATGTTTATGATGCTTATATGGCGAAGAACGGATGGAGCGAACTTGAAAATACGGTGAAAAATTCCGGTTCGTTTGAGGATCTGACAGGCAACTGAGTGCCTCAATAAAATCCGTTCTGATCCGACAGACCGCGGTCTGCCGCCCCTTTGGCGGCAGACCGTTTTCCGTACCCCCTCCATATGATTCTGAGAGGGGAAGAAGATCAGTCAGTCGGGCAAAACCGACGCTTCACCTTGACAGTGTCCGGCAAATGTGGTAAAATAAACGGGTATGAGAGCACCTGCGGGGGAGACTCCGCAAGAAAGGAGAGACCGGAATGATCAGAAAACAGACGGTATATCTGTGCCTGTCAGCCATGTTCCTGGCGCTGGCGCTGCTGCTGCCGTTTCTGACCGGACAGATCCCGCGGTTCGGGAACATGTTCAGTCCGATGCATCTGCCGGTCCTGCTGTGCGGATTCATCTGCGGCAAATGGTGGGGAGCCGGGGTGGGGCTTGTTGCACCCATTCTGCGCTTTGCGCTGTTTCAGATGCCGCCCATGCCCGGGTGCCTGTCCATGATGGCGGAGCTGTGTGTGTACGGATTGACAGCGGGATTGCTGTTCGAGGTACTGACACGGCGTACCCGCATTCACAAAACTGCGGCGGCTTACATATCCTTGCTCTGTGCCATGCTGCTCGGACGGATTGTCTGGGGGATCGCACAGGTGGTTGTGCTGGGAGTTGCCGGTACCGGGTTCAGCTGGCAGATGTTTGTTTCGGGAGCATTTCTGAATGCCTGGCCCGCTATTCTTCTGCAGTTGGCATTGGTACCGCCGCTGGCTTTGCTCATCGGCAACGAGCTGAAACGGAGAGGACTTTGATACTGGATCTGTATGCCGTTCTCAAACTGCATGCGCAGCGTTATCCGCTGATGCAGCCTGAGGACGCTCTGAAACTGGTGTATCAGAACGAATACGGCCCTGGGCATCTTTTTTTGCATGACCGGGATGCCGCCCTTGCGCGCCTGACGGAAGAGTTGCGCACTCTTCCTGACCGTCAGGAGGATCTTCCGTATGAAACACTGGGCAACGGCATGGTGCGCCTGCATCTGCGTGCCCTGGGAACGCTGCATCTGACCCCTGCCGATGTGGTGGAGATGATGCAGAAAACCGCCGGATCCGTCACCGGCAGCGATGAGGAGATGCAGCTCAAGCTTTCTCTGTTGCGTGCGGTGACGGCCACCGGAGCGTTCGACTTTTCAGTGCCGGAGCTTGAGGTGTGTCTGAATGCCTGGGAAGCAGAGGGGCGCACCTGTCCTGCACACAGCGTCCGCTATCGGAAGGCATATGTACCGGCATATCGGGTGGTCAACGGAGATTTTGTTGAAATCCAGAAAGCAGAAGAAGAATTCTGATCTGCCTGATCGGAGAAAGACGGGGGTGCCCGGTGAAGCGGTTCGCGGTACTTTTGTGCTTGGGGGAATTTTACTGACCGGCGCTCCTGTATTGCGGATGTTGGCATCGGGCGTGGTCGGAACGCTGCAGGCGGGCCGGCCGGTGATGGATATCCTGCTATCCGCCGGATGCTTTTTCCTTGCTGTCAGCGGTATGGTATGCATGGCGATGGCGGTATGGATGCGCAGGCGGCGCTTGCGACCGGTGTGCCTGCCGCACGGTGTGACAGGGGTGCCCGGCTTTCGGGTGACGACTCGAACCACCCCGGAGCAGTATAGCGGCCCGCATGAGGGCTGCCGCAAATGCCGCGCGGCAGCCCTCTCCGTTTTCAGGAAGGCAGATTTTTCGGAACAGGAGGTTACCGGATGACTCTGATTGTGGCGGAAAAGCCGTCACTGGCGCGCAATATTGCTGCCGGAATCGGTACCATGCAGCGCCGCAGCGGCTATCTTGAAGGAGAAGGCTATCTGATTACCTGGGCATTCGGACATCTGTTCGGACTGGCGGATGTGGAAGCATATCAGCCTGCAGAAGAGGCAAACAACCGTTGGACGCTGAAAAACCTCCCCTGTTTTCCGAAAGAATTCCGTTATGAACTCCGCCGCGGGCCGGACAAACAGGTGGACGACGGTGTCAGGAAACAGTTCGAGATCATTACGGCTCTGTGTAACCGTCCGGATGTCACCTGTATTGTCAATGCGGGAGACGCCGACCGGGAAGGGGAAATCATCGTGCGCACCTGCGTGAAGAAAGCGCTGCGGGAGGACAAGCCGTTGCTGCGGCTCTGGCTGCCTGACCAGACACCCGAGACGGTGCGCGCCGCCCTGGCGGATCTCAAGCCTGAGAGTTCATACGATCTGCTTGCTGCAGAAGGATATGCCCGCACTTATATTGACTGGCTCTACGGAGTGAACCTGACGCGCTATGCAACCCTGAAGACCGGCACCCTGCTGCGTGTGGGACGGGTAATCGTGCCCATTGTGCGCGCCATCTATGACCGGGATCTGTCGATCCGCAATTTTGTGCCGGAACCTTATTTTGCCCTGGTATCCAAAGCGCAGACCAACGGTGAAACGGTGGAGCTGGTTTCCAAGAGACGTTTTACCAAAGACCAGCGCGATCAGGCGCAGGCAGCGGCGGATGCACTCAATGCAGCCGGCGGGGTGGTCACCGCCAAAAAAAGCAAAAAGGATACGCTGTCTCCCGGGAAACTGTATTCTCTTTCCACCCTGCAGAATGTATTGGGAAAGAAATACAAGATGTCCATGGCGGACAGCCTTGAAATCATCCAGGGCCTGTACGAAAAGGGATATCTGACCTATCCGCGCACCAATTCGGAATACCTGGCTACCGCTGAAAAGGATAAAATTGCGAAAATTCTCTCCCAGGTGGGAAAGATGGGGTATCCGGTTCGTCTCAAAGAGAGCAAACAGATTTTTGACGATTCCAAAATCGAATCGCATTCCGCCCTGACGCCCACCTACCGGATTCCTGAAAAGAATGCGCTGGGCGAGCGCGAAACCCAGGTTTACGCCACGGTGTTCCGACGCTTTGTGGCGGTATTCTGCAGTGAAGAGTGCAAGGTGGAGCGGACGGAGATGACCGTGGCGGTGGGGGATGAGGAAACTTTCACGCTTAAGGGCATGGTCATGCTGGAGCCCGGTTTTACCCGGTACGATGACTATAACCGCAAGGATAAGGTCCTGCCGAACCTTTCCGTAGGCGACCGGGTGAATGTGGATTTTCAGGTGACTGAAAAAGAGACCACCCCGCCGCGGCACTATACGATTGAGACGCTGAACAATTATCTGAAAAATCCCTTCCGCGAAGAAAAGGCGGCTGCCGAAGCGGGGGATGACGGGATTGCAGATGACAGCGAGGATTACCGTGCGGTGTTTGAGGGACTGGAGCTCGGGACCGAGGCAACCCGGACCGGCATTATCGATAATGCGCGCAAAAGCGGGTACATTGCCCTGAAAAAAGATGTGTATTCCATCCTGCCGGGCGGCGAGTTCCTGATTGAATCACTTGAGCAGTTGAAAATCCGCATGGACAAGCACAAGACCTGCGAGATGGGTCAGGCTCTGAAGAAGGTTTATCACGGACAGATGACGGTGGAGCAGAGCGTGGAGATGGCGGAAGAAGAGATCGCGGGCGTATTCCGCAGGGAAGTCACCGATCCGCTTCTGGATATCGGCTGTTTCGGAGATCAGGTGGGGGTGTGTCCGCTGTGCGGCAGACCGCTGATCCGGGGCAAATACAGTTACGGCTGCTCAGGTTACCGGGAAGGTTGCACCTTCCGGGTGGGGCTGCGCATCTGCGGCCGCACCATTACGCTGCCGCTTTTGCGGCAGATTCTCAGCGACGGGCAGTCCGAGCCGATCACCGACTTTGTTTCAAAAGCGGGGAAGCCTTTTACCGCGCGTCTGGTTCTGAAGGACGGACGGGTGGAATTCTTGTTTGACAGGTGAAACATGAGACCTTATGCATTGTTCGATATGGACGGCACACTGCTCGACAGTATGTACGACTGGCGGCATGTGCATGTCGTCTTCGCACGGGAGCACGGGCTGCCGTATGACAGGGAGGATTTTGAAGCGCTGGCATTGTTGCCGTTTGAGCGCATGGTGGCCGTGCTGCGGGAGCGTGATGCGGTGTACTGGAAGCTGGATGTGGCATATGCAAACCGGTATATGGAAGAGCGCTACCGGCATCATGTGAAGTGGAAGCCCGGAGCCCGGGCGCTGCTTCATGCTCTGCATAGCGCGGGGGTACGGACCGGTATCCTGACCGCAACCTATATGCCGGCGGTCCGTGTGGCGATGGAAGCGCTGCAGGTGGGAGAGGGGATGGATTTTGTCCTTTCAACTGCCGATTCAGGATGCGGAGGAAAAGAAAGCCCGGCGGCTTTTCTGTGGGCACTTTCCCGCTGGGGAGCGTCTGCGGCACAGACAACCCTGTATGAGGATTCTTATTACAGCATGCAGACGGGGAAGCAGATGGGGATGGAGATTGTGGCGGTGGATGATCGCTTTGCCATACGGGATCGCGAAGCCATCCGGCAAATTGCCGACCGGTACCTGGTGCCGGGAGAAAACGGATTTTGTGAGGAAACGGTATGTTGAACACGGAAGAATTGCAGATTTTCGGAATGTCGACCGCGTATGCGGTCTTTGACGATGCGGTGGACGGGACCGGCGAGCGGCGTCGGCGTGCTGCCGCTGAACTGTATCGCACGGGGGAGCAGATGGGCCTGACGGGCGACCTTTTACGCCTGTATCTGACCCTGCAGCTGATCCGGGATGAAAATCCGTTCAGTCTGGCGCTGGAGAGGCGGGACGCCCTGCCCGACGGGACCCTGTGGAAAACCGCGCTTGCGGACGCCGCACTGCTGCGCCGCGCCTATGTTCAGGCGCCGCTTACTTATGCCGGATACAAACCGATGCACGCCGCACAGGGGGCGGTCGGCGTTGCGGCACAGCGGATCGGGGCGCTGACGGATTCTCTATGCAAAGCAAAGAGCGATCAGGCGTTTCTGGAGGCGCTGACTTCCTTTTACCGTACCTACGGGGTAGGGGTTTTCGCTTTACAGTATGCTTTTTATCTGGATCAGGAGAATCATCTGATCCCGGTGCGCGACTTTGAACAGATCAGACTGTCGGATCTGTGGGGATATGAAGAGCAGAAAAAAAGCATTGCGGAAAATACAGCTGCCTTTGTCGCGGGCGGGCAGGCAAACAATGTTTTGCTCTATGGTGACAGCGGCACCGGAAAATCCTCCTGTATCAAAGCTCTGCTGAATGAGTTCGCCGACGCGGGACTGCGGATGATCCAGGTGCATAAGCACCAGCTCGCAGGGCTGCAGCAGGTGATTTCAATTGCAAAAGAACGCAATTACGCCTTTGTTCTGTATATGGACGATCTGTCGTTTGAAGATTTCGAAACAGAATACAAGTACCTCAAGGCGGTGATGGAGGGAGGCCTTGCGCCGAGCCCGTCCAACATGCTGGTTTACGCCACTTCCAACCGCCGTCATCTGGTGCGTGAAAGCTGGGCAGACCGCAATACCGATGATCTGCACGCCAACGATACCAAACAGGAAAAACTGTCCCTGTATTCGCGGTTCGGTCTGGCGGTTTATTTTGAAAAACCGGGTCAGGAAGATTACTTTGAAATCTGCCGCTATCTGGCGCACCGGCGCGGGCTGTCGGTTTCCGATGAGGAACTGATCCGGCAGGCGCGTGCCTTCAGCGTGCTGCGTACCGGTACCAGCGGGCGGATTGCCCAGCAGCTGGTGGATATGCTGGCTGTAAAGCAGAATCAGCAGCGCGGCAAAGACTGAAATCGCGCAAATGCGTGCTTTTTTCGCTATTTGCTTGACAAATGCCCGCTCTTGCGGTAGGATATACTTGTTGAATACTGATCCATAAAGAAAGGTGAGAGAGATGACACAGGAACAAATTCTGCAGGTAAAAGAAGAAATCTGCGATATAGGCCGCCGGATTTATCAGAACGGTTTTGTGGCTGCAAATGACGGAAACATTTCCGTAAAACTGGAAGACGGGACTTTCCTTTGCACGCCTACCGGTGTGTCAAAGGGGTACATGACGCCTGACATGATTCTGCATGTTGACGGAGAAGGCAAGATGCTGGAAGCCAACGATACATACCGCCCTTCCTCCGAGTTCAAGATGCACCTGCGGGTATACCGGGAGCGCCCGGATGTACGCAGCGTTGTGCATGCGCATCCGCCCACTGCTACCGCGTTTGCGGTGGCCAATGTACCGCTTGACAAGTATATCATGCCGGAAGCGGTGATTTTTCTCGGATCGGTACCGGTATGCGCCTATGCGACCCCGTCTACCGAGGAAGTGCCCGATTCTCTGATGCCCTATCTGCAGGATCATGATGCGTTTCTTTTGCAGAATCACGGTGCCCTGACGGTGGGGGACTCGCTGATACGGGCTTATTTCAATATGGAGTCCACCGAATTCTATGCTAAAATCTATCTGATGGCCTATCAGATTCACGGTGTGAATGAGTTCACCGAGGAGCAGATGGCAAAGTTGATGGATGTGCGGCGCGCATTCGGCCTGAAGGGACATCATCCGGGCTATAACGGCAAGAAGGGCACCAAGCTGGGTGTTGACGAAGAACTGGTTGATGAAATCGTCCGCCGTGTGGTCGCGGAGCTGAAAAAGTAATAAAGCGGAGCGTTTCTGCTCAAAATAAGGACGGAAGATGTTCTTCCGTCCTTATTTTATTGATAGAAAGGAAGCCTGAAATGGAAGATCCGCTTCGCAGAGAAAAGCGTCGCATGCCGGGGAAAGAACCGACCGATCTGCCGAATAAGCAGGAACCCGGCACGGCGGCCCCGGGGCAGGTCCGTATTCCGCCCCGCGATCCCGAATTGCCTCCTGTCATGGACCCTCAGCCGCCCTCGTTTATCTGAGGATGACCAATCCGGCATGGAAGCAGGCGTATCAGGTCCCCTGATACGCCTTTTTATCGGTTACATGAAAGAAGGCATAAAGAAGCCGTGCAACTCATAAACTGTAGCAAAAACAGCACAAAGGAGAAGCGGCATGGACGAAAGAAGATATGAAGAACGGCAAAAAATCCGGGGCGGAGAGATGTTGTATGCCGACGCGGCGGGGGAACTGACACTTCCGGATTACAAACCCGAGATGCGCCGTATTCTGGAGGTGCGTTCGGCTGTCATTCCGGCGGGGAGTTATGTTTCCGGAGACCGGACCGAGTTTGCCGGTAATGTGCAGCACAGCGTGCTGTACACGGACGGAGAGGGGCAGGTTGCGGCAGCCCAGCTGACACTGCCTTATGAGTGCAGTATGGCTGCGGTATTGCGTGAAGGAGATATCTGTGCACGGAGCGGGCTGGATTCGGTCATCTGCCGTCCCACCGGACCGCGCCGGCTGAATCTTCGTTCCGTAGTGAATACCTGGGCAGTCGGGTACGAAAATGAACCGGTCACGCCCGGCATTCTGCCCTTGCTTGCGGACGAACAGGCGGAACGCCTGATGTCCGAGCGCCTCTCGCGCCGTGCTGTTCCTTTTTCCTCCGGAGAACTGTCGGTGCGCGATACGGCCAGAGCGGATACGCAGGAACCGGTTGAAGTATTGCTGTGTGAGGCGCGTGTGCTGCCTGGGGAATGCCGCGCAGCACAGGGGTGCGTGGTGTGCAGGGGAGATCTATGGATCAAGGCGCTGCTGACCGGTCCGCACGCGGAAGGGACACCTGCTCCGATACCGTATGCGGTGGAGCGGCGTGTTCCCTTTGAACAATCGGTCCCTGCAGAAGGTGTGCACGGGGAAGACCGGGTGCGGGTATTCGGCTTCTGCAGAAATGTGCAGGCAACGGTTGCTGAGGAGGCGGGCGGAGGCGATGTGCTGTTTGATGTCACCTATGAGCTGTTCGGGGAAGCGGTACGCAATGAGTCGCTGTCCGTGGTGAGCGATGTATACGGAACCGCCTATGCAATGCAGGCACAGACCGAACCTCTGGATACGGTGGTCAGTCTGTGGTGTTCCTCATTTTGTGGCAGTGCGGACGGCGAGGGAGAGCGTGACGAAGGCGGCATGCTGGAGAGCATTTCGGATGTCAGCGCCTCGGTTGTGGAATCTCATGCTGAGACCGAGGGGCGAACGCTTCGCGTACAGGGAAAGGCGCGGGTCAATCTGCTGGGAAGCGTGTCTTCCGGAGAGGAAGGAATACCGGCACCTGCCGCCAGAAGTATGGTACTGCCTTTCTGCCTGGAGACCCAGATGGATGCCGAGGCTCCTGCCGATGCACGGATTGATGCCGTTCCGGTGGTGGTGCGGGTAGCTGCCGGTATGGATGCCGCACAGATTCATGTGACTGCAGACCTCTCTGTACAGGCTGAAGTCACAGCCCCTCTTACGGGACGGGTGGTATGCGGGGCAACCGCAGACCGTGAACAGACCTGTCAGCGTACCGGCGCTCATCTGGTGGCGGTTTATCCGGATGAGCAGGACACTTTATGGAGTATCGCCAAGCAGTTCGGGGTTCCGCTTGATACGGTTGTAAGCTGCAATGAACTGCCGGAAGAAATGCGTACGGACCCCGGCAGACCCGGCTCACTCGACGGTTACAATAAACTGCTGATCGAACTGTAAGCACAGAAGAGTCCTCCCCGTCCGGGGAAACGGTGTTGCCTATACAAACAAATCAGGGGCCGGAAAGCTTCAGCGTTCCGGTCCCTGATTTGACAATAAACATTTACATATTACGGGTCATTTCAACCAGGTGGAAGCAATCGATACATCCACGGTCAGGGGTACCAGAAGAGAGGCGGCATTCTCCATTTCGTCCTTTACGGCGGCTGCCACCTCCTCGGCCTGCGCGGCAGGTGCTTCCACCAGCAGCTCGTCATGCACCTGCATGACCAGATGCGCATCGGGCCAGGATTGTGAGAGACGGCGTCGGACATGCAGCATGGCGATCTTCATAATATCCGCCGCACTGCCCTGCAGGGGGCTGTTCATGGCAACCCGCTTTCCGAAAGCACGCAGAGGGGCTTTGGATGCGTGAAGTTCGGGAATGTTGCGGCGTCTGCCGAACAGTGTGGTGGTGTAACCGTCCGCTTCGGCGTGTGCCACTGTTTCCTCCAGAAAGGCACCCACTTTCGGGAATTCGCCCAGGTATTGCTCAATATACCGTTTGGCCTGCGCTACCGATATACCAAGGTCTCCGGACAGGGAATAGGCGCCGATCCCGTAGATAATCCCGAAGTTAATTGCTTTTGCACGCTTGCGCTGCTCGGGCGTGACCTCCTCTTCCGGGATTCCGAAGACCTGCGCGGCAGTCCGGCGGTGAATGTCCTGTTCCTGCCGGAATGCTTCACACATCACTGGATCCTGCGAAAGGTGTGCAAGCAGGCGCAGTTCAATCTGTGAGTAATCCGCATCTACCAGTACATACCCGGGGTCTGTAACGAAATAGTTGCGCATCTGTCTGCCGAGCGGAGTGCGGATCGGAATATTCTGCAGATTGGGCTCAGCAGAGGAGAGCCTGCCGGTGGCAGTCAATGCCTGCTTGAAGTCTGTGTGTAAACGATTGTTTTCATCTGTGAGGGCGGGCAGCCCCCGCGCATAGGTTCCGGAAAGTTTGGTCAGTTGCCTGTATTCCAGAATCTGATCCACAGCGGGGTGGAGATAACGGAGTTTTTCAAGTGTTTCGGCATCTGTGGAGTAACCGCTCCGCGTTTTACGCGGGGCTGGAAGCTGAAGTTCTTCGTACAGGACCTGAGCGAGTTGTTTGGGAGAATTGAGATTGAAGACATGCCCTGCCATTTCATACACCGATTCGGCACAGTCTGCCGCGGCACGGTCCAGCTGATCTGCGTATGCCAGCATGCCTTCCCGGTCAATCCGTACCCCCCGTTCTTCCATTTCTGCCAGTACGGGGGCAAGCGGAAGTTCAATCTGTTCAAGCAGCGGAAGGGAACCCATCTGTTCAATCTGATCACGCAAAGAGGCTTCTGCTCCAGCAAACAGGTGTACTCCCGGTGCACCGTCCGGCAACAGTTGCCCGGTCTGGCGCATAAGCAAACCGCTCAGGGAGGGCTGCCCTGCTGCCGCGTTGCAGACATAGGCATAGAGCATCAGGTCACGCATAACGGGCGCGGGGGTGATTCCGTGCCGGCGCAGAAGATGCCAGAGTGCTTTTGCATCGTAACAGATGATCTTCCGGTCCGCATCCGAAAAAAGGGGCGCAAGTTCTGAGGGATCCTCACGGTAGACATAATTGCCGTCTGTACAACTGAAATACCAGCCGTCCGGCAGCACCTGTACGGAAAAACCGGCTGTACACTGGCGGGACAGCAGAGCGGCATCGGCCTGCGTAAAGCAGGGAACCGGTTGCGACTCTGCCGCAGGGGATGTTGCTTCCGGCTGTTCCCGGTCGAGCCCCATTTTCCGGATCAGATTGGTAAACTCCAGGTTTATCAGGCGTTCCCGAAGCACAGGAACATCAAACCCCCTGTAATTCATATCTGAAAGGGGCACCGGAAGCGGAGCATCGGTACAGATGGCAGCCAGTTTTCGCGAAAGTACTGCCGAATCACGCCCTGCTTCCAGTTTGGCTCGCACCCCTTTTTTGATGCGGGAATCGTCCAGATGCTCGTACACCCCGTCAAGCGAGCCGAAATCCGCAATCAGCTGCAGGGCGGTTTTTTCCCCGATCCCCGGAACGCCCGGAATGTTGTCGGAGGAATCTCCCATCAGCGCTTTGGCATCAACCAGTTGTTGCGGTTCGATTCCGTACTGGGCAAAAAAAGCATCACGGTCCATGACCAGCGTGTCCTTGTTGGTGGCGAGCAGAACAGTCACCGAGTCGGAAATCAGCTGCAGCAGATCCCGGTCTCCCGACAGAATATAGCAGTGTGTATCAGGCATGGTATCCGCCAAGTGCGCGATGGTTCCCTGCAGGTCATCCGCTTCATATCCGGGCTGTTCCAGAACGGTGATACCCATTGCCGTAAGGCATGCCTTCGCGTCCGGAAACTGCGAAAGCAGTTCGGGAGGAGTGGGACGGCGCCCTGCCTTGTAATCGTGATACAGTTCATGCCGGAAGGTGGGTTCCTTGCGGTCAAAGGCAACTGCAGCATAGTCCGGCCGGCAGGTTTCCAGATGCCTGCTGACCGTGGTCAGCAGGCCATAGATGGCATTGGTATGTCTGCCGTCCTGCGTAGTGAGCGTACGAATACCGTAAAATGAGCGGTTGATGATGCTGTTTCCGTCGATTACCAGGATGGTTTTCATAAGGAGTTCCTTTTCTTACCGGACGGGCCGGTTTTCTACATTATATTATTGTGCTTTCCGAGACAAAAAAACACCGCGGCCGCCGTAAAACCGCATGGAGCGGCTCGGGCGGTTCGGCCGCGGCGCATAAGTCAGGGTTGCTTTGGCGAGGAAGATTCCTGCACCTGAGGAATGGCACCCAGCGGATCGGGCTGCTGCACCTGAGGAATGGCATCCAGCGGATCGGGCTGCTGCACCTGAGGAATGGCATCCAGCGGATCGGGTTGCTGCACCTGAGGAATGGCATCCAGCGGATCAGGCTGCTGCACCTGAGGAATGGCATCCAGGGGACCAGGCTGCTGCACCTGAGGAATGGCATCCAGGGGATCAGGCTGCTGCACTTGTGGGATGGCATCCAGGGGATCAGGCTGCTGCACCTGCGGAATAGCATCCAGCGGATTCGGCTTCTGTACAGGGGAGGCATCCGGGGAAGAGAGATTCTGCTGGCTGACAGCATTCCGGCCGGCGGAAGCAGGAGGCGTGTACGGGGTATATTGTACCTGGGGAATGGCGTCCAGCGGGTTTTCGCTTGCGGGATCGCGATCGGCACGGAGCACGCCCGGTGAGACGGGTTCGGGCTGCGCCGGAGTCACGGGCTCCGGAATTTTCTTTTCATCCGGTTCGGATACCGGTTCCGGGATGACATCACTGTCTTCGGTCGGTGCGGATGCCGTGCCGGTTGGGGCGGAGGTGGCCGCATCGTCCAGCAGACTGTCCACCGTCAGCTGCTCGGGCTCGTCATCCTGTTCTTCTTCCTCTTCGGAAAGGTGCTCAAGATCAGCAAAAAATCCGGTTTCGGGTTCCGCCTTTCCGGCCTCGGTCTGCAGAAGTTGCGCAAGTACATAAATGGTGAATCCGAACAGGAGAAACGGATGAACGGTGCCCATGAACAGGCTTTCCCCTTTTATAAAATGATACAGCAGGGCGGGAATGGAAGCGGTAGCTGTCATTACAAACGCGGCATATCCCAGCAGGAAACGGACTTTCCACATGGGACGGTCCAGCGTGATCCGGCATTCCATCAGAAGGAACACTGCCACGGCGAGCATCGCCATCTCGTCGAGCACCTTGACCTCGGCATTCAGGGGAAGGGACTGCTCATAATAGAGAAACATGGTATAGGCGCAACAGAACAAAGCACCGCACAGATTCAGCAGAAAGCGTGCCCGCGGCAGCCGGCCGTTGAAGTTGATGTCGAGCAGCGCCGAACCCCCCGCGATACCGGCAGAGATGGCCGCCAGCAACGAAACCACAACCTGCCGTACATTGAACAGCGTGTGCGGAGCAGCAATAAAGCGAAAGAGTACTGACACATGATACACTGCCATGGACAGAAACATCAGGGTCAGCAGTGCTGTGGCGAACAGGTGAGGCAGGGAAATACGGCGCACGCGCAGGCGCACCGCGCTGCCTGCGGAAAGCATGGGAACCACGCCGGGTATAATGGCAAGTACCAGCAGGATATTGCTCCAGATCAGCCGTGCGCTCCCGCTGACAAAGTAACCGCTGTCCGGCTCAAAATCCAGCAGAACGGCCAATGTGCGTACCAGCACGGCCGCCGCGGTAAGCAGCGCGGTCGCCAGCATGGAGAGTCTTATTTTTTGGCTTCGGCTCATAAATTTACCTCTTATATCAAATATAACGCAAGTATTGTAACGCAAATTTGTTAACAGACCGTAAACAAACGCATCCTTTGCCCTGCGTTTTCACAAAAAAACCATGGTACAGGCTTGTATTGCATCGTTTTAAAACAAAAATTGTGCGAAGTGTATATAAAATCGGGGAAATCAGTCTAAAATTTCTACACATACAAGCCCTGGTATTTTGATGTTGTGCTTGATTTGCGATGAAAAATCTGCTAAAATAATAAGGCTTGATGTGCGATGAAGCGAAAGGTTGCTGCAGAATGCAGGGAATTTTCGTGGAGTATGTCCGTAAAAAACCGGGCGACAGTCAATGATACTGTGTGTACACGGGGCAGAACATCCGCTGCGGAAGGGTGTTCTGAACCCGCGTTCAATCAGGGGTGGTTTGAAACACCCGGCACAGTGTGAAAGCAATCGCCCCCCGAATGAAAGAAGGAGGCAAACCATGGCAAACACAAAAATCAGAGTCAGACTGAAGAGCTATGACCACACCCTGGTGGACGCCGCAGCGCAGAAGGTTGTGGAAATCGCGAAAAGAAACGGAAGTGCAGTCTCGGGACCCATCCCGCTTCCGACCGAGAGAGAGATCACCACGATCCTCCGGGCAGTGCATAAGTACAAGGACAGCCGTGAGCAGTTCGAGCTGCGTACGCACAAGAGACTGATTGACATTCTCAATCCGCAGTCCAAGACGGTGGAAGCCCTGATGAATCTGGAAATCCCCGCCGGCGTGGAGATTGAGATCAAAGCGTAACTGCACGCGGTTACGGAACAGACGGCAGATGCCGTGCCACGGCCTTGTGGTCAAGTTGATGCGACCGGGTGACCGGAAATCCAGCGCGTCAACCAATAACCGAAACGGAGGAAAACATGAAAAAAGGCATGATCGGCAAGAAGTTGGGAATGACTCAGATTTTCGATGAAGTCGGAAATGTGATTCCCGTAACCCTGATTGAAGCGGGACCCTGCGCTGTTGCGCAGAAGAAGACGGTAGAGACCGACGGATACGATGCGGTCCAGCTGGCTTTCGCTGATGTCACGGAAAAGAAACTGACCAAAGCGGAGCTCGGCCACCTGAAGAAGGCGGGCGTGTCTCCGAAGAAGCACCTGAAGGAATTCCGCCTGGATGACTGCAGCGCGCTCAACGCGGGTGATGTGATCACCGTCGATACCTTCGCCGCAGGCGAAAAGGTCGACATTACCGGGATCACGAAGGGCCGCGGATACACCGGCGCTGTGAAGAGATGGGGACACCACATTCTGCGTATGTCCCACGGTACAGGCCCGGTTCACCGTCAGGTCGGCTCCATGGGAGCGAACTCCACGCCTTCCCGTGTTTATAAGAACAAGAAGATGGCTGGACAGTACGGAAACGAGCAGGTCACCATCCTGAACCTCGCAGTAGTGAAGATCGACGCAGAAAAGAACCTGATCGCCGTCAAGGGCGCGGTTCCGGGTGCCAAGGGCGGCATCGTATTTATCCGCGATTCTGTCAAGGCGTAACGGAAGGAGGAAACACAGATGCCTAATATTAAAGTTGTCAACATGGCGGGCAAGGAAGTCGGAGAGATGACCTTATCCGATACGGTATTCGGCGCAGAGGTAAAGAGCGCCGTCCTCCATGCCGCAGTGAGAGCATATCTGCTCAACCAGAGACAGGGAACACAGTCCACCCTGACGCGTGCAGAGGTTTCCGGGGGCGGAAAGAAGCCCTGGAAGCAGAAGGGGACCGGCCGGGCGAGACAGGGTTCCACCCGTTCGCCGCAGTGGACGCACGGCGGTGTGGCACTGGGACCGAAGCCGCGCAGCTACCGCGTGGACCTGAACAAGAAGGTGAAGAGAGCCGCTCTGTTCGGAGCGCTGTCTTCGAAGGTGGCGGACGGCAAGATGATCGTTGTGGATGAGATTGCCGCGACCGAATACAAGACCAAGAACATGGTGGCCATGCTGAATGCGCTGGGCGCCGAGAAGAAATCCCTGATCGTGCTGCCGGGAGCAGATGAGACGGTGGTCAAGAGCTGCGCCAACATTCCGGGCGTGAAGACCACAGTGTTCAACGCGATCAACACCTACGACATCCTGAACTGCGATACCTTTATCGTGGCGAAGGCTGCGGTTGAGAAGATTGAGGAGGTATATGCAAGATGAAGTCTGCTGCAGATATCATCAGAAGACCTCTGATCACCGAGAAGAGCATGGACGGAACCGCATCGAAGCGTTACTGCTTTGAGGTGGAGAAGAGTGCGAAGAAGCCCGAGATTGCTCAGGCGGTCGAAACCATGTTCCCCGGTGTGAAGGTAGCGAAGGTCAACACGATCAATATGAAAAAGAAACCCACCAGAGTGGGAGTCCACATGGGCTATACCAGCGAGTGGAAGAAAGCAATCGTGACTCTTACGGAAGACTCCAAGACCATTGCATTCTTCGACAGCATGAACTAAGTCGGGAGGATAGCAGAAGATGCCTACCATGAAGTATAAGCCGACAACACCGTCGCGCAGACATATGCAGGCTCCGTCCTTTGAGGAAGTGACCAAGTTCACGCCCGAGAAGAGTCTGATTGAGATCAAGAAGAAACACGCCGGCCGCAACAGCTACGGCCGCATCACGGTCCGCCACAAAGGGGGCGGAAACAAGCAGAAGTACCGCATTGTCGACTTCAAGCGCCAGGACAACACCCCGGCAACGGTAGTCGGCGTGGAGTACGACCCCAACAGAACCGCTTATATTGCACTCCTTCAGAACGAAGCAGGCAAGAAGAGTTATATCATTGCTCCGGTTGGTTTGACCGACGGCGACAAGGTGTATTCCGGCGCCGATGCGGACATCAAGCCGGGCAACACGCTGCCGATCTCCGCAATCCCGGTCGGTACCTTCATTCACAACATTGAGCTGTACCCCGGCAAGGGGGCGCAGCTGGTGCGTTCCGCAGGAGCGGCAGCGCAGCTGATGGCGAAGGAAAACGGCCAGGCGCAGGTGAGACTGCCTTCCGGCGAGGTCCGGATCATCCGTCCCGACTGCAAGGCGACCATCGGACAGGTAGGGAATCTGGAACACGAAACCGTGAAACTGGGCAAGGCGGGCAAGACCCGTCACAAGGGCATCCGTCCGACAGTCCGCGGTTCGGTCATGAACCCCTGCGACCACCCGCACGGCGGCGGTGAGGGACGCTCTCCGATCGGGCGTCCCGGACCGGTAACCCCGTGGGGCAAGCCTGCACTCGGTTACAAGACCCGCAACAAGAAGGCGAGAACCAATAAGTTCATCGTCAAACGCAGAGGCAGCAAGTAATGCCGTGCAGAATTGAGAAGGAGGCACAAAAATGAGTAGAAGCCTGAAAAAACCGCCTTTCGTGGAACTGAAACTGTACAATCGGATTTGTGCAATGAATGAAAAAGGCGAGAAAAAGGTGCTGAAGACCTGGTCCCGTGCATCCACCATCTTCCCGGAGTTTGTAGGGCATACGATTGCTGTACACGATGGCAGAAAACATGTTCCGGTCTATGTGACCGAGGACATGGTGGGACACAAGCTGGGCGAATTCGCACCTACCCGCACATTCAAGGGGCACGCAGGTTCCAAGACATCCAATAACGGAAAATAAAATTGTAGAGTTCGCTCAAAAGCGAAAGGAGGCAGAGCCTAAATGGAAGCAAAGGCACATCTTAAATACCTGAGAATTTCCCCGCGCAAGGTTAAGATCGTCCTGGACCTGATCAGAGGAAAAGACACCGATGCGGCAATGGCCATTCTGAAGAATACCAACAAAATTGCATCTGAGAGCCTGATCAAGCTCCTGAAGAGCGCGGTAGCAAACGCAGAACACAACTTCAACATGGATGCATCCAACCTGTATGTATCCGAATGCTTTGTATGTCCCGGTCCCACTCTCAAGCGCGTGATGCCCAGAGCGCAGGGAAGAGCGTACCGGATCATGAAGCGTACCAGCCATGTGACGCTGGTGGTCAAAGAAAAGAATGCGGAGAAGGAGGTCGGATAAAGCATGGGACAGAAGGTAAATCCTCATGGACTGCGCGTAGGGGTCATCAAGAACTGGGATTCCAGATGGTTTGTGAAGGACGAGGAGTTCGGTGACACGCTTGTCTCCGACTATCAGATCAGAAAATATCTGAAAAACAAACTGCAGGGTGCAGGGGTTCCGAAGATTGAGATCGAGCGGGACCGGATGCGCATCCGCGTATTCATCCAGTGCGCCAAGCCGGGCATGGTGATCGGCAAGGGCGGCGCTGAGATTGAGAAACTGAAGAGTGAACTGGAAGCCATGACCGGTAAAACGGTTCTGGTGAATGTAATTGAGATCAAGAACCCCGATCTGAACGCGCAGCTGGTGGCAGAGAGCATTGCGGTGCAGCTGGAGAAGAGAACTTCTTTCCGCCGCGCCATGAAGCAGGCGATCGGACGCACGATGAGACTGGGAGCCAAGGGAATCAAGATTTCCTGCGGCGGCCGTCTTGGCGGAGCGGAAATCGCGCGCACCGAGCACTACCATGAAGGAACCATTCCGCTGCAGACCCTGCGTGCGGACATCGAGTATGGTTTTTGGGAAGCAAACACCACTTACGGCAAGATCGGCATCAAGGTGTGGATCTACAAGGGCGAGGTGCTTGCCGAGACCGCAGCTGCAGAGCGGCGTGCGGAGCGTCCCGACCGTCGTCCGCGCCGTCACAATGACGGAAACGGGAACCGCTCCCGCAGAGACGGGCAGTCGGGTGGCCGCCGGTTCGGCGACAGAAAGAAAGCAGAAGGGGGCAACTGATCATGTTAATGCCTAAGAGAGTAAAGTACCGCCGTGTACAGCGGGGCAGACTCAAGGGCAAGGCGTCGCGTGGGAACACGGTTACCTACGGAAGTTACGGCCTTGTTGCTCTTGAGCCCGCGTGGATCAAAAGCAATCAGATTGAGGCGGCGCGTATCGCAATGACCCGTTATATCAAACGTGGCGGTCAGGTCTGGATCAAGATCTTCCCCGACAAGCCGATCACCGAGAAGCCGGCCGAGACCCGAATGGGTTCCGGTAAAGGTTCCCCTGAGTACTGGGTTGCCGTGGTGAAGCCCGGCAGAGTGATGTTTGAAATGGACGGCGTAACCGAGGAAATCGCAAAAGAAGCAATGCGTCTTGCGGCTCACAAACTGCCCATCAAGTGCAAGTTCGTGACGCGTGAGGAGCAGAAGGCAGAGGAGGTATAAGCCGTGAAAGCACAACAACTCAGAGAGATGACGGTGGAAGAGCTGGAGAAAAAGCTGACCGATCTGAAGAAGGATCTGTTCAACCTCCGCTTTCAGCACGCGATCAACCAGCTTGACAATCCTCACAAGATCACCGATGTGAAGCGTGATATCGCGCGGGTGATGACCGTACTCGGCGAAAAGAACGCATAAGGAGCGAAGACGATGGAAGAACGTAAACTGAGAAAAGTCAGAGTGGGCAAGGTGGTAAGCGACAAGATGGACAAAACCATCGTGGTTGCCATTGAGGACAATGTGCGTCATCCCAAGTACGGCAAGATCGTGAAGCGCACCGTGAAGATCCACGCACACGACGAGAAGAACACCTGCGGCATCGGTGACAGGGTGGCGGTCATGGAGACCAGACCGCTTTCCAAGACCAAGAGATGGCGCCTGGTGGAGATTGTAGAGAAAGCGAAGTAAGACCGGCACACCGGTTCGAACTCACACCATACAGTAGGCAGGTCAAAACACTTGCCGAAATGAGGAGGAACGAAAAGTGATTCAGCAACAGACATTGATGAAAGTCGCTGACAACACCGGAGCCAAAGAACTGATGTGCATCCGCGTTCTGGGCGGAAGCGGCCGGCGGTATGCCGGAATCGGAGACGTGGTGGTGGCCTCTGTGAAGAAGGCTGCTCCTGGTGGCGTTGTCAAGAAGGGCGACGTTGTGAAGGCTGTCGTGGTCAGAACGGTAAAGGAACTCCGCCGTGCAGACGGATCCTACATTAAGTTTGACGAAAATGCGGCAGTGGTAATTAAAGAGGATAATACCCCCCGCGGAACCCGTATTTTCGGGCCCGTGGCGAGAGAACTCAGAGACCATGATTTCACCAAGATCCTGTCTCTGGCTCCCGAAGTACTTTGATCGGAGGATGCAGCAATGAAGAAACTTCATGTGAAGACCGGCGACACGGTCGTGGTGCTCTCCGGTGCGGACAAAAAGATGAAAAAGGACGACGGCACGACCGGCCGCCGCATCGGTAAGGTGATTGCCACCTCGCCGGAAGAGGGTAAGGTTATTGTGCAGGGCGTCAATGTGGTATCCAAGCATACCAAAGCACGCAAGCAGGGCGATGTGAGCGGTATTGTCAAGACCGAAGGCGCGATTTATGCGTCCAAGGTGCAGCTGTACTGCCCCAACTGCAAGACCGGCGTGCGTACCCGTGCGGGTTATGAGACCGAAGGCGACAAGCAGGTAAAGGTTCGCCTGTGTGCCAAATGCGGCAAGAAGATCTGAGAGGAGGTAACCGAAGATGGCAGCAAGATTTAAGGAAAAGTATATGAACGAAGTTGCTCCCGCTCTGATGAGCAAGTTCGGTTACAAGAGCCCCATGCAGATTCCGCGTCTGGACAAGATTGTGATCAATGTGGGTGTGGGCGATGCCAAGGAGAATTCCAAGGTGATCGACAATGTGCTCTCCGAGATCACCATGATTGCAGGTCAGAAGGCAGTTCCCACTTTCGCGAGAAAGTCGGTGGCAAACTTCAAGGTCCGTGAAGGCATGAAGATCGGCGTGAAGGTGACCCTGCGCGGCGAGCGGATGTACGAATTCATGGACAAACTGTTCAGCTTCGCCCTGCCGCGCGTGCGCGACTTCAAGGGCATCAATCCGAATGCGTTTGACGGTCGCGGCAACTACGCGCTGGGTCTGAAGGAACAGCTGATCTTCCCGGAGATCGAGTATGACAAGGTGGAGAAAATCCGCGGTATGGACATCGTGTTTGTGACCACTGCGCATACCGATGAAGAGGCAAAAGAGTTGCTGACCCTGATGGGCGCACCCTTTTCGAAATAAGTGAGGAGGAGTGAGCGATGGCTAAAAAGTCGATGATTCTGAAGCAGCAGAAAGCACCGAAGTATTCCACCAGAGCATACAACAGATGCAAGATCTGCGGAAGACCTCATGCGTACCTCCGTAAATACGGAATCTGCCGTATCTGCTTCCGCGAACTGGCTTACAAGGGCGAGATTCCGGGCGTCAGAAAGGCGAGCTGGTAACCCCATTCTCTAATCTGCCGGCAGGAAAGCTGTTCTTTAACCGCCGGGCAGCCGCCGCGCACATGCGGCAGCAAGAAACGAACTTGCATCAAGGAGGATCAAACAATGCAAATTTCAGACGTCATTGCAGATATGCTCACCCGTATCCGGAACGCCAACAGCGCCAAGCACGATACGGTAGACATTCCTGCATCCAATATGAAGAAATCGATTGCCGACATTCTGCTGGAAGAGGGCTACATCAAGTCCTATCAGATGGTGGAAGACGGCAAGCAGGGGATCATCCGGATCACCCTGAAGTACGGACAGGGCAAGAGCCAGGTCATTCACGGCCTGCGCCGCGTATCCAAGCCCGGTCTGAGAATTTACACCAACTGTGAGGAAATGCCCCGGGTGATGAACGGCCTCGGCATTGCAATCATCTCCACATCGAAAGGCGTGATGACCGACCGTAAGGCGCGCCGTGCAAATGTGGGCGGTGAAGTCCTCGCCTTTGTGTGGTAAGGAGGGACTGACATGTCGAGAATTGGAAGAGCGCCCATTACGCTGCCCGCCGGTGTGAGCGTGAGCGTGCGCGACGGCAATGTTGTGACCGTCAAGGGAAAACTGGGCGAGTTGACCGATACCTTTAACCGCCGCATGAGCATTGCGGTGGAGAACAATACGGTGACCGTGAGCCGTCCGAGCGACGAAAAGGAAGACCGTGCCCTGCACGGACTGACCCGTACCCTGATTGCCAACATGGTGACCGGTGTGACCGAGGGCTACAGCAAGCGGCTGGAGATCGTCGGGGTCGGTTACAAGGTTGAGAAGAAGGGCAAGGACATTGTCCTGAACCTGGGTCATTCCCATCCGATCGTTTTCAAGGAAGAGAACGGGATCACCTTTGACATTCCGGACAGCACGACCATTGTGGTCAAGGGCATCAACAAGCAGAATGTCGGTCAGATCGCAGCACAGATCCGCGAGAAGAGACCGCCTGAGCCGTACCTCGGCAAGGGTGTCAAGTACGCGGGCGAGAAGATCCGCCGCAAGGCCGGTAAGACCGGTAAATAACAGAAAGGAGCGAGGATACGCATGGTAAAGAGAACGGACAGTAATCTTCAGCGGCTGAAGAGACACAAGAGAGTCAGAAGCAAGGTCAGCGGAACCGCAGAAAGACCGCGTCTTGCCGTCTACCGTTCGAATGCGCACATCAGCGCACAGATCATAGACGATACGAAGGGCGTAACCTTGGTGGCAGCAGGCACCTACGAGGCTGCCTTTGAGGGCATCGGCTCCAATAAGGAAGCGGCGACCGCGATCGGAAAGACCCTGGCGGAGCGCGCTTTGGCAAAAGGGATTACCGAGGTTGTGTTTGACCGCGGCGGTTATATTTATCACGGGCGTGTATCGGCGCTGGCAGAAGGAGCCCGCGAGGGCGGCCTGAAGTTCTGAGCCGGTTTGTACACTGTTTCAAAAGAAATTTTGAAAACATTCTGAAGGAGAAAAAACATGGCAAAAATCATTGACGCCGGCGAGCTGGATCTCCAGGAAAAGCTGGTGGTACTCAACCGTGTTTCCAAGACCGTAAAAGGTGGCCGTATCGCGCGTTTTGCCGCAATCATGGTAGTTGGTGACGGAAACGGGCATGTGGGCTTCGGACTGGGAAAAGCTTCCGAAGTGCCGGATGCCATTCGCAAGGGCATCGAGGATGCCAAGAAAAATATGATTGAAGTGGCGCTCAACGGCTCCACCATCCCGCATGAAGTGCTGGGCGTTTACGGCGCGGGCAAGGTTCTGCTCAAGCCGGCCGCTCCCGGTACCGGTATCATCGCAGGCCAGACGGTCCGTGCGGTGCTGGAACTGGCGGGAATCAAGAATATCCGTGCAAAGTGCCTGCGCTCGAACAACCCGGTCAATGTGGTGAAAGCCACTTTCGAAGGGCTGCGTGAGCTGCGTTCCGCCGAGCAGATTGCGGCGGCGCGCGGACTGAGCGCTGACAGCGTGAAAGCATAAGGAGGCGACCGACATGAAAGATGTAAAAGTAACGCTTTCGAGAAGCCTCATCGGTGCCAAACCCAACCAGAAGGCCACTGCGGCTTCCCTTGGTCTGCATCGGATCGGCGACAGCATTGTGCACGCCGACGACGCGGTCCTGGCAGGGAAGATTCAGGTGATCCGCCATCTGGTCACGGTTGAGACCGTTTGATCGGAATATAGTTAAGGAGGAGAAAGAATGAAGCTCCATGAACTTTCACCCGCGGAAGGATCCGTCCGGGATGTATTCCGCAAGGGCAGAGGAACCGGTTCCGGTAACGGTAAGACGGCCGGCAAAGGGCACAAGGGCCAGAACGCCCGCAGCGGCGGCGGTGTGCGCCCGGGCTTTGAAGGCGGTCAGATTCCTCTGTACAGACGGCTTCCGAAGAGAGGCTTTCACAATAAGTTTGGCAAGACTTATGCAATCGTCAATGTCGAACAGCTCAATCGTTTTGAGGACGGGGCGGTTGTTGATGCAGAGACCCTGCTGGCGACAGGCATCCTGAGCAAACTCTCCGATGGAGTCAAGGTGCTGGGCGCAGGCGAGATTACCAAAAAACTCACTGTGAAGGCGGCCGTCTTTTCCGAAACAGCGAAAGGAAAGATTGAAGCAGCAGGTGGAAAGACTGAGGTGATCTGAATGCTTCAGACTTTGAGAAATGCGTGGAAAACACCCGAACTCAGAAACAAACTGATCTTTGTTCTTGTGATTCTTTTGCTTTATCGCATCGGTACGGTTATTCCGGTTCCGTTTGTTGATGCCACAAACTTCTCCAGCCAGTTCGGCGGCACCATCCTCGACTACATGAACACCCTGTCGGGCGGTGCGCTCAGTTCTGCGACCCTGTTTGCACTCGGTATTTCCCCTTATATCACGGCCTCCATCGTTCTGCAGCTGCTGACCGTGGCCATTCCGCCCCTGCAGCGGCGTGCCAAGGACGGTGAAGCAGGCAAGAAATTCATGACCAACCTGACCCGGATCACCACCGTGATCTTGGCACTGATCACCGCAATCGGCTACTACATGCTGCTCTCCAACGGCAGCAGCGGATCCTCGATGATCTCTCCGATCGCACGCAGCGATTCGGGCAGCTGGACCTGGATCCTGTATGCGGCGACCATCGTCATCTGCTATTGCGCAGGTGCGTCGCTGATCATGTGGCTGGGTGAGAAGATCAACGAGAACGGTATCGGCAACGGTATTTCGCTGATTCTGTTTGCCAATATCGTTTCGGGCGCTCCCTCGTTTGCCATTCAGCTGTTCAATGTGGGCAGATATGCCGTATACGGACAGACCACAACCGGCATGAAGATTCTGTTCGGTTCTCTGGCAGGCCTGTTCGGCGTGTTTGTTGTGGCGGTGGTTATTGCGCTGACCGTGTTCGTGATTTTTGTCACGGGCAGCGAGCGCCGCATCCGGATCACCTATGCCAAGCGCGTGGTGGGCCGCAAGATGTACGGCGGACAGAGCTCCAACCTGCCGATCAAGCTCAACAGGACAGGCGTCATGCCCATCATCTTTGCCAGCTCGATTGTGTCGCTTCCCGCGACGATCATGACGCTGGCAGGTGTTTCAACCACCAACTTCTGGTACAAACTGTTTGCTTCCGCCAGCCCGGTGTATGCGGTGCTGCTGTTTGTGCTGATCATCGCATTTGCTTACTTCTATGTGACCATTTCCTTTGACCCCATTGAGGTATCCAACAACCTCAAGAAGAACGGCGGCACCATTCCGGGTATCCGGCAGGGCAAGCCTACCGCAGACTTCATCCGGCGGATCCTCAACCGCGTCACCCTGATGGGCGCACTGTTCCTCAGTGTCGTTGCGCTTCTGCCGGTGATTGCCGGACCGCTGGTGGTCAAACCCCTGCTTACCGCACTGGTTTCCGACTACATGACCGGAATCGGATACGGTTCTCAGGTCAGCACGCTGGTTACTTCACTGGCAAGCAGCTTCACCTTCGGCGGCACCTCGCTGCTGATCGTGGTGGGCGTAGCGCTTGAGACCTTCCGCGAACTCGAGGCACAGCTTACCATGCGCAACTACAAAGGCTTCCTTTCGTAAAGCGGTCGGGAGAGTTTTGTATGAACATTATATTTCTTGGCGCCCCCGGGGCAGGCAAAGGTACGCAGGCGGCATGCGTTTCGGAACGGCTGGGCATTCCCACCATATCGACCGGAGCGATCATCCGCGAAGCGATCCGCAGCGGGACCCGGATGGGAGAAGAAGCAAGGAAGTATACCGAGCAGGGCGCTCTGGTGCCGGATGATGTCGTGATCGGCATTATCCGGGAGCGCCTGGCAGAACCCGATTGCAGGGGCGGGTTTATCCTGGACGGATTCCCCCGCACGGTGCCTCAGGCAGAGGCGCTGGACGCGATGGGCATTGCACTGGATGCCGTGCTGTCGCTTGAGGTCTCCGATGAGGCGATCGTCGAGCGGATGAGCGGCAGACGGGTATGCGATGCCTGTGGTGCTTCCTATCATGTGAAGTACCTGCCCTCCCGTGACGGAGTCACCTGCGACAAATGCGGCGCAGCTCTGACTACACGCCGGGACGATGCACCCGAGGTGGTACAGAGCCGCCTGCGCGTGTATCACGAAACCACCGAACCCCTGAAGAACTACTACGAGCAGAAGGGCATTCTGCGGTGCGTGGAGGGACAGGAAAAGGTGGAAGACACAACCGCACTGACGCTGTCTGCTCTGGGAGTAAAAGCATGATCAAACTGAAAAACCCCGAGCAGATTCAGCGGATGAAGGACGCCGGAAGGATCACCGGAGAAGCCCTGCTGGTTGCGCGCGAGGCGATTGTGCCGGGCGCGACCACGCATGATGTGGATACGGCGATCCGGCGCTACATTGAAAAATGCGGCGCCCGGCCCACCTTTCTCGGATACTGCGGCTTTCCTGCCGCAGCCTGTATCAGTATCAACGAAGAAGTCATTCACGGTATTCCTTCCAGACGGCGGGTACTCCGCGAGGGGGACATCGTCAAGGTGGATGTAGGCGCCTTTTACCGCGGCTATACCGGCGACAGCGCGAAAACTTTCGCGGTCGGTAAGGTGAGCGAAGAAGCACAGCGGCTTATCCGGGTCACCCGGGAAAGCTTTTACGCAGGTGTTGCTTACGCCAGAGGGGGGCTGCGCATCGGGGATATCGGGTATCATGTGCAGTCATATGCAGAACAGAACGGCTATTCGGTGGTACGGGCATATGAAGGACACGGCGTGGGGGAAGAACTTCACGAAGAGCCCGGCGTACCCAATTTCGGAACGCCAGGACGCGGCGTCCGCCTGTATGCCGGTATGACCATTGCGATTGAACCCATGGTCAACGCAGGAACATCTGAGGTGCGTGTGCTGTCTAACGGTTGGACGGTGGTGACCGCAGACGGGAAACTGTCTGCCCATTACGAGCATACGGTCGCCATCACGGAAGACGGCCCGATACTGCTGACCGATGTCGGAGAGTGATCTCCGGTGCCAGATTACAGTGAGGAGGGATTATTCTGCCTAAGGACGATCTGATTGAATTTGAGGACGGCGTGGTAGTGGAGACGCTCCCCAACGCCACCTTCAAGGTAAAGTTGCCCAACGGTCATATTGTGACCGCGCATATATCCGGTAAGCTTCGCATGAACTATATCCGGATATTGCCCGGCGACACGGTGACGGTAGAGGTTTCGGTCTACGACCTGAACAAAGGCCGTATCACCTGGCGTAAAAAATAACAGCGAAAGGACAGGTAACTGCAATGAAAGTAAAACCTTCCGTTAAGAAGATCTGCGAGAAATGCAAGATTATCAAGAGAAAGGGCTGTGTGATGGTGATTTGCGAAAATCCCAAGCACAAACAGAAGCAGGGCTGATGCCCACACATTCAGAAAAGGAGTGAACGAACGAAATGGCTCGTATTGCTGGTGTTGATATTCCCAACAACAAACGCGTAGAGTACGCCCTGACCTACATCTACGGAATCGGTCTGAAGAGCTCTCAGGACATTCTGGCGAAAACCGGAATCAATCCCGACACCCGTGCCAAGGACCTGACCGAGGTGGAAGTTGCGAAGCTGCGCGATGAAATCGAAGCGAACTACCATGTCGAAGGTGACCTGCGCCGTGAAAACGCCATGAACATCAAGCGCATGGTCGAGATCAACTGCTATCGCGGCATCCGTCACAGAAAGGGCCTGCCGGTACGCGGACAGCGCACCAAGACCAACGCCCGTACCAGAAAAGGTCCTGCAAAGACCATTGCGAATAAGAAGAAGTAAGGAGTGAGTCAAGATGGCTAAGGCAACCGTAAAGAAAGTTGTAAAGAGACGCCGCGAAAAGAAGAACATCGAAAAAGGCGCCGCTCATATCCGTTCCACCTTCAACAACACCATCGTGACCATCACCGATGTTGCGGGCGGAGCTGTATCCTGGGCGTCTGCCGGTGAAATGGGCTTCAAGGGCTCGAGAAAGTCGACCCCGTTTGCAGCGCAGACTGCCGCTGAGCATGCTGCGAAGCTGGCGATTGACCAGGGCATGAAGACCATTGAAGTATATGTGAGAGGCCCGGGATCTGGACGCGAAGCAGCGATCCGTGCGCTTCAGACCGCAGGGCTGAATATTACCATGATCAAGGACGTGACACCGATTCCTCACAACGGATGCCGTCCGCCCAAGCGCCGTCGCGTTTGATGAAGAGGGAGGAACAGAACTATGGCAAGATATACAGGACCCAGTTGCAAACTCTGCCGCAGAGAAGGCACCAAGCTGTTTCTGAAGGGTGACAAGTGCACATCCGGCAAGTGCCCCTTTGAACACAGAAGCACCGCCCCGGGTCAGCACGGAGCTGCCCGCAAGAAGGTGGGCGAATACGGCATGCAGATGCGTGAGAAGCAGAAGGCAAGACGCTACTACGGCGTGCTGGAGAAGCAGTTTGCCACCTACTATGAGATGGCTGAGAGACAGGAAGGCATGACCGGTGAGAACCTGCTGGTTCTGCTGGAGCGCCGTCTTGACAATGCGGTGTACAGAATGGGTATGGCGTCCAGCCGTAAGGAAGCACGTCAGCTGGTTCTGCACGGACATTTCACCATCAACGGCAAGAAAGCCAAGATCCCCTCGATGCTGATCAAGGCAGGCGATGTGATCGCGGTGAAGGAAAATTCGCGCGACAACGCCAAGATCAAGGAACTTGCGGAAGCAATGGCAGGCAAAGTCAAGCCGAAGTGGCTCGATGCCAATGCGGAATCCATGCAGGCAAAAGTAGTTGCGCTTCCCACCCGTGAGGATGTGGACTTCGACTTCGAAGAGCAGTTCATCGTCGAACTCTATTCTAAATAATCAGGCCTCCGGTACTGTAGACCGGGGGAAGCTCTCGGTTTGCAGGATCAGATTCGTTATGTCCGGTCCCCGCCATCGGGGAATTAGTCAACGACGAAAAGAATTCAGGAGGAGAACCATTCATGATCAATATTGAAATAGAGAAGCCCAACATTACCTGCGTGTCTGCCAATGCGGACGGCAGTGTAGGAGAGTTTGTGGTGGAACCGCTCGAAAGAGGGTACGGCACTACACTCGGGAATTCCCTGCGGCGCATTCTGCTCAGTTCTCTGGCGGGATATGCAGTGACCAGCGTCAAGATCGACGGCGTATTGCATGAGATCTCCACGGTCAGCGGCGTCAAGGAAGATGTTCCCGAAATCATCCTGAATGTGAAGGGCATTGTGGCGAAACTGCATGTCAGCGGGCCGAAGAGTGTGACCATCGATATGACCGGTCCGTGCGAAGTGACCGCCGGCGATATCACCTCAGATCCCGATATTGAAATCCTGAACCCGCAGCACCATATCGCAACCATCAGCGAAAATGCGCATTTCTTTATGGAACTCACCTTTGATTCCGGCCGCGGCTATGCATCGGCTGAGAAGAACAAGCAGAACTATGTCAATGTGATCAGCGGCGGCGTGAGCGCGCCTCTGGGAACCATTTTCACCGATTCCATTTTCACCCCGGTATACAAAGCGGAATACGCCGTCGAGAACACCCGGGTGGGGAACATCACCGACTATGACAAACTGACGCTGAAGGTGGAGACCAACGGCACCATCCCCGCGAAGGAGGCCATTTCGCTGGCAGCCAAGATTCTCAACGACCATCTCACCCTGTTCGTGGATATGTCTGATGAAGCCAAGAAGGCGGAAATCATGGTGGAACGCGAAGAGGTCAAGAAAGAAAAAGTGCTGGAGATGACCATTGAGGAACTTGACATGTCTGTACGCAGTTTCAACTGCCTCATGCGTGCAGGCATTCATACGGTAGAAGACTTGATCAACCGCACCGAGGAGGACATGATAAAGGTCCGCAACCTGGGGCGCAAGTCTCTCGAAGAGGTCATTCAGAAGTTGCATTCGCTCGGCCTTGATCTGAAGAAGTCAGACGAGTGACAGACACAGTAAGGAGGTAACTAACATGCCCGGAACCAGAAAACTCGGCAGAACGACCGCACACCGGACCGCGATGCTCAGAGCCATGGTGACTTATCTGCTGGAAAACGGCAAGATCGAGACCACCTACACCAGAGCAAAGGAAGTCAGTGCGCTGACCGAAAAAATGATTACCCTCGGCAAGAAGGGCGGCCTTGCCAACTACCGCGCCGCACTTGCCTTTATTACCAAGGAAGATGTCGCGCACAAACTGTTCCATGTGCTCGCACCCAGCTATGAGAAGGTAGAAGGCGGTTATACCCAGGTATACAAACTCGGGCCCCGCCGCGGAGACGGCGCTGAGATGGCGCTGATCCGCCTGACCCCCGTTGCGGCAGAGGAACCCGTCGCAACAGACACCAAGGCATCCAAATAACCAGCAAGCAATAACAAAAGCGGCACGCATCGGCGTGCCGCTTTTTTATCAGGTGAGGACGGGGAGAGAGAGTCGAGGGGGCCGTCTTCTTTAAGAAGTGTGCGGGGCAAAGAAACCTTCCCGGAAAGGGAGCAGCCTCGGGCGGGGGTGCTTGACAGCACAGGCTTTTCATGATATGATAGGCACAGAGAGGAGCAGAGAAGCCGGGCGGGTACGCATTGCGGCTGTTGTGGCGGACCTGTTCCGCAAGAAAGGAGACCTTCAGATGAAACCAGCACTCAGTATGTGGTCCAGTTACTATGTGGATCTGTCGCCTGAGGAGGCGATCAGTGAACTGGCGCGGCATGGAGTCCGGCACTGCGAGCTGTCAGACGAGCACGCCAAGACCTTGCTCGGACGCGGAGCGCCGCGCGAGGTGGGACAGGC
>CASFDI010000025.1 GCA_949293405.1 uncultured bacterium | reverse complement strand
TATGTTCAGATGATGAACGAAACTTCAGGTGATATCGTTACCGAATATACCGAAATCGTTATGAAGTACGATGTCGCGGCAGCGAACTCGGGCACCATGGCGGCTCTCGACCTGATTTACGGAAGCATCAACTTCACCCGCGATTTAATGCTGGATAACATCATGCACGCGCAGGGAGTAGGTAGCGGCGTTACAGCTCTACCCGGAACCGATGCCAGATGGCATGGTCTGCTGAACGGCCGTTACAATAACGCGTACGAAAATATCAGCGTGTGGTACGAAGCGCTGACCACCGGAGGAAGGACAGGTGTGAAGCAGACTGGTCTTGCCGAACTGGTGACTCAGTGGAATACTGTATGCGCATCGCAGGATTCTGCACAGTAATTGTTCCGATACCCCAACAGCATTAATATGTGGACGGCGGACCTTGGTCCGCCGTCTTTTTTGTGTTTTGTCGTTTGTATACCATTCCCGGACACAATAGCCTCCTCCGGGTACCGGAGGCTTTGCTTCCGCTGTGGACTCTGAACCGGGCCCCTGCTGATGTGTCCGGCGCCGCGAATCGCCTTGTCAGAAATAAAGGCAGGCATTGCGTATTGAAACGGAAGAGCGTGCGTTCCTCACCGGATGCTCACAGAAGAGAAGGAAAACATTGAAAAAACCGGCAGCCTGTAACCGCGGTAACGGTGTACAGTCTGTCGGTATGGAGGATATCCGTGAAAGGATTCGCCGGGCGGAAGTTCCGGCAAGGGGTGCCTGTTTGTCAGACCTGATCGGGAATCTTACGGATGATTCTGCGGTACAGGCGTCCGAAGAAGATGCTGGCGGCAATCACCGAGGCGGCCTCTGCAATAGGGAAGGAAAACCAGATCAATCCGATTTCACCTGCGAGGGAGAGCAGATACGCAACAGGGAGCAGAACCACCAACTGACGGGATACTGAAATGCCCATGGCATAGAAGCCTCTTCCCAGCGCCTGCATGCAGGACATCAGTACAATACAGATCCCGGCAAACAGGAAGGAGAGAGACATGGTGCGCAGGGCAGGAATGCCGATTTCGAGCATCTGATCGGATGCACTGAAGATTTTGAGCAGGGGCCCGGGGAGGACCTGCATGACCAGCAGCCCGAGCAGCATGTACAGCAGAGCGGCGATCAGAGCGGTGCGCAGCGCGGTCATCATGCGGGAACGCTTGCCGGCTCCGTAGTTGTATGCCAGGATGGGGATCAGTCCGTTGTTCATGCCGAAGATGGGCATAAACACGAAGCTCTGCAGTTTGAAATAAGTACCGAAAACCGAGACCGCGGTTTTCCCGATACCGGCGAAGCCGGACAGGATCCTGTTGATTCCTGCAGTCATGACCGAACCGATACAGACCATCAGGATGGAGGGAATACCTACTTCATAAATATTGCGGATAATCACCGCCCGGGGGCGGAATTCACGGACCTTCACCTTGATTTCATGGTTGAATCGGAAGTGGCAGAAGATGGCGATCAGAGCGGCGACGCACTGCCCGATGACGGTCGCGATGGCAGCGCCTGCAATGCCCATGCCGAATCCGAAAGGCATTTCGAAGCCCCGGAAGACATCTCCTTTTGAAAAAATGAAGATCGGGTCCAGAATAATATTGATGATCGCGCCGGCCCCCTGGGTGTAAAGGGTGAAAATGGTTTTGCCGGTCGCCTGCATCAGCCGTTCAAAGGTAATCTGCAGAAATACGCCGATCGACACACAGCAGCAGATGGTCAGATACTGACGCCCGAATTCCACCACGGCCGGATCGTTGTTCTGGAAGCGGATAAAGGGGGCTGAACCGAACATTCCGAACAGGAAGAACACCACAAAGCTGATCAGCGCAAGAAAAATACCGTTTTCCGCTACCTGATTGGCTTTTTTGAAGTTTTTCTCCCCCAGACTGCGGGAAAGAAGAGAGTTCAGACCGACGCCTGTACCGGTTGCGACCCCGATCATCAGGTTCTGTGCCGGGAACGCGCAGTTGAGCGCCGTGTAGGCATCCGGCGAATAGGCGGCGACGAAAACGCCATCCACAATGTTGTACAGCGCCTGCACCAGCATGGACACGATCATGGGGAGTGACATGGTAAAGAGGAGCCGGCGCACCGGCATGGTACCCATTTTGTTTTCTTTTACAATGTCTGGCAAATTTTTACCCTGCCTTTCTTCTGAAATGAAAAACGAACGGACCGGAGCCCTGATGCGGCTGCACCTGTATAACGGTGCCTTCGCTCATAGACTGCAGTCCCGAAGTCACTTTTCCTATTTTACCATATTCCGGCTGAAAATGAAAGCGGCGAGGTGCCGAAATTCTGAAGCAAGGGGAAGAAATGATTTGTGCGGAATGCGCATGACTTGACAGAAAGGCAGAAATGTGGTATGCTGAATCGCACGGGCGTCTGTCCGGTCGGAAAGCAGTATGTTCACTCGGGCACAGACGCGAACCGCCCGGAGCACCCCTCCGCCCCCATCGGAGAACGAGCCGGCGGACAGGAAAGGAAATCTATGGATCTGTGGGATCTGAGTCATTGTCAACTGTGTCCGCGCCGCTGCGGCGCAGACCGATATCATAAAACAGGGCGCTGCGGCGCGGGCGCTCTGCCACGCGTGGCGCGGGCGGCGCTTCATTTCTGGGAGGAACCTCCGATTTCGGGAACGCGCGGTGCGGGAACCGTCTTCTTTTCGGGGTGTCCGCTCGGTTGCGTCTATTGTCAGAATGCAGCGATTGCACACCGTGCCTGCGGTGAGGAACTGTCTGTCTCCCGGCTGGCAGAGCTTTTCTGTTCCCTGCAGAGGCAGGGCGCGCACAATATTGACCTGGTCACACCCGGTCATTATGCTGACAGCGTGAAGGAAGCGTTGCTCCTGGCAAACCGGAATGGGCTGACCGTACCGGCCGTGTTCAATACATCGGGATACGAGCGGGTCGGGACTCTGAGGCGACTGGAAGGGCTGATTCAGATCTATCTGACCGATATGCGCTATTTCCGCCCCGAAAGCGCCGCACGCTACTCACATGCGCCCGATTATCCCGCGGTGGCGCTGTCCGCTGTAACCGAGATGGTACGGCAGACCGGACCGTGCCGCTTTGACGGAGAAGGAATTCTGCAGCAGGGGTGTATCATCCGCCTGCTCCTGCTTCCGGGACAGCTGATGGAGACCAAGCTGGCTCTGCTTCATCTGTACCGCACCTTCGGGGAGACGGTCTGGTTTTCCCTGATGAGCCAGTATACCCCCATGCCGGGGGTACCCGCCCCGCTGGACCGGCCGGTCCGGGCCGCCGAGTATCGCAGCCTGGTTAACTACGCCGCCTCCCTTGGGATTCGTCAGGCGTTTGTGCAGGATTCTTCTTCCGCGACTACCGCATTCATTCCGGATTTCAACCGCACACAATTGTAAATGTTGCATAAAATAAAAACAAAAAGCTTGTGCAAAATGTGCTCTTAACCTCTTGACAAACGTCGAATTGCGTGATAAAATGAAATCAGACAATACAGAAAGGATGATGCTACATGACTTCTCAAATGAAATTGCATGACATTGATGTTGCAGCGTTTATCAAGACGATTGACAGCTGCAAGGGCGATGTGTTTCTGGAGACGCCGGAAGGAGACCGCTTGAACCTGAAGTCCAAGCTGTGCCAGTTTGCGGGGATCGCCAGACTGATCCAGGGCGGCATCATTGCCGAGGCGTGCATCAGATGTGAGCTCCCCGAGGACGAGACCAAACTGTTCCGGTTCGGTCTGTTCCGTGAAGTTCCGTCCAACACCTGACCCAAGGCTGCACCGCACGGTGCATCCCTACACTGAGTATTCCCGCGGCTGCCGGAAGGCAGCCGCTTTTTTGATCGGGAGCGTGACCGGAACGGAGACCGGAGAACCGGGGATGTCCCGCTTTCTTTCAGGAAGAAAGTGGGAAGAAAGCGGGACAGAAACCTTTCCGGAAAGGGTGCCTGTCCTGGCGGAGAAGGTATCCGCTGAAGCCGGTCGGTACCGACCGGCGCTCGGACCTGCGGTAAGCGCCCGTGCTTCTCACACACGCTCATTTTCCGGCAAAGAAGACCGGCAGTCCACAGAGACTGCCGGTCTTCTTTATATCCTTTTACAAAAATGTTCGTCCGCCTCAGGCAGGTGGCAAGGGCGGGGTCCTTTACTGGAACAGCTGCAGCCACAGTTCGTCCATATAGGCCTGGGTAGCGTCGTCCAGAATATGGAAGTACTGCATTCTGTCAGGGTCTGCAGTATAGGATTCGGGCAGGGAATAGAGAATATCGTATTCCGCTGTTCCTTCGCGGTAATCGTAGTCGGGATGATTCCACACTTCTGTATTGGGGCTGGCATAGCAGATGTAGTTGGCGTTCATGGCGCCGATATAGGGATCCAGCATGAAGTTGATGAACAGTTCTGCGGCGCCCTTATTGCGTGCCGTGGTGGGAACACACATGGAATCCACAAAGGAGTTGGTCCCCTCGACCGGGTAATAGAAGGCGAGATCGGGATTTTCCTGCACCATGGAGAGCGCATCCCCGGCATAGTATGCGGCGGCGGAGGCGGTGTTGTTTTCCATCTTGTTGTAGATTTCATCCATGAGGTAGATGCAGTTCTGTTCCTTGAGTTTGTTGAAGGCGGCGTCCCAGTCGGCGCGGTTTGTGCTGTTGACGTCCAGGCCGAGGTAGTACATCGCGGTGCCGAAGGCGTCGCGCGAGTTGTTCATATTGATCAGCTGGTTGCGGTCATAGTCGGTATTCCACAGCAGGGACCAGGACTGATCCGCAATATCCGCTTCGTCCACCTTGGTGGTATTGTAAATGATGCCCACCATGCCGGCGGTATAGGGAACCGAGTATTCGTTATCGGGATCGAAGTACAGATCTTTGTACCGGTCTGCAATATATTCATAGTTGGGAATATTATCGAAATCCAGCTTCTGCACCAGCCCTTCCCGTACCAGTCGTTCGATCATATAGTCGGAAGGAATGACTACATCATACCGGGCACCGGTGGAAAGCTGTGCGTACATCTCTTCATTGGTCTGGTAGGTGGAATATTTGACCTCAATGTCGTATTTCTTTTCGAAATACCGGATCACATCGAGCGACCCTTCTCTGCCGTCGGAAATATATTCCCCCCAGTTATACACATACAGAGTGGTGCCGGCGTAGGGGGTTTCTACAAATTCGACATCAATATCATCGCCACAGGAGGCGAAGAGCAGTGCGCCCGAGGCGAGCAGAACCGACGCCAGCAGTAGAGAAACCAGTTTTTTCATCAGAAGGACTCCTTTCAGATTCATCAGATCAGATTCAGTTATAAATGGTACAGAGCAGTGCAGAACCGGCAGAGCGGCTCACCGTTTGGCGGATTTCCGGTACCGGACCTTTCCCTGACGGCGCGCTTCCATGTGTGCGCTGAGCAGGTTGGAAGCAATCAGCAGCACCAGCACCGTCAGAAAGATCAGGGTAGACAGTGCGTACATGTCAGGTTTGACCTTGCGCTTGGTCATGGAATAGATATAGGTGGGCAGGGTATAGAACCCCTCTCCTTTGGTAAACTGGGTGATGATAAAGTCGTCGAGTGACAGGGTAAACGCCATCAGTGCGCCGCTCAGAATCCCCGGCAGAATGGCGGGCAGCTCCACCAGAAAGAAGGAGCGCAGGGGGGTGCAGCCCAGATCCATGGCTGCTTCGGTCAGGTGTTTGTCCATCTGTCGGATTTTGGGCAGGACGGAAAGCACCACATAAGGCAGGTTGAAGGTAATGTGTGCGATCAGCACGGTAAAGAAACTGCGCGTAGCGGTTCCCAGAAGAGAACTTGCGAAAAAGAACAGCATCAGCATGGAGACTGCAGTGACGATATCCGGGTTCATCATGGGGATATTGGTCACCGACAGGACCGTGTTCTTCTGCAGGCGGTTGCGCATGCGCGAGATGCCCACCGCGGCCGCGGTGCCGATCAGAGTAGCCAGCACGGCCGAGAGAACCGCCAGCAACAGCGTATTTTTGAGCGCTTCGCCGATATTGCGGTCGCGCAGCAACTCGCCGTACCACTGCAGGGAGAAGCCCTCAAAGGCAGAGGTGGAGCGTCCGCTGTTGAAGGAAAACAGGATCATGACCGCGATGGGGGCATAGAGCAGCAGGAAGATCAGCGCGGTATAGATACGGGATGCCGTCTTCACAGGACCACCCCCTCTTGCTTGTCGCCGAAACGGTTGGTGATGAACAGACTGACCAGAATCAGGATCATCAGGATAAACGACAGCGACGCCCCCACGCTGTAGGAGCGTGCGGTGTGCAGGGAGATCTGTTTTTCGATCACATCTCCGATCAGCAGAATGGTGCCGTCGGAGAGACTGCTCGAGATAAAGAAGGTGCTGATAGAGGGGACAAACACCATGGTAATGCCCGATATGATGCCCGAAACCGACAGCGGCAGGACCACCCGCCACAGAGTGGCAAGGGGAGAGCATCCCAGATCGCTTGCCGCTTCGATCAGACGGCGGTCCATTTTACTCAGGACCGAGTAAATGGGCAGAACCATATAAGGCAGGTAATTGTAGATCAGTCCCAGCACGATGGCGAACCCGGTGCCCAGAATCGGGACCGGCCCAATGCCGAACAGCCCGAGAAACTGATTGATCAGACCGTTGGATTCCAGCAGATTCTTGAGCGAATAGGTGCGGATCAGAAGGTTGATCCACATGGGAAGCATCAGCAGGAGAATGGCCATGGACTGGTGACGCTGTTTCATGCGTGTGATGCACAGCGCCAGCGGATAGGCAATCAGCAGGCACACGGCAGTGGCGATCAGCGCATATTCGACCGAACGCCAGAGGATACGCAGGTATTCGGCGCGGAAAACATTGGCCAGATTGGAGAGGGTCAGATGTCCGGTTTCAGGGTCTGTACAGGCATAGTAGCAGATGAACAGCAGCGGTGCGACAATGAACAGTACGCACCAGGCCATATGCGGAGCGGCGGAGATCCACCGGGGCAGGGAAAACCGGGGGCGTTTTACGGCATTGGCGGCGGTCATGACTCTTCCTCCTCTTCTCCTTCTGCGGATTCGGTTTCATCCGCTTCGGGGTCGGAGAGTCGGTCCAGCTCATCGCTGTAGGACGAATAGTCGCCGTACATGCCGGAAAATTCGCTTTTCTTCATGATGTGAATGGCGTCCGGTTCGATATACAGACCGATCTCGGAATCCTGCGCAACAAAATCGGTGGTCTGGATCATCCACTTGAAGTTGTGAATATCCACAATGATCTCCCAGTGCACGCCTTTGAAAGTCACCGAGGTCACCCGGCCGCGCAGCATGCCTTTCTCAGGTGCGACCACATCCACATCTTCCGGACGGATGACTACATCAACCGGCTCATTTGCGGCAAACCCCCGGTCCAGGCACTTGAAAACCTGACCGTCGAAGCTGACACGGTAGTCTGCCCGCATTACACCGTCGATAATGTTGGATTCCCCGATGAAATCCGCCACAAAGGCGTTCTTCGGCTCATTGTAAATGTCGGTGGGCGTGCCGATCTGCTGAATGACCCCGTTCTGCATCACCACAATGGTGTCCGACATGGAGAGTGCCTCTTCCTGGTCGTGGGTGACATAGATAAAGGTGATTCCGGTGGCTTGCTGAATGTTTTTCAGCTCGTTCTGCATGTCTTTGCGCAGTTTGAGGTCCAGTGCGCCCAGCGGCTCATCGAGCAGCAGCACCCGCGGCCGGTTGATCAGTGCGCGTGCAATCGCGACGCGCTGCTGCTGACCGCCCGAGAGCGAGGTGACATTCCGTTTCTCAAATCCGCGCAGCGCCACCAGCTTCAGCATATCTTCCACCAGCGGACGGATCTGCTCACGCGGAACCTTTTTCTGTCGCAGGGCGAATGCAACATTGTCGTAGACATTCAGATGGGGGAACAGGGCATATCTCTGAAAGACCGTGTTGACCTGCCTCCTGTAAGGGGGCAGGTGGGTCATGGGCTGCCCTTCAAACAGCACCTCGCCGCTGTCCGGCGTCTCAAATCCCCCGATAATACGCAGCGTTGTGGTTTTCCCGCAGCCGGACGGGCCAAGCAGGGTGATGAATTCGCTGTCCCGGATATACAGGTTGATGTTATTCAGAACCGGCTCACCGTCGAACGACTTGGAAACATTCACCAGTTCAATAAGTTTGCTCATGCTTGTCCGATCGCGCTCCCTTCCTGTCGTTCTTGCAATCGATATGAATTATAGCAAAGAAGCGCGTCAATTGCAATAGATTTACATGAATTTCACGAATATTCGTGAAATTTCATATTTTTTCCCGCCATACAGGCAGGAAATCACCGTTTTTAATGAAAAAACTCCCGTATGCTCCGGAATACTCCCGAAAACTCAGGTTTCCGGCGCTCGTTCCGCCGCCGCGAAGAGCAGCGAAAAACAGAAAAAAGCACTGTAGAGCATCTCGCCGCTGCGGCACAGAAACAGCAGCAGGGCATAGAGCAGCAATGCACACAGAAGAACCGACACCCACTGGACGAAGCGAAACGCCGCGGCGGGGGTTAGGCGGGTCAGCAGCAGGGCATGCAGGGCGCGGCTGCCGTCCAGCGGCAATACGGGTAACAGAGCGGTTGCGGCGGTCAGCAGCTGGAAGAACAGAGCACGCACCGGATAGTCTCCGAGCGGGGAGAGCAGGCCGAGCAGTGCCGCGGCGAGCAGATTGGCGCCGGCACCTCCCAGGGCGACAATTGCCTGTGCCCGGTAGGTGCCGGCGGGCTTGCCGTGAAAACGCAACCCCCCGACCGAAAGCCGCAGGCGGGGCGGCGGGCATCCTACCGAGAGATAGGCACAGTAATGTCCTGTCTCATGTACCGCCGTTGCCGCAAACAGCAGTACGGTATCCGCAATGCCCGAGGCACGCAGCATGGCGGCGCTTACCGCCAGCGCCGCCAGGATACGCAGGATATTGCCCAGGTGCTGCATCTGTTTTCCCCCTTGCCCGAATGCCGGATTGTATCACACTATATGCGCAGGGTGGCAGGGACAGACCGCCGGCCGGAGGGAGACTGACGGAAACTGTACGGGAATAACCGGGATACAGAAGTATAAGGAAAGACGGAATACGGAACGGAAAATGCCTGCCGGACAGACATGCGCAGGGCGCCGGTCGGATTCCGACCGGCGCCCTGCGGGTTCTTATGCCTGGGGATCTTTCTGATCTTCTTCGGTTTCGGCGTCTTCGGATGCTTCGCAGGCCTCTTCAGCCTCGGGTGCATCCTCTTCTTCTTCCTCTTCGATCCGGCTCACGGGAGACTTCCGGAGCAGGACATACAGAATGGCGCCGATGCCAGCGGCAAGAACCACAATGGCACCTACCAGTTTCAATACTTCATCCATCGGACAAGCCCTCCTTTTGACATCATGATCTGACTGTCTTTATTGTACCACATTACCGGGAAAAATGCAACCCCTTGTCCGAAAATGCTGCGCGGAGAAGTTGTCATGGGGAAAAAATAAAAAATTTCAGTTTGGTATTGCAATTCGGGGAAAGATATGATATAATAACCAATGCGAATTTGTCAAGAGGCGCCAAAAGACGCCTGATAAGGCGTTTTCGGAGGATCCATAGAAGAAGTGCCGCCGTAAGGTGCAGAGGTAGGAGGTGTTCAGAAACATGGCAAAGTGCAGCGTATGCGGAAAGGGTATTGTTTTCGGCAATACTGTATCCCACTCTCACCGCAAGACCAACAGAAGTTGGAAGCCCAACATCCGCCGGGTCAAAGCGGTCGTGAACGGAACCAACAAGACGGTTTATGTATGCTCCCGCTGTCTCCGTTCGGGCAAGGTTGAACGGGCATAACGGAGAGCGGAACAGGTCGCCGTCCGACAGGGCAGCACAGTGTCCGGTGTATGGTACGCCGGTGTGCGGAGCCGGTGCGGACGGCGGCCTTTCTTTTTCCCTGATCGGGTTATGCCCGGGCATGCCGGGACGCATGGCTTTCAGCCATGCGGTGTGTTGTCTGCACGCCGGTATTTTTTGTACAGCGAGGTCAGCAGCAGGGCGCCGAAAGGAGCGAGCAGCATGCCGGCTACTCCGAACAGGCGCAGACCGACATAGAGCAGGATCAGTGCCAGCAGGGGATGCACGCCCAGATGCGCGCCGATGATGCGCGGCTCTGCCAGCTGACGCACAACCAGGGTCACTCCGTAGAGGATCAGCAGGGAGGTGCCGAGCCGGATGTCCCCGGTGAGAAAGCAGAAGGCGGACCAGGGCACCAGCATGGTGCCGACGCCCAGCACCGG
This sequence comes from uncultured bacterium, assembly GCA_949293405.1. Lineage (GTDB taxonomy): Bacteria > Bacillota > Clostridia > Oscillospirales > CAG-272 > UBA1740. Next base: position 13,270 of record CASFDI010000025.1, on the reverse strand, counting down.
CAGAATGTCGATCAGGGAAAACAGAAAGGCCAGCAGCAGCGCATATGGGATGCGAAGTATCAGAAACCCGGTGAGCAACTCGAGAAAGGTGATCAGCATCAGGGTGAAATAGGAGCGCAGATACAGCAGTGCTGTGCGGCGGAAGCCGTCAGCGGCCTGTCTGAGGAACCGGTTCACCGGATCGGGCAGCAGGGAGGAGAGAGCGGCATGGATGCGGTCGCAACCGGCGGTGAAATAAACCGCCGCGATCACGGTGATCAGTACCGCCAGCAGAAAGAAGGGCAACCGCAGTGCCGCCGCTCCCACCAGGCGCGGAATGGCAGTGGCAAGCGCGCTGATGCTTTCGCTCAGGACTTGCTCGACATATCCGCCGATCACGCTTGCCTCGCCCCCTTCTCCGGTCCCCGAGAACACATGCAGAACCCCTTCCAGCCGCTCAAAAATGCCGCTGATGACCCCGGGGTTGTGCGAGAGGTAGGTGATCAGCTCGGACACTTCGGTCCACAGCCGCCATACCAGCAGCGAGATGCCGCAGAACAGCAGGGAGAACAGGATGAGTGTCATGCCGACCCGCAGTACGGTTTCCGGGATGCGCAGGCGGGGTGCCAGCCGGTGCGCCGGCGGGCGGACCAGCAGAGCAAGCGCCCAGGCGATCAGAAAGGGCATCAGCGGCAGGAACAGATAACGGAAAAACAGAAAGAGTAGAGCGCCCCCGCACAGCAGCAGTACCGCCAGTGCGGCGAGGTCTCGCAGATTCGGAGTGTGCATGTCTTCCTCCCGGTGGGAATATTTATATTAGTATATACAGAAACACGTGTCTTCATATCAAATACTGAAAAAGTGAGGGAATGAATATGGTAGTTCTGGAAATGGAAAACGGCGGGGAAATCCGCATTGAACTCTGCCCGGATGCCGCGCCGCTGACGGTAAAGAATTTTGTTTCTCTGGTGAAGAGCGGCTTTTACGACGGGCTGACCTTTCACCGGATTATCCCGGGATTCATGATCCAGGGGGGCGACCCGCTGGGCAACGGGATGGGCGGTTCGTCGGAGAAGATCAAGGGGGAAGTCGCGCAGAACGGCCACAAAAATCCGCTGAAACATGTGCGCGGGGTGATTTCCATGGCGCGCGCGGCCGACCCGGACTCCGCCTCGTCCCAGTTTTTCATCATGCATGCCGACGCACCGCATCTGGACGGTGCATACGCCGCGTTCGGCAGAGTGGTGTCGGGAATGGATACGGTGGACCGGATTGCAGCTACGCCGACCGGTTACCGGGATGACCCGGTGGTGCCCGTAGTGATCAGACGGGCCTATGTGACGGAAGACTGAACAGGAGGGGCCGCCGCATCATGCGACGGCCCTGCTTTTTCCGCAGACATTTCCCGACGGTTCAAAAAGCATGTAAAAAAGATCGGTTACCTGTTGCATGAATGCGGAAAGTATGGTATAATATACATTGTATATGTTTGCGGCGCTTTATAATACGGCCGCGGGAGGAGGAACACATGCGGTACATCACCGACAGCGAATATGCGGCCGTGATGCGTACGGAGGTGGAACCCGCACTTGCGGCATGCCGCCGGGAGAGCGGCATGCAGACCGCAGACGGACACGAAGTGGTGTTTGAGTCATACGAACCCGCGTGTTGCCGCGGAAGTGTTCTGATTCTGCACGGCTTTACCGAAAGCAGGCGCAAATACCGGGAACTGGCCTGGTATTTGTTGCAGAGCGGGCTGGCGGTTTACATACCCGATCAGCGGGGGCACGGCGATTCCTGGCGCGCGACCGACCGGTACGCGGTGACGCATATCGACCGTTTTGAGGAATATGTATCGGATGCCGAACAGCTGACTGCCCTGATGCGGCAGGAGCATCACGGCAAGCCTCTTTACCTTTTCGGTCATTCAATGGGGGGTGCGGTTGCGGCGTTCGCGCTGGAGCGGAATCCGGATCTTTTCGCCGCGGCGGTGCTTTCCTCACCCATGATCGCGCCCGCAGTCTACCGCTCCCGGCACCTTCTGGCGCGTGCGATCTGTCGCTTCCGGATCCGGCGCGGGCAGGGCAGTGAACCGTTCTTCCTGTTCCGGGGCGCGCAGCAGGAGTGGGAACGCCGCGATCCGGACTGGCTGTTCCGGCACAGCAGTACCGATTCGCCCGCACGGTTCCGTTACTATTACGACCTCAGACAGCAGTTTCCGCAGATCTGCAACTGCATGCCCAGCAACGGTTGGTTGTATGAAGCTACCGGGATCACACCGGTTCTGCTGGACCCGGATGCCATGGCGCGGGTAGAGACCCCGGTGCTGCTGTGCATGGCGGGACGAGAGACACTGGTCAGCCCGCGCGCGCAGCTGCGCTTCGCAAAAGGGCTGAAGAATTGCCGGGTGATGCACTTCCCGCATTCCAGGCACGAACTGTACGGTACAGACGACCGGGAACTGTTCCGCTATCTGGATGCGGTCATCGGAATGTTCGGCGGGGGGACGACAGATGCTGAGTGCTGAACTTGCCCCTGCGCTGATTGCCTGGTACCGGCAGGCGGCACGTGATCTGCCCTGGCGGCACGATGTGACGCCCTATCGGGTCTGGGTCTCCGAGATCATGCTGCAGCAGACCCGGGTCGAAGCGGTCAAACCGTTTTTTCAGCGTTTTATGGACCGCCTGCCCACTGTCGCCGACCTGGCGCATGCGCCCGAGGAGGTGTGGCTGAAACTGTGGGAAGGCCTGGGGTATTACAGCCGGGTGCGCAATCTGCACCGTGCTGCCTGCGTCGTGTGTGAACGGTACGGAGGAGAACTGCCCTGTGACGAAAAGCAGCTTCTTGCTCTGCCCGGTATCGGACCCTATACGGCGGGCGCGATTCTTTCGTTCGCAATGGGGAAGCCGGTCCCGGCCGTGGACGGCAATGTGATGCGTGTGCTTGCGCGGCTGACCGATGACGGGCGCGATATTACAGCACCCGCTCTGCGCCGTGAATACGAGAACATGCTCCGCCCGCTCATTCCGCCCGATGCGGCATCCGATTTCGGTCAGGGACTGATTGAGTTGGGCGCAACACTCTGCGGCCCGGATCATCCGCCTGCCTGTGAGGCTTGCCCGCTCGCTCGTCTGTGTCGCGGTTATGTCGCAGGACACGCCGATGCTTTACCGAACCGGGCACGGCCTGCGCCGCGCCGGATCGAGGAACGCACGGTGCTGATTCTGCGCGACGGCCGCAGGGTGGCGCTCAGGCGCCGCCCCGACAGCGGGCTCCTGGCAGGATTGTGGGAATTGCCGGGGGTGTGCGGCAGGATGAGCCGGGATGAGGCGGTTGCCTGGGCGCGCGGGGAGGGCTATGAGCCGGTGCGTGTGCGCCAGACCGATCCGGTGAAGCATGTCTTTACGCATATGGAGTGGCATATGAGCGGGTATCTGCTGGAACTGGAAGAGGCACAGGAACGCGCCGACGGGGAACTGCGGTTCCTTCTGCGCGAGGAGGTGGCACGGCAGTGCACACTGCCTTCCGCATTCCGCGGTTTTTTGAAGTATCTGTAATAAAACAACAGGATGAATGTGACCATGATGACAAAACTACAGGCACTGAAGCACTACTGGGGTCATGACGAATTCCGCGACGGACAGGAAGCGGTGATTGACGCTCTTCTCGCCGGACGGGACGCATTGGCGGTGATGCCCACCGGCGCGGGGAAGTCGATCTGCTCTCAGTTGCCCGCCATGCTGCTGCCCGGGGTGACTCTGGTGGTTTCTCCTCTGATCTCTCTGATGAAGGACCAGGTCAACGCACTGATCCAGATGGGGATCCCCGCCGCCTATCTGAACAGCTCGCTCTCCGCTTCCCAGTTCCGTACCGTACTTTCCCGCGCCGGAGAAGGGGCGTACAGGATTCTCTATGTGGCGCCCGAACGGCTGCTGACCGAGGACTTTCTGGCGTTCGGCAGACAGGTGCAGATCTCCCTGCTGGCGGTGGACGAGGCACACTGTATCTCCCAGTGGGGGCAGGATTTCCGCCCCAGTTACCTCAAGATCGTGGAGTTTATCCGACGCCTGCCGGTGCGCCCTACAGTAGCCGCTTTTACCGCTACCGCCACCCCGGAGGTCAAACGCGACATTGCCCTGAGTCTGAAACTTGTGCATCCGCTGTGTCTCACCACCGGCTTCGACCGTAAGAATCTGTATTTCGGCATCCGCCGCCCCAAGGATAAAACCACCGAACTGTATGACCTTCTGGCCGCGCGCCGGGACAAGAGCGGGATTGTGTACTGCGCAACCCGGAAAATGGTGGAAGAGCTGTGTGACACGCTCAACCGGTTCGGCTTTTCGGCTACGCGCTATCATGCGGGGCTGTCGGATGAGGAGCGGCGTGAGAATCAGGAGGCCTTTACCTGCGACCGCATCCCCATTATGGTGGCCACCAACGCGTTCGGCATGGGGATCGACAAGTCCAATGTGTCCTTTGTCATTCATTACAACATGCCGAAAAATCTGGAGAGCTATTATCAGGAAGCGGGTCGCGCCGGGCGCGACGGGACGCCGGCAGACTGTATTCTGCTGTACAGCGGCAAGGATGTACATATCAATCAGTTTCTGATCGACAATTCAGACCCCAATCCCGAACTTTCCCCCGAAATGCAGGAGGCAGTGCGCCGGCGCGATCACGAACGCCTGCGTAAAATGGTGGCATACAGCACCGGCAATGCCTGTCTGCGCGCGACGCTGCTTGCTTATTTCGGGGAAAACAGTCCCGCTTTCTGCGGCAACTGTTCTTCCTGTGAAGACACCTACGAAACGGTGGACGCGACCAAAAGTGCCCGTCAGGCGCTGCGCCTGATCCTGGAGACACAGCAGCGGTACGGACGCGGTACGGTGACCGCCCTGCTGCGCGGGGCTGACACGGAGGCGGTACGCCGTGTGGATACCGAAGGCCTGAAGGATTTCGGCGCCCTGCGCGCCGAGTCGCGCGAACTGGTGGATCTGCTGATGGATACGCTGCTGCGCGACGGGTTCCTGGTCAGTACGGAAGGTCCGTACCCCGTTCTGCAATTGACCGATAAAGCGAAAGAAATCCTCTTCGGTCACCGCACCGTTACCCTGCGCCTGCCTCACCATGTCAAAAAGGCCGGCGGGACAACCGAAAAGACCGACCCCCGTCTGGCAGGGATTTCTCCCGCTCTCTACCGCGACCTGCGCCTGCTGCGCCATATGCTGGCAGAGGAACAGGGGGTGCCCGCCTATATCATCTTCTCGGATGCCACCCTGATCGATATGTGCCGCAAGCTGCCGCGCACCGGCACCCAACTGCTGGGCGTGCTGGGAGTGGGGCAGAGCAAACTCAACCGCTACGGCGACCGCTTCCTCAAGGCCATCCGCCCCTATCTCGGCAACAGGTAAAGGTCCGCAAGGGGGAGAACCGTTCTTCTTTCTTTAAGGAAGAAAGAAGCAAAGAACCTTTTCGGAAAAGGGGGCTTGTATGGAGCGGCAGCATCAGTCCTCTGAAGCCCGCCCGCAAAAACCGGCAGTCTGTATAACCGCCACACAGCGGTACAGACTGCCGGTTCTCTTGATGCCTTTTTTCGGAAGTTTTCGCCCGCCTTTTTCAAAAGGCGGCAGGGTGCAGGGGCGGAGCCCCGCAGGACTCCTCCGGAGACAGGGGAACATAAGTTTTACACCGTCCTGCTTTTCCCGCTTCGGCGATCAGGCCGAGGCCGGCGAGCAGACGCAAAGCGTAGCCCGGGCTGTCTCCCCGCAGGTGGGTGGCCTTGCCGTACAGGCGCGCAGTGAAGGGGACGGGCAGGCCCTCCGGGAGCAGGATGCGGTAATCCTCCCGGGTGCGCAAGAAGCACTCGTCCACCAGGGAAAGGGGCATACGCTCCACACGGGTGGCGCCCCGCTTGCGGTCTCTGGAGTAGCCGTCCAGGTACCGGTAATCCGCCACATCCAGCAGGATCAGATGCACCGTCAGGGAAGGATGCGGCAGCAGATCGCGGATGGCGTACAGCTCCCGCGCCGCATAAGCGAAGGTGGCGGGGACAGGGGAACGATGAGGTTGCGAGATGGTCCCGTCTGCACAGCTGATCCAGTGCACATAGCGGTACCGCGGGATGGGGTATACCAAGGTGACCGGGTATTCCGCCAAAAAGAACTCCAGTTTTTTGCGCAGGGAACGGAAGGCCCGTGTCTGGATCTCAGTGATCCCCTCACGGTTGCAGATATCCGCAACAAAGCGGCCCACCCGCACCTCATGGCAGGCAGCATCGGGCTCCAGATAATGCTTGAGCGTGGCGTGCAGGGCCTTCTCGCCCAGCGTCCCGATGGTCCCGGGCGCAGGTATCCCCTGTGCGTTGAGCACAACCGCGTGCGCTCTGGCGAATCGTTCTGCGTCCATGGCCTCTCCCTCCCGGCTTCCTTCCGTGTCTGCTGCTCCGGAATTCCGTTTCCCTCATTCCGCCGCTTGTGCGAAACCCTGGTACAGGACAGTATAGCATGCAAGGCAATTTTTGTCAATGTCCTGTCTGTTTCGCATATTGCAAAAGGCAATTCTGCATGATGCAGAATTGCCCGCAAGAATTGTTTTCAGTCACCCAAGGGATCGGTCAGGCAGAGAATCTGATCCGACTAAAACGGGGCGTAATTTCCGCGCGCCTTATTGCCCGGGCAGTCTGTCGGTGAACAGAATCAGATTGGAGGTGATTTTCTCCTGTTCGGTGAGCGGCCGGAAGGTACCGTTTCCGTAGAGAATATCCATGACCATCACGGCTACGGATGAACTGACAAACCCGCCTGCCAGGCGCGATATGACCAGGTCACGCATCTGCGGCGGATAGTCACGCGCAATGATCTGTGCGGATTCCAGGGCGTCGTCCGCATACCGCTTCTTCAGATTTTCATTAAGTTCCGGGATCGCTGTGAAAAAACGGTCGGCTCTCTGGGTGGTCACCATGATGTTGATCCTGTTGTCTTCGGAAATAAACTGCCGCTCTCGCAGACGGTTGAATTTCTCGGCATTGGCAGGGGTATCTGTAATGGCGCCTGTCATGAATTCGTACAGATATTCGTAATCTGAAATACGGTTATTCTGCCAGCCGCCGGTGCGGGAAGAATACCGGCTGTCCGCAGACCAGGAAAAAACCGGGTACTTTTCAGATATGCGGTACATATCCCCGCAGACCCCCATCGACGGAAGATTCAGCGTGGGGATATATCCGGGATCGGTCTGCCGGGCTTCCAGATCAACAAGGGCAATGAAATTGCTGCCTTTGGTTGTTCTGATGTAATAGCGGGACAGATTCCGTTCGGTTCTGAGCTGGCACATGTTTTCCACTGCAAAGAAGACGGCTGCGGCTTCCAACAATTCCCGGTTTCCGCCCGGGATGTAAACATCCCGGATTCCCGACAGGGCACGCCTGACCTGTGGTACATATTCTTCTGCCAGCATCTGCGCTGCCTGCAGTCTTTTTTTAGTCCGGTTTTCCTTTGCTTCCAAGGAGTAATAAGGTAAAGTAAAGTATACATATGTGGTGTATTTCCCCTTTGCCTTCCGTACCAGGAATCCGTTCTGCTCCAACAGATCCACTCTGTCCTCAATATAGACAGGGGTTACACCCAGTTCCTGTGCAATTTCCTCTTTGGTACGGGGGGTGAAGTAGACGCTGTAAACAATGTTCAGATCCAGGCTGTTGCCAAGATAATCCTCCGGGCAATCGGTCGCCACAGTGCCGCTGTGACCGATCTCGATTGCTTTTACGGGGCTCATGCCAAGTGTTCCGATGTTCCGTTCCAAAACCAAACCCTCCTTCAATGTAAGACGCGCCTTGTTCAGGTGCCATTTGACAGTACCGACCGGGATCCCGTTCTGCTTCGCGATCTGCGCTATCGGCTGGTTTTCGTAATAGTAGGCGTATACGATTTTGCGTCGCAGACCGGTCAGAAAGGCGATTTCGCGGCGCAGAGGCTGCAGCTCTTCCTCCGTTTCCTGCTGTTCTTGTACAGTGCGGAAATCCTCGGCAGGCAGGGAAATGCGGTCGAGAGAGATACCCCGGTGTTTTTTGACACTGGCAACATACCGGGCGTAGACGTGCTCGCAGATGCGCCGGATATATCCGGCGGGACTGAACAGTTCGTCTGTCCGGATCAGCGCTCCATATAATTCGCTGACAATTTCGGCGCTGAGTTCCTCTGCTTCGGCATGCGAAAAGCACTTTTGTTCTGAAAAATCGTAGATACGGGGAAGATGTGCGATCAGAATCCGGTCTGCCTTCTGTTTGTCCATATTGTCATCACTCCGGTACTGTTTGTAAATATAGTGCGTCCCGATGGAAAAGGTTGGCATTCGGGAAGAATCCGTGCGGAGAAATTTCCGGTTTCTCCTGTAAACAAAAAGGACTGCCGCGGGGGCAGTCCTTTTTGCAGGCCGGGCATTACAGCTCGGCGAAGTACTTGATGGTGCGGACCATCTGGCTGGTGTAGGAGTTCTCGTTGTCGTACCAGGACACGACCTGCACCTGATAGGTGTCGTCGTCGATCTTGGTCACCATGGTCTGGGTGGCATCGAACAGGGAGCCGTAGCGCATGCCGATGACATCGGAAGACACGATCTCGTCGGTGTTGTAGCCGAAGGACTCGCTGGCAGCAGCCTTCATGGCGGCGTTGATGCTGTCCTTGGTCACATCCTTGCCCTTGACAACCGCCACCAGGATGGTGGTGGAACCGGTGCAGACCGGAACTCTCTGAGCGGAACCGATCAGCTTGCCGTTCAGTTCGGGGATCACCAGACCGATGGCCTTGGCGGCGCCGGTGGAGTTCGGAACAATGTTGACCGCTCCGGCGCGTGCACGGCGCAGGTCACCCTTTCTGTGGGGACCGTCCAGGATCATCTGGTCGCCGGTGTATGCATGAACCGTGGTCATGATGCCGCTCTGGATCGGGAAAGCGTCGTTGAGCGCCTTCGCCATGGGAGCCAGGCAGTTGGTGGTGCAGGAAGCAGCGGAAATGATCTGATCATCCTTGGTCAGGGTCTTCTCGTTGACCGAATACACAATGGTCTTCAGGTCGTTGCCCGCGGGAGCGGAGATGACCACCTTCTTGGCGCCTGCCTGAATGTGAGCCATGGACTTCTCCTTGGAGGTGTAGAAACCGGTGCACTCCAGAACAACATCCACATTGAGCTTACCCCAAGGGCAGTCGGCAGCATTCTTCTCAGCATAGATCTTGATGGTCTTGCCGTCTACGGTGATGGTGCTGTCCTCTTCGCTGTAGCTCACGGTGTCAGCCAGAGCGTACTTGCCCTGAGCAGAATCGTATTTGAGCAGGTGTGCCAGCATCTTGGGGCTGGTCAGGTCGTTGATGGCTACCACTTCATAACCCTTCGCGTTGAACATCTGACGGAATGCCAGACGACCGATGCGGCCGAAGCCGTTGATCGCAACTTTAACGGACATTTCAGAATCCTCCATTGTATATAAAAATTTCATATTCGGCTTTCATATACCATCATGTATTGTACCACACATTTTCCGATTATGCAAGGGGAAGGACAAATAATTATCAATTTTGTAATAAACGCCTTAAAAGTGCCCCCGCACAGGCGCCGCACGCAAAAAAAAGACAAAAACACGCATGAAAAAAAGGGATGCGGCATACAGTTTAGCAAATCGGAATAAGGGAGGATGCGGATATGTTTATCTATTCCGTACGGGCGAGCACCCTCAAATTCTTCGGGGTGGTGGGACTGTGTGCGGTTCTGCTGATCACCCTGGGACTGTTTTCGGGGCGGGGAACCGTGGCCGCGGCAGGCGATGCGGATACGCAGCAGACGGTCAGTTATACCGGTATCAAGACCAATGAAGACCGCATTGCATTCCTGGCGTCGTTCGGCTATACGGTGAAGGAAACCGTGGTTGAGGAAGAGACTTTTGTGATTCCGGACGAATTTGACCGGGTGCTGGTGGGGTATAATGAAATCCAGAAGTCTCAGGGACTGGATCTTTCGCGCTACCAGAACAAGAAGGTGACCCGGTACACCTATGAGGTGACCGGTTATCCCGATTATCAGGGGACCGTGTGGGCGAATCTGATTGTCTATCGCGGACGGGTGATCGCGGCGGACATTTCGTCGGCCGATCCGATGGGGTTTGTGCACGGACTGAGCAAATAAGTCCTGCCCGACGGCGGGGAGGACTGCGGCGTTTCGGTCCGGTGCCCGCATGGGGCACCGGACGCTTTTTGCGTATGAAAGAGGGCGTGAAAGCAGGAAAAGGACTTGATTTTACCGCCGTAATATGGTATAATCGTTCAATAATTATGTCATCGGAGAAAGTGAAGGAACAGACATGCATTGGTCAGAAGAAATCGCCCGCCGGATTGTGGAGCGCAATCCCGACAAGGCGGAATATGTTTGCGCGGCGGGCATCAGCCCGTCCGGATCGATTCACATCGGGAATTTCCGCGATGTCGCCACCAGTTATTTTGTGGTGCGCGCACTGCGCCGAATGGGGAAACGGGCGCGCCTTCTGTTTTCGTGGGACGAGTTTGACCGGCTGCGCAAGGTCCCGGTCAATGTCGCAAAGATCAACTCCGATATGGAAAAATATATCGGCTATCCCTATGTCGATGTGGAAAACCCCTTCCCGGACCGGGATCAGTACCCCACTTATGCCGCACATTTCCAGGCGGAGTTTGAGCGATCGATCAAACAGTTCGGCATTGAGATGGACTACCGCTACCAGTCGCAGATGTACCGGAGCGGCAAGTATGTGGATCTCATCCTGCATGCCCTGAAGAAGCGCCGGGAAATCTTCGATATCATTGACCGTCACCGCACCCAGGATGCGGCCGAGGGGGAGCGTGACTCCTACTACCCGGTCAGCATCTACTGTCCGGTCTGCCACCGGGACACCACCCGCATCACCTCCCTCGCGGAGGACTGCACGGTTGCCACCTACACCTGTGCCTGCGGTCACAGCGGCACCTTCGATTTCACCCGTGATTTCAACTGCAAGCTGGCATGGAAGGTAGACTGGCCCATGCGCTGGAAGTACGAAGGGGTGGATTTCGAGCCGGGCGGAAAGGATCATGCCAGCATCAACGGCAGTTACGATACCAGTAAGGACATTGCCCGCGAGATCTTCGGATATGAGGCGCCCATTTTCCAGGGCTATGAGTTTATCGGCATCAAGGGAACTACCGGCAAGATGTCGGGCTCTTCGGGACTGAACCTCACACCCGGGACGCTGTTGCAGCTCTATCAGCCCGAGGTGATCCTGTGGCTGTATGCCAAGACCGAGCCGCTCAAGGCGTTTGATTTCTGCTTTGACGACGGCATTCTGCGTCAGTATTTTGAGTTTGATAAAATGTACACCGCTTACCGGGACGGCACCGCGCCCGAGCACATCGCGCGGATTGTGGAGTTGTCACTGGTGCCCGGCCGGACGGTGGAGCCGGTTCCGATGAGCCTGCTGGTGCAGTTGGGTTCGGTGGTGGACTTCAATGTGCCCATGCTTGAGACCGTGTTTTCCAAGATCGGCACGCCCTACCGCTACGAGCAGTTCCGCGACCGACTGGACCGCGCGCGGTTCTGGCTGGAGCAGTGCGCGCCCGATCAGGTCAACCGGCTGCGCGCCACCCGCAACTTCGCGGCTTATGAAACCTTCACGCCGACGGAGCGGGAAGAGATCCGCCTGCTTTACCAGACCCTGCAGGACCGCGGGATGACGCTTGATGAACTCAACACCCGCCTGTACGCCATTCCGGCGCAGGCCTGCGGCAGGGAAATGGATGACAAGGAGCGCAAGACGGCGCAGGGTGCTTTCTTCAGACGGGTGTACCGTCTGCTGCTGGACCGGGAGACCGGCCCCCGCCTGTACCTGTTCCTGTACGCCATCGACCGGGACCGCTATCTGCCGCTGCTTGATTTCTCCCACCCGCGTACCGCAGAGGAGGAACGGCTGGATGCCGAAGCAGCCGCTGCGGCCGCGCAGACTGCCGCGGCAGCTGCGCCCGCAAAACCCGAGCGCGTTTACGGAGACCCTGATCCGGTCGCGCCGGTCAAGGACGAGATCACCATGGAGGATTTCGCCCGGGTGGACCTGCGGGTCTGCCGCATTGTCAAAGCTGCAGAAATCCGCAAGTCAGCCAACTGCCTGCGCCTGACCCTGTGGGACGGCGCGCGCGAGCGCACCATTGTATCCAGCATCCGGCACGATTACAGCTGCGAGGAGCTGGTAGGTAAGAAGATCATTGTGGTGGCCAACCTCAAGCCGGCGCGCTTCTCGGGCGTGACCAGTGAGGGCATGCTGCTCGCCGGTACCAATAACGCCTGCGGGTGTGTGGTGATCTTTGTGGATGACCGCATCCCAGAGGGAACTGCAATCCGCTGACCGGGTAATAAGGAAGCCGGACGACCGAATGTCGTCCGGCTTCCTTGCTTCCGGCAGAGCAGGATGAGAAACGGATTACTTCGCCCAGAAGCCCAAAACGGAGCCCCGTCCGGAATCCGCATGCGGATTCCGGACGGGGCTTTGCATGATCGGTCAGGAAAGACCGAGCTCCTTCAGGGAAAGCGAACCGATGATCTCACTGTTCAGTACGGCCGGACTGCCGGTGATGATGACCATGGTTTTGCCGTATGCAAACTGCAGGCTTGCCTTTTGCGCATTGCCCGGCACAAGATACAGGGCCGATCTCTCTGCCCCTGAAAACTGTATGGTTTTTTCAGAGACGGACTGATAGCCGCATGCTTCATAATTGTCAATATTGGGGGCTCTGCGGCCGAAATTCCGGACTGCGACCGATGCGCTCTGCACCTCCACCCGTGCGAAATCTTTCCGGGACAGGCAGGCGACCTTGATGGTGAGTTCTTCCTCTCCGATTCTGGCATAATACCAGATCCAGGGGAGATTGTATAATTCTGCAGTCATGAAGGTGATACCGCTGAATCCTTCTTTCCGACGCAGCGGAACAGGCTCCCCCTCATAGCAGGGGAAATAAAGCGGGGGCCTGTTCCCAGAGGCTGATGTGGCTTCCAGGATGTAGTCCACATAATCTTCGCCCCATTCCGCTTTGTCTTGCGCAGAAACGGTGTTGCTCTGTATAAAGGCCGCAAGCTCCTCGTAAGAATCAAAGTGATAGGTTTGTGTCATAGATGGCGTATCGGTGTTTTTCTCCGGCATAAGGCCGGAGTCTGTACTGCCGGGCGAATGACACCCCGCATAAACAAAAACCAAGCTCAGACACATCAGGAAAGACAGAATCTTTTTTTTCATAAAAACCTCCCT
>CASFDI010000024.1 GCA_949293405.1 uncultured bacterium | reverse complement strand
CGGGGACGGCACCGGCGGATCCAAGGACAAGATCCCGGGAGAGTTCCAGAGCAACGGCTTCAACAACAATCTCAAGCACGGCTACGGCATCATCTCCATGGCGCGCAGCAGCGACCCGGATTCCGCCTCCAGCCAGTTCTTCATCTGCCTGTCTGACAACGCCTCGGTCAAAAATCTGGACGGCAGCTACGCCGCATTCGGCGAGGTGGTCTCGGGTATGGATGTGATCGAGGACATTGCTTCTGTCCCTTGTAACGGCGAGACACCGATTGACAAGGTGGTCATCACCCGCGCGTATTTTGTAGACGGTCCCACACTCTGATCTGCATACCGGTACACATCCGGTGAACTGCGCAGGCGCCCTGCTCCCGGTCGGGAGCAGGGCGCCTGCTTTAATTTGCCGAGGCCGTGGACAGTCCGGTACATCAGAATGCCCCTGCCTGCCGCTCATCTTTACGCTCTGCCCCGGCACCTGAAATACCGCAAGGCAGGAAAAGCCCGGCAGGTGAACAGGGCACCTGCCGGGCTGTGTACCGTGATACGGGTGAACTTATTTGACTTCGACTTCTGCGCCGGCTGCCTTGAGAGCCTCGGCGATCTTGTCGGCCTCTTCCTTGGAAACGCCCTCTTTGACCGTCTTGGGAGCACCCTCGACCAGGTCCTTCGCTTCCTTCAGACCCAGACCGGTGATGTTGCGGACTTCCTTGATAACATTCAGCTTGGATGCGCCGGCTGCCTTCAGCACGACATCAAACTCGGTCTTCTCCTCAACAACGGGAGCTGCGGCTGCAGCAACACCTGCAACAGCAACAGGAGCTGCGCTGACACCGAATTCCTCTTCCATAGCCTTTACCAGGTCGTTCAGTTCCAGAATGGTCAGTCCTTTTACCAGATCAATGATCTGAGTGGTCTTTTCGCTTGCCATTTTTATTACCTCCGATTTAAATCTTAATTGTATCGCAGAAAATCAGGCTTCTGCGGGAGCCTGTGCCTCATCGGCTGCGCCTTCGCCGTTCTTGTCGGCAATAGCCTGAATGCAACGCGCAAAACCGTAGAGCGAAGAAGTCATGCTGCCCATCATACGAGCGATCAACTGCTCCCTGGACGGGATGTCAGCCAGCTCATTGACCCCTGCTGCATCCAGCAACTGGCCATCGACAAAGCCTGCTCTGATCTCAAAGCTCTCGATCTTCTCAGCGTACTCCTTCAGGATCTTCGCGGGAGCCACCGGATCCGTGGTTGCCAGCGCAATCGCGGTCATGCCGCTGAGGTACTGCTTCATTTCGCTGTAGCCCACCTCGTCGCATGCCCGGCCGGTAAGGGTATTCTTCATTACGCTGTAGTCAACGCCCGCCGCACGCAGAGCCGCACGCAGCTTGGTGTCGTCTTCTACCGTAATGCCTTCGTACTTCACCAGCACGCCGGAAACCGCATTGCGCATCTTTTCGGCAAGGTTGCGCACGATCTCCTGCTTCTGCTCAAGAATCTTATTACTCGGCATCTCATTCACCTCCGTATCGAAATAAAAAATCCTTTTCCCGCTCCGCGAGAAAAGGACACAAAATACCCTCTGAGTGTTCTTTCCTCGGCAGGAGAAGCACACGGCTTTTACGGGAACCTGCTGTCTTAGGATTAACAGAAAATATTATACACACCTTCGGCCGGTTTGTCAAGAGTTTTTTTATATTTCAGGAATAAATTTGTTTCTTTGCCTTCAGGATCCGGTACAGTTCGCAATAGGAAGCATGCCGTCCCGGGTCAATGGCGCCCTCCTCTACCGCACGCACAATCGCACAGTCGGCTGCGCCTTCGCGCGTATGGGAACAGTCGCCGTACCGGCACCGGCCCGCATACGGGCGGAATTCACGGAACGCATCAAACAGATCCTCCAGCGCAAAGAAGTCAAACCGCTCAAAATCAATCAGGCTGAACCCGGGCGTATCTGCCAGAAACCCGTCAAAACCGTCCGGAAGCTCAAACAGTTCGACATGTCTGGTGGTGTGCCTTCCTCTGCCGATTTTCGCGCTGACAGCTCCGGTGGCGAGAGCAAGACCGGGAAACAACCGGTTGATCAGAGTGGATTTCCCCACCCCGGACGCACCGGCGAAAGCGGCGCAATGTCCCCCGCGGATCATCTGCTTCAGATGGGTCCGAAGATCTTCGATCCCCTCTCCGCTTTCCGCACTGACAGCGAACACCGGAAACCCCGCCTTCCGGTACAGATTGCCCAGAGATTCTGCCGTACGGCTGTCCAGATCGCGTTTGGTCAGTACCACGGCGGGAGAGAGGCGCCCGTGATCCGCAATGGCAAGCAGTTTGTCCAGCGTCAGGGGTGCGGGAGCGGGATTGCGCACGGCAGTCACCGCATACAGAATATCCAGATTGGCCATCGGAGGACGGATCAGTTCATGTGTGCGCGGCAGAATTTCACAGATCACATTGCCCTCTGCCGCCGTGGTGATGCGCACCCGGTCGCCCACCAGCACCTTTTCCTCCGCGTGGCGAAAAATCCCGCGCGCACGGCAGGAATACCGCACGCCGTCTGCGGCCAGCACCTCATATAGCCCCCCCAGTCCCTTGATGACACGCCCTTCAATCCGTTCCGCCATGATCTGCCTCCTGCTGCATCTGCGAGCGCCGCAACTGACCGCATGCCGCATTGACATCGGCCCCCAGCCTGCGCCGCAAAGTTGCCACTACCCCCTGCCGGTTGAGCAGTTCCATGAAACGGTTTGCCGATTCGGCACTGCCGCGTCGGAATCCGGTCTCAGCCACCTCGTTAACCCGGATCAGATTCACATGCAGGGGAGCCCCCGTACCGCGGAATGCATTTTTCAGCAGATCGGCCAGGCGGCGCGCATCTTCGGGAGAATCGTTCTGCCCCGCCAGCAATGTATATTCAAAGGAGATCCGCCGCCCGGTGCTCCGGTAATAAGAAACGCATGCCGCAAGCAATTCCTTCAGCGGATACGCCCTGTTTACCGGCATAATGGCGCTGCGCTGCTCATCGGTCGAAGCGTGCAGAGAGATGGAAAGTGTAATCGGAAAAGATTCCCGTGCCAGCGCCAGAATGCCGGGTACCAGTCCGGAGGTGGAAAGAGAGATATGCCGGTAACCGATGTTCAGTCCTTCCTCCCGGTTGACAAGGTGCAGGAATTTCACCACATGGTCGTAGTTGTCGAGCGGTTCCCCGATGCCCATCATCACGATGTTGGAGATCCGTTCCCCGTCGTCAGCCTGTGCGGCAATCACCTGTCCGTAAAGTTCCGACGGCAGCAGATTGCGCACCAGACCCCCGATGGTGGACGCACAGAAGCGACACCCCATACGGCATCCGACCTGACTGGAAATACACAGGGTATTGCCGTGCTTATAACGCATGAGCACGCTTTCGATACAGGCGCCGTCCAGCAGGCGGAAGAGATATTTGACCGTACCGTCCTCGCGTGAAACCAGTTTCCGCTCCACTGTGGGCAACCGGTACTCACAGGTTCGGGTCAACTGTTCCCGCAATGCCAGCGGCAACACGGTCATATCGGAAAACTGGGTCCCCGCCGCCAATGCGGAAAAGACCTGCCGGCCGCGGTAAGCAGGCTGTCCCAATGCGGTAAACCATGCCGCCATCTCATGGGGCAGCAGGGAGAGCAGATCGGTCTTCTGTTCCATAATCATCCTTTCCCGGTCATCCGACGCTTCAGTGCCGTCTGAAACGCGCAAAATAAAACCCATCGGTGCCGTGCCGGTGCGGCAGAAGTGTCAATTCCCCGTCGGGGGCATCAAGGCCGCCCACCGTAAAAGGTTCGGCGGAAAAATCGGCGTGACGGGCGAGGAAAGCCTGCGATACCCCCTGGTTTTCTTCCCGTAGCAAGGTACAGGTGGCGTACAGCAGACATCCCCCCGGACGCACATAAGCAGATGCCGCGTCCAGAATTTCGCTCTGCAGGGCGGGCAGTCCGAGAAAGGCAGATTCGGGCTTGTAGCGCAGATCGGGCTTTTTTCCCAATACGCCAAGGCCGGAGCAGGGAGCATCGCACAGCACCGCATCCGCCCATCCTGCGAGGTCGGCCAGCGGGCGGCGCCCGTCATGCGCCGAAACGCTCACACAGGTAATCCCAAGCCGCTCGCATCCCTCACGGATAAGCGGCAGTTTGCTCTCATGCAGATCCAGCGCCGCAATCTGACCGCAGTTCTGCATCTCTATGGCCGCGGAGAAGGTTTTCCCGCCCGGACAGGCGCAGGTGTCCACCATGTGCATCCCCGCCTCAGGGGAAAGCGCCTGTACTGCCAGTTGCGACGCTTCGTCCTGTACGAAGAACCACCCCTCCGAAAAGCCGGGCAGCCCTGTCGGAGCGGCGCTGCCTTCCAGCCGCACGCCCACCGGGCTGAAAGAGGTTGCCTGCGCCGCAATGCCCGCATCGGCGAACCGCGACAGCACCTGTTCGCGGCTGCAGCGCAGGGTGTTGACCCGCAGGGTCAGCGGAGAAACCCGGTTATAGGAAGCGAGCAGCTGTGCGGTCTCTTCCGCGCCGAAGGTCGCAAGCAGTCTGCGCACAATGTATTGCGGAACTGATTCGGTCACGGACAGCCATCGCACCGGATTGCGCTGCGGATCGGGCCACACCGGACCGCTACGGCAGAAGGTGCGCAGCAGCGCATTGACCAGAGCCGATTCTCCCGGATTGCGGCACAGACGCACCGTTTCGTTTACCGCTGCATAGGGCTTCTGTTCCATATACAGCAGCCGGTAAATCCCCATGCGCAGAAGCGTCCGGGTGTGTGCGGTGAGAGTCCGCCCGGCGGCCAGCACCCCGATCTGATAGTCCAGCGCCAGTTTGCGCTCCACTACTCCGTAAAAGAGCGCAGTCAGAAAGCCGCGCTCCCGCGGTTCGCATGCCTGCAGTTGCGCATCCGAAAGAGCAAGATTGGCAAATCGCTGCTCGTCTTCCCATCGCAGAAGCAGATCGGCGGCAATCGCCGCACCGGAGCGCATCAGCACAGCAGATCACCGGGGGCAATACCCCTGCCGCGCACGAAATCTCCCGCGCTCATCTCGCCTTTTCCTTCCGGCTTGACCCGCAGGAGAATCAGCGTCCCCTCTCCGGTTGCCACGGTAACCGATCCGTCCGCGGTCCGGTCAACCGCAAGTACGGTTCCGGGTATTCCGGAGCCTTCCCCGGCTTTTGCCTTTACAATTTTCAGCTGCCGGCCGCCGGGCAGCAGCACATACGCAAGCGGAGCGGGACTCAGCCCGCGCACCGTAGCGCACAGCACATTCGCCGGGCGCTTCAGATCCAGGTGACAGTCCTCTTTGGTAATCTTGGCGGCATAGGTCGCGCGGCTGTGATCCTGTGGGGTTCGCGGCGCTTCGCCCGCAAAAATCAGAGGCAGGGTACGGCACAGCAGGGCGGCCCCCACCGCGGCGCTGCGGTCGTGAACCGTCTGCAGGTTATCCTCATCTCCGATGGCAAACGCCTCAGACGCAATGATGTCACCGGTATCAAGACCCGCTTCCATATACATCAGCGTCACACCGGTCTCCCGCTCCCCGGCCATGATGGCGCGCTGCATGGGCGCCGCGCCCCGGTACCTGGGCAGCAGAGACACATGCACATTCACGCAGCCAAGCCGAGGCAGAGCAAGCAGCCAGCCGGGCAGCAGTTTCCCGTACGCCACCACCACAATCAGATCGGGGGCCAGACGCTCCATCTCTCCCCGGAAGCTCTCGTCCTTCATGGATTCGGGCTGCAGCACCGGTATTCCGTGGGCCTCGGCGCAGACGCGCACCGGGGTAGGCACCAGTTTATATCCGCGCCCCTGAGGCCGGTCGGGCTGACTGACCGCGGCCACTACCTGAACACCCGCATCGCACAGCGAACCGAGAACGGTTGCCGCGATTTCAGGCGTTCCCATGAATACCACGCGACGGCTCATTCTTCAGTTCCCTCACGCACCAGCACATCGGTAAACAGTTTCCCATCCAGGTGATCCAACTCATGGCACATGGCGCGCGCCAGAAGGCCGGTTCCCCGGTATTCCACCTGTTCCCCCTTCCGGTTCAGTGCGTGCACCACCACTGCGGCAGGCCGTGAGGTAATACCCCACCGTCCCGGGATGGACAGGCATCCTTCCTGCTCCTCCTGATGGCCCGATTTCGCCACAATACGCGGGTTAATCAGTTCCAGCACTTGCCCGGGTTCGGTTTCAATCACCACCACCCGGCGCAAAACCCCCACCTGTACCGCTGCCAGGCCGCACCCCTGCGCGCGGCGCATGGTTTCGGTCATGTCATCAAGCAGTTGCAAAATCCGCGGGGTAATCTGCTCAACCGGACGGCTGGTCCTGCGCAGAATAGGGTCCTCCTCAGTCACGATTCTGAGATATGCCATGACAGATACTCCTTTTCATTACAAAGACATGGGATTCAGATCCACCGTCAGCGACAGATCCTTCTGCACCGCAAACTCGCGCATCAGGCAGTCGAGCAGGGCGCGCATCCGTACGCTGAGTCTGCATTTGATCACGGTGCGCAGACGGAACACCTCGTTTATCTTATAAATCTGGGCGGCAAACGGCCCGAACACGGTCAGGGGCAGATCGGCATATTCGGTGCGGGAGAGTTCACACAGACGTGTGTACAGCGATTCTCCCGCCTCCTTGAGCACCTCTTCCTTTCTTGCATGAAGGGTCAGCTGAACCAGATCACAGAACGGAGGAAACTGCGTACTTTTGCGCACCGCAATCTCACCCCGGTAAAACGCTTCGTAATCCTGCGCCGCAGCAAGACGGATCACCGCATGATCGGGAGAATAAGTCTGAATAACCGCAATCCCGCGCTGCTCTCCGCGTCCCGCACGCCCCACCACCTGCGTCAGCAGGGAGAAGGTGCGTTCCGCCGCCCGGAAATCATTCACATACAGAGAAGCGTCGGCCAGCAGCACGCCCACCAGGGTCACATGCGGAAAATCATGCCCTTTCGCCACCATCTGCGTCCCCAGAAGCACATCTGCCTCGCCATTGCGGAACCGGTCCAGCAGCCGGTCATAGGCATCCCTTCTGCCGGTGGTATCCGCATCCATACGCAGAACGCGCGCATCCGAGAGCTGCCGCGCCAACTCGCCCTCTACCTTCTGCGTGCCGAACCCCACATAGGACAGATGGTCGGCGCCGCAGGAAGGGCAGACCCGCGGCACCGGCGCGGCATATCCGCACGCATGACACAGCAGGCGGCTGCCGCCCGCCGCATGATAGGTCAGCGATACCGAACACCGCGGACATAGGACCGGTTCCCCGCAGGCACGGCACTGCAGGGCAGTACTGTATCCACGGCGGTTGAGAAACAGAATGCTCTGCTCTCCCTGCCTGCGCTTCTCGCTGAGCAATTCGTACAGCCGGTCACTCAGGGGCGACAGATTGCCGTGCCGCAGCTCCTGGCGCAGGTCCACAATTTCGGTTTCGGGCAGAACCGCTCCCCCATACCGCTCCCGCAGAGGAACCAGAGTATAGATCTTTTGCTCCGCCTTGTAAAAGCTTTCAAGCGAAGGGGTGGCGGAGGCTAGCAGCAGCAGTGCCCGGTCCCGTCCGCACAGAAAAGAGGCCACTTCCCGGGCGTGATACTTGGGGTCCGATTCGGATTTATAGGTATGTTCGTGCTCTTCGTCAAGCACAATCAGTCCGATATTTTCCATGGGAACCAGCACGGCACTGCGCGTCCCTACCACCAGTCGGATCTCACCTGAACGGATGCGCCGCCAGGCGTCCAGCCGCTCCCCGGCAGACAGCCCGGAATGCATCACCGCAACCCGGTCTCCGTAGCGCCTGAGGAAAATGGAAACCGTCTGGGGCGTAAGCGCAATTTCGGGTACCATCATGATCACCCCGCGTCCGCATTCCAGTGCCCGGTCAATGGTGTCCAGAATCACCTTGGTTTTTCCGCTGCCGGTCACCCCATACAGCAGGGCCGCGCATGCGCGGCCGCTCCCGAGCAACCCACGCAGGGTATCCGCCGCCTCCTGTTGAGCCGACGAAAGCACCGGAGGAGGGGAAGGCTGTTGCGGTCCCGCATGATAATGCGTGCGGTAGATCGGTTCCTTGCGCACGGAAAGCCACCCTTTCTCCACAAGGGCGGTCAGCTGCGCTTTCCCGGCGCGGGTGGAGTCGGCAATCAGACCGGCATCTGCCTCCTCGTGCGTCAGAAAGAACGAAAGTACTGCTTTCTGCACCGTACCGCGCACCGTTTTACCCGCAAGACATGCTTCGATTTCTTCGGGGGTACGCAGGCGTCGGTACAGACTTACGCTCACCTGATCGACATGCCCGGAAAAAGCGCCGGGGGGCAGAATGGCCCGGATCGCGCATCCCAGTGTACACAGAGTATGGGTACTGAGAAACCGGGCCAGTGCCATCATATTGTCGTCAAGGGAGAACATTTCGGGATACACGGCCGCGATCTGCTTGAGCGGCTGAACCGCATCTGCAGGCGGCATGTCGGAACATGCGACTACTACTCCGCTAAGACGCCTGTCCGATCTGCCGAACGGAACAGTCACCAGCGACCCGACCCTCACATCAAGTCCCGGCGGAACCAGATATCCGAACGCACGGTCCAGATGATACGGAATCTCCGTCAGACGCACTTGCGCATACATACACGCACCTCCTTCCGCTCTTCCCTGCCGTGCCCCCGTGCAGGAGGCGCCCTGAAACAGAGACCCGGACCGCTCCGGTCCCGCCGCAGCGGCACGCCGGATGTCCGGGTGTCTGTTCTGTACTCTTACTGCTCGCTGTAATCGTCGTCCTCATGAACCGGATGGTGCATGATATAACGACCTTCCTTCAGACGGCGGATGGCGATCTTCACCGCCTTCTCATCCTGATAGTCCCGGCTGATCAGAGCGGACAGCGGACGGTCGGTCTCCCTGTTGTCGATCATGCGCTGTGCTTCATTGCGCTGCTCCACATACTCATCGGTTACCATGCGCGCGCATTTTGCCACAGCGACCACCAACTCATAACGGTTGAATTTACCGTGTGTCAGTTCTGCAATTGTAGGATAAATCATCTTTTCCCTCCTGAAAAAACCTGATTGATAAGAGAATCACGCTTCTCCTTCCGTGTCTTCATCCTCGCTGTCGCCCTCGTCCACATAACTGTCGGAGAAGCGGTTGGACAATGTTTCCGCCTGCAGAGCAGACAGAATCACATGTTCGCTGTCGGTAATGATCACCGCCCGGGTCCGCCGGCCGCAGCTGACATCAATCACCCGGTTGTCGTCCTTGGCCTCAGAAACCAGCCGTTTGATAGGAGCGGAATCCGGGCTGGCAATCGCAACCACCCGCTCGGCCGCAACAAAGTTTCCGAATCCGATGTTTATCAGCACCATCTTTCCGTCCTCCGGTATTTTCACTCGATGTTCTGGACCTGCTCGCGGACCTTCTCGAGCCCGTTCTTCATCTCCACCACCAGACGCGCGATACCGGCGTGCGCACATTTGCTGCCGACGGTGTTGGTTTCCCTGTTCATCTCCTGAAGCAGGAAATCCAGTTTTTTTCCGGACGGATCAGGCTGTCCCGCGATCTCATCAAAAGCCGCAAAATGACTTTCCAGCCGTGCCAGTTCCTCATCCACCGCAATCCGGTCCGCAAATACGGCGCACTCGGTCAACACCCTGCCTTCATCAGGATGCAGCTGATGCTCCGCCAGGACGGCGCGCAGGCGCGCTTCCAGCCGTTCCCGGTATGCATCCTTGTGTGCCAGAGCCAATTGTTCCACCTGTTTTGCCGCGTCCCGGACCTGACCGAGAATACCGGTAATATCCGCAAGGGTACGCGCCCCTTCCCGCTCGCGCATGGCAAGAAATTGTGCGGCCGCCTCAGAAAGCGGGACATACAACCGCTCCCATTCGCCCGCGGGATCCTCTTCCTCGCGCTCGACCGTGAACAGATCGGGCAACACGACCAGCTGAGCCAGAGTGGGCTCATCTGGCAGGCCCAGTTCGGTCTGCACCCGGCGCAGCGTCTCGACATAGGCCCGTGCATACCCGATATCGGCAGAAACTCCACGCACCCCCGCTGTGTGGCGGGTATAGGTGACCGTCACCTCCACCTTACCGCGCGTGGTGGCGTGCTGTTGCAGATAGGACCGGATCCGGTCTTCCAGAAAGGCGTACATGCGCGGGATCTTGACCGTACAGTCAAAGTAACGGCTGTTGACACTGCGCAACTCCACCGTGATATCCTTGTCTTCCCCGCTTACCGATGCCCTTCCGTAAGCAGTCATGCTCCTGATCATCTCACTGTTCCTTCCGGTCGGTCTGAATTTTATGCAATTCGTCAAGGAAGGTGTCCACATCCTTGAACTCACGGTATACCGATGCAAACCGCACATAAGACACTGCATCCAGCCGCCGCAGGCGATCCATGACCATCTCGCCGATCTCCCTGGATGAAATCTCGCTGACAAGCGAGTTGACCAGTTGGTTTTCGATATCCCGCACCAGCGCCTCCACATCCACCGGTCGTTTCTGGCAGGCACGCAGGATACCGTTCTGCAACTTGACCCGGTCGAAAAATTCGCGGCTGCCGTCCTTTTTCAACACGGTCAGCGGTGCGGTTTCCACAACTTCGTAAGTAGTGAAGCGCTTGCCGCACTGCACGCATTCGCGACGGCGCTTGATGCTGCTTCCCTCTTCCACGGGGCGGCTGTCGAGCACTCTGCTGTCTGGTGCTCCGCATACAGGACACTTCATGTTCTTCCTACCCTTCAAATACCGTACCTTAAAATAGCCATATATATTATATTATACCATAAAAAGCCGGTTTTGTAAAGAGAGGACGGTATTTTGTGCGGTTTTTTTCGCAAGAGGGCCGGACTATCCCGATACGCATGCGGCATGGCGCCCAATAGGACAATTCCGGCAAAATACCCCTGCTGTTTCTGATGTGCAGATATAGTATAAACTTACATCCGGCGTGCAACAGCGTGCAAAGATGGGAAAAAGCACCGTCAGAGCGGTGCTTTTTCAGAAAAACGGGGACCTCTCAGCAGTCCAGAGTACGCAGATAGCGGATGCAACGGCCCACTTCTTCCATCCCTGTGGGATCCAACCCTTCGCTTTCGATGACCATCGGGATGTCCATCTGAAGCGCTTTGTCCCGCACGGCCAGAACGGGAGCCTGCCCCTCTCCGACCGATTTTCCCACAGCGGGTTTCCCGTCTGCTTCGCGGATGCCGTCCTTGAGATGAACGAAGATCAGGCGGTCTTTCATCCGTTCCATCAGATCCACCGGATCGAGCCCCGCATTATATGCCCAGAATGTATCCAGTTCAAACAGAATGCGGGTACGGTTATACAGTTCCTCTTCCACATAAACACCGTAATCCATTTTGA
>CASFDI010000023.1 GCA_949293405.1 uncultured bacterium | reverse complement strand
CCGGTCAACGCGGGGAAGGGGTTTCTGTCTGCGATCCTGTTCCGGGCGTTCCGGCAGATTCTTACAAAACCGACAAGATATCGTCCGGCATTTTTCCGGATGTATGCCTGACGAATGCGTCACATGTTTTCCCGGATTGTGCGGTCGGCGACTTTTATAACACATCGTGTGAAGATAAGTGGCCACCCCCGTCCCTGATTTGTTTTTCCCCTCCGCGCGGCGGAGTTCGGTTTATCGAAAGCAAAATACAAAAAGGACTGCAGAAACATGAAAAAAGCGACCAAACTTTTGTGTTTGGTGCTGACTCTGGCGACCGTAGTCACCGGCGTGCTTGTGTTTGCCGGTGCGGAGGATTCCGCACTTGCGGGCGGGGTACTGGTGGATTTCGACGGTTTACCGACAGGCGCCCTGGAGACAGGCAAGGGTATTGACATGGACACCAGCAAGGCAGGGGTCAAATATGAAGTGACCGCGGACCCCCAGGTCTCAGAAAACAAGTATCTGAAGTTTACACAGGGCTCGGCGGATCCGTGCATTACGCCCAACGCATATGTCAACTTCAAGTCTCTGTCCGCCACCTCGTATTCCTATTCAATGGATCTGAAGAAGGACGCTTCGTTTGATTCGGTACCGGCCTATCAGTTCCGCCTGCGGACAAAAGGGGTAGCGGGCGACAACACGGGCAACCGTTCGGAATATGTCCTGTTTTCTCTGTCCGATAAGGGAGAGGTGGTCTTCCAGACATCGACCGGCATCTTCCTGCAGGAAGAAGTGTTTATTACGGTAGGGGTATCGGTTGATTTCGGAGTAAATCAGCAGTATGCGACTGTAACGGGATATATTGAAGGCGTGCCGGTCCAGACCTGGAAGATTGACGCACAGGGCACGGGCGCATACAAGGCAAACAGCGCACTGAAGGACTGGACCGCCATGAAGACGGCGGACACCTTCACGCTGAACACCTGGATCCCGAGCCCCGGTGCGGGAAAGAATCCCGGTATGCTGTTGGACAATGTCCGTTCTTACACCGGAGTGTTTACACAGTACGGCAACTATGCCAACCTGCACCTCAACGGCGGTGCTCTGACCGGGTCTTTCACCGGGCTGTATCAGTACGGAAAAATCACCGCCCTGCCTGCACAGGCAACCCGTTCCGACAAGGCCACTTTCGCCGGTTGGTACGACAATCCTGAATTTGACGGCGAGGCTGTGACCGCCATTCCCTCCGATGCAAGCGGAGAGCTGGATTTCTACGCAAAATGGGTGGATGAGGAAGGAAATCTGATCGAAGGACACCTGATGCAGTATGATCTGAACGGGACAGGTACGCTGCCCTCATCCGGTTATGATGTTTCGGTAGACGCGGGGACAACCTCGGTCACTCTGCCCGCTGTGGCCGACACCACCAACCGCCGTTTCCTGGGATGGTGCACCGACGCCGCATGCGAAGGCACGGTTTACAACGGTACATACGAAGCGCCGGACGGTATTTTTGCCGGCATCACCTTCTATGCAAAATGGATCATCGGCATGGAAGCGGATATGAGTCAGAAAGTCCCCTTCCCGCAGTGGCTCGATGAAGATAATCCCGTGGGCGGTGACGCCAAGGTGGGTATTCACTTCACCACACAGGACGGGTATATCCTGATCAACAAGGAAAAAGTGGAAGGCATGACCGACGGGCAGATTTCCGCGACCGGTCTGAGCGTTACGGCAGAGGGGATTTTAACAGTGGAAATTTCGCTCAGTGCAGTACCCGGACAGCCGGTGGTAGGTATGGCGCTGCATACACGCGGCGGAGACACCACCATTCTCAATGTTGAGAACGGCACCGGAAAGCTGACGGTGGGCGGAATGGAAGTCGGCGTGCTGGATGAACAAGAAACACTGATCACCCTGGTGATCAACTTCACCACCGGCACCATGGATGCATATCTGGACGGCGTGCAGTATCTGGACGGATATGCCTATAAGAACAGCACGACCGTGTCGAACTTCAACAGTCTGCGTCTGTATTTCTCGTCCGGGAATGTCGGCCAGCTGCGCATTCATCAGTTTGCATGTGCAAACGGAGAATATCTGACCTACACCACGCCTACCGGGGATTCGATCAATCAGGTGACCCTGACGGACAGCCAGGGCAATCAGGTGGTCTGGGTTGAAGAAGCGGATTATACTCTGCCGGAAGGCACCTGGATCGATGCTGCGGGCGCGGTTGTTTCCGGCGATGTCAGACTGACCGGCAATGACACCTTCCGCCTGGTGGATGTGCTGCTGAAAGAAGGAGCTTCCGTCCGTACAAAAGCGCCGTCCGGGCTGCGCTTTGAAAGTGCGCTCGATTCCGCGGTATACGATGCGCTGATCAAGGCGGGCTACACGGTGGAATTCGGAACCTATATTTTCCCTGCAGATCAGTATGCCGACGGTATTCCGGAGGGGGCGGTGTTCAGCGTCTTCACAGATGTATCCTCCCTGACGCTGAATGAAGAGACCGGGTACTACACCTATTATACCTCTCTGATTGACATTCTGGATCAGAACTATGCGCGCGCGTTCGGTGCGGTCTCGTACCTGAAGGCCACCCTTGACGGCCAGACCATCCGCTTCGTCACCGAATATGACCAGGCGGTCCATGCGCGCTCGGTCTATCAGGTGGCGTGCTCGGTTGCTGCCGCGGGCGAGCTGGCTGATATGACGGAGGAACAGCAGGCCGCAGTGAACGGGTATCTCAATGCAGTCGTGGAAATCAAACTGACCGATCCCACAGATCTGAAGGGGGCTGAGATTATTACGCCCGATCACTACACTTCTCCGTACGAGTATGTGTATGTCATGGACGGACAACTGCTCCTTTACGGTTCGGCTGAGAAGCTGTGCTCCGTGATCCTCAACGGTGATGTTTACACAGCCGGCTGGGATACTTCCGACCCCGCATGCGTGCGTATTCCCATCCCGCAATCGTAATGCGTATTCAGAAAATAAAAATGCAATTACTGAAAACTGCCGCAAAGCGGCTCTGTATGGTACTGGTTCTGGCAGCTGTGATCACCGGCCTTCCGGTGATGGCAGCTGCCGGGGACCCGGTAGTTGAGAATGAAGTTCTGGTGGACTTTGACGATCTTGTTGCGGGGAACGGTCTCACATCCGGGCAGGGGCTGACCATCGCCTATGACAGTAAAACCGGAAGTTACAGTAAAAACGGTGTCAATTATGAAATTGTGTCCGATCCTGCAGACCCGGGCAACAAGTATCTGAAATTTACGCAGGGAACGCAGGATCCTCCCCTGGCACCCACCGCACACGATAACTGGAAAACAAGCGACTACACGCAGTTTTCCTATTCGATGGACCTGAAAAAGGATGCCTCCTTCGACTCGGTCCCGGCCTATCAGTTCCGCGCCCGCACGCACGGAGTGGCGGATGACGGCAATGCCAGCCGCTCCGAGTATGTCCTGTTTTCGCTTTCTTCGGCGGGGGAGATCGTGTTCAGTACGGGCACGGGGATCTACCTGCAGGAAGAGGTGTTCCTGACGGTAGGGGTGTCGGTGGATTTCGGAGTGGATCAGCGGTACGCAACCGTGACCGGATATATCGAAGGCGTGCCGGTTCAGACCTGGCAACTGGATGCGCAGGGAACCAGAGCATACACGGCGGACCGCTCGTTTGATACCTGGAGCGCGATGAAGAACGCCTATGCCTTTACGCTGAACACCTGGATGTCCTCGCCTGCCTCCGGGAAGAATCCCGGCATGCTGGTGGACAATGTATTTTCCTGCACCGGGCTTTTTACGCAGTACGGCAATGTGTGCAACCTGCATCTGAACGGAGGAGCACTCAGCGGTACATTCTCCGGCCTGTATCAGTATGACCGGGAGACCCGCCTGCCGATGGATGTAAGCCGGGCGGACGGTGCACTCTTCGCCGGATGGTATGACAATGCCGGCTTTGAGGGGGAAGCCGTGACCGTGATCGGAGCGCAGACCCGCGGGGAAGTGGATTATTATGCAAAATGGACCGATCGGGAGGGCAACCTGATCCCCGGTGTGAGTGTGGAATACAAGCTTAACGGCTACGGCGCGCTCCCGGCTTCGGGTTACGATGTGACGGCCCGCCCGGGCGATACCCAGGTTACGCTGCCCGATGTGGCAGATCTCTCCAACAGGCGCTTTCTGGGCTGGTGTACCGATGCCGCCTGTGAAGGAGAGGTGTACAACGGCACCTACAGCGATCCTGAGGGAATCACTTCAGACCTGGTCTTTTATGCCAGATGGATGAAGGGGTTTGAAGCGGATATGACGCAGCAGAGACCTTTTCCGCAGTGGCTTGATGAAGAGAATACCAGCGGAAAGGGAGGAAAATGCGGCATTCATTTCACGACGCAGGACGGATTGATTCTGATCAGCAAGGAAAAGGTGGAGGGCATGACCGACGGTCAGATGTCCGCCACCGGCCTCAGTGTATCGGAAAGCGGGATCCTCACCATTGAGATTGCCCTGAGTGCAGTCCCCGGTCAGCCGGTGGTGGGCATGTCCCTGCAGACCCGGGGCGGCGACACAACCGTCCTGAATGTTGAGAACGGGACCGGAAGGGTGACCGTATGCGGCGAGGAGCTCTGTGTTCTGGACGGGGACGCGGTGCTGATCACCATGGTCATCAACCTGACCGACGGTACGCTGGACGCGTATCTGGACGGCAATCAGTATCTGGACGGGTTTTCCTATGAAAACGGTACTGCGGCGGCGGATTTCAACAGCCTGCGGCTGTATTTTACCGAGAATTACTACGGACAGCTGCGCATTCATCGGTTTGCGTGTGCTGACGGAACATACTTCTCCTATGTCAGCCCCACCGGTGTAATGATGAAAAAGGTTCCGTTTGTTTACAGCGGATCGGAAGGATTCGGCTGGAGTACGGGGACCGAAATCACCCTGCCGGACGGCCTGTGGATTGACAAGGACGGAAAACTGGTGTCCGGAACGGTTGCGCTGACCGATGACGCCCGGTTCCGCAGGGTGGATGTCATGCTGAAAGAGGGCGCCTCCATCCGTACGAATGCACCGGCAGGACTGCGTTTTGAGAGCGGTCTTGACAGTACGGTGTACCGGACCCTGATTGATGCCGGTTACACCGTGACATTCGGCACTTATGTTTTCCCGGCTGATCAATATGCCGGCACCCTGCCCGAAAATGCGGTGTTCAGCACCTTTACCGATGTCGGACGACTGACACTGGACGCGGAAACAGGGTATTATACCTATTATACATCCCTGGTCGAACTTCTGGATCAGAACTATGCGCGCGCGTTCGGAGCGATCTCCTACCTGACCGCAACCAGGGAGGGAGAAAGCCATACCTTCACAACCGCATATGCCGAAGTAAACAATGCGCGTTCCGTGTACGAAGTGGCGCGCGCGGTAGCCTCCGCCGGGGAGCTGGCGGTCATGACCGAACAGCAGAGGGCTGTGGTGACCGGATATCTGGACGCGGTAGTGCAGATCAGTCTGACTGACCCTTCCTCCATGTTCGGCGCCACCTTTGTCACGGTGAAGAATTATACCTCCCCTTATAACGATGTGGTGTATATCATGAACGGCGCCATGCAGATCTCCGGCTCTGCTGAAAAGCTGTGTGCCGTCATTCTTAACGGAAAGGTTTATACCTCGGGCTGGACCGCGACAACCTCAGGTTACAGCATTCCGATCCCTGACGGATCGGATGATACGGGCGCATAAAAGCATGAAAAACAGGAAAGAGAGGCACGGATATGAAGAGAATCTATGAAACTCCGGTGATGGAAGTGCTGCTGTACGAAGCGGCAGACTTTCTGGATCAGTCGGGCAACGACTTCACGCAGAAGGATGTCTTCGACGACAGCTACGGAGACAGCTTCTGAAGCCCCCCCGCACACAGAAATGTGTGCGGGGGTTGTTTATGAAAGGAGAGGCGTCTTCTTTCTTTGAGGAAGAAAGAAGCAAAGAACCTTTTCGGGAAGGGGCCCTGTATAGGGAACGGATATGTCCTGCGGCGAGCCGCTGCAGTCACTCTGCGGGGGAAGAACATGCTTTCACAGTGAACCGGGCGCATTGCCTTTACCGGGGGTACACGAAAAATTTGATAAGGTTGCACTTCTTCGATTT
>CASFDI010000022.1 GCA_949293405.1 uncultured bacterium | reverse complement strand
GAAGACGGGCGTACTCCTGATCTCCGATCCGCGCGACTATCTGCTGCCGTACGATCTGATGTACAACTCCAATTATCACCCCAATCAGCGCGGAGCAGACCTGCGTACCGAACAGTTGGCCGCCGATCTCAAAGCTGTATTGGGTATCGACTGACCGCACAACAACCCGAACGCACCGGGCGTCATGGACGCCCGGTTCTCTTTTCTCTTGCTGAAACGGTGAAAATGTGGTATACTATAAAGAAGTAAAGCTGATCCGCACGGAATCTGCGTACCCAAAGGAGCCCCCATGAAATCACCTGAAGCAAAGCGAAAACTACGCAACGATCTGTTGCTGATCCTGGTCCTGCTGCTCACCGGTGTGATCGCCATCACCATCTTTACCCTGACGAAAAAAGAGGGGGGTTTTGTGCGCATCACCGTGGACGGTGAACTGTACGGAACATATCCGCTTGACACGGACGCCGATATCCGCATCGAACACCCCGACGGCGGATATAACCTGCTGGTGATCCGTGACGGCGCTGCACATATGGAGAGCGCTACCTGTCCTGACCTTCTCTGTGTCGAGCAGCAGGGCTGGATCCGCCATACCGGAGAAACCATCGTCTGCCTGCCGAACCGCACCGTTGCAGAGGTGATCGGCGGCCGGGAGGGCGATGTCGATCTGGCACCCTGACCGCAGGTGTGTTTATATTTTCTGTTCCCCCGACTGATTACATGAGAAAGCAGGAGATGGAAGTGAAAACAAGAACTCTTACCGTACCGGCACTTGCCGTCTCCCTGGCACTGGTGCTCTCTTATGTGGACCATCTGATTCCGCTGTCCGCCACCGTACCGGGTATACGGATCGGACTGGCCAATATCGTGATCCTGTTCGTGCTGTACCGGCTGGGGGCGCGATACGCCGCGGCCGTCTCGCTGATCCGCGTTCTGCTCTCGTCGGTTCTGTTCGGCGGAATTACCGCCTTCGCCTACGGGCTCGCGGGAGGCGCGCTCAGCCTGACCGTGATGGCTCTGCTGCGCCGTACCCACCGGTTCGGCGTGATGGCAGTCAGCATCTGCGGCGGCGTGCTTCATAACTGCGGCCAGATCCTGGTCGCCATCCTGGTGACCAATACGCCCGCCATCGCTTCCTATCTGCCCGTCCTCTGGATCAGCGGCATCGCCGCCGGCGCTGTCGTCGGAATCCTGGCTGCCCTGGTTCTCCACCGCACCCGCAATCTCCCGCTGACCTGAAAGAGAACTGAGAACGAGGGATTCCCGCTTTCTTTAAGGAAGAAAGCGGGGCAAAGAACCTTTTCGGAAAAAGGATTAAGGCGGTGTGCCGGCACGGTGCCTCTGCTGCTGATCGGTAAGGGGTGGTAGTGCGGTCTGGCGGGGAAACGGGGGGTTCCCGCTTTCTTTGAGGAAGAAAGCGGTCAAAGAACCTTTCCGGAAAAGGTTTTCACCTGCACGAAAGAACCGGCAGTGCGTGCCACCGCAATAGGGTGGCACGCACTGCCGGTTTCAATTCCTGGCGGGATTTGCATTCACAAGGCGTCACAGGGTCTGACGGCCCGTGTTTTCATGTGTCATGCAAGGCCGAGGACTTTCAGAATCAGAGGGGTATAGCGGGCGTGTTCTTCGCGTGCTTTATCGGTATTGAACATTCCGCTCACCGTCACCTCGGACCGGATGCACACAATGGTGTCCTCCGGCAGATCGGAAAAGGCGGGCAGATCCGCCAGGGCGGTCTGCGAAAGATAGACACCCATACAGGTCTCATCCACATAGGTAAAGGGCGCTTCCGTGCCTGCGGGCACATAGTCCGCGATGGATTTCAGCCCCTGATCGCGCAGTTCGGCGTACAGGTGCGGGTCCAGCAGCATGATCACCGCATTCCCGGCAAGAACCGTATTGTGAAAACTTTCCCGATTCATGGCGATCAGGGTGGTATTGGCAGTCACGCCGGTCCCGTCCGCCTGTCCCTGGGCGTTGACTTCCTCGATCTGCTTTGACGACAGGATATAATAGTTATAGATATGGACATCGGTCTCCTCATCCCCCGTCAGAGAGGCAATCCCCTGCTCCATCGAAGAGATTTTCAGTTCGGAATATGCACCCGGGCCGGCGTACATCAGTACATACTCGGGGTCCTCGCGCGTAGCAATCTGCCACACGCCGATCACCAGCACCACTACCGCCAACAGAACAAACAGTGTCACCCACTTATAATGATACCAGAAGTTGTCAAACCAGCGGGAAAACCGGTTGTCGATCCTGACCTCACGGGCTTGGTACTTGTCCTGCGGCATCATTTCCCCTCCGGCCTCAGGTACGGCTGACCTGCATGATCTGCAGATGCACAAGTCCTGCCGGTGTTTCCGCCTCCACTACTGCCCCCACGCGGGCACCTAACAGGGCGCGTCCGATGGGGGACACATCTGAGATCTTGCCGGCAAAGGGATCGGTTTCAAAGGACCCCACGATATGATAGGTCACTTCCCGTCCCCGTTCGCGGTTGAGTACGGTGACGGTTGAGCCGATATTGACCACCGTATGGTCAATTTCGCTCTCATCGATCACATGCGCATTTTTGATCAGTTCCTCAACCTCCAGGATCTCCTGGGCGATTTTTGCCTGTTCGGTTTTTGCTTCATCGTATTCACTGTTTTCCGAAAGGTCACCGAAACTTCTTGCGGTGGAAATATCTTTCTTGTTCTCTTCACGCCGCACCTTCAGGGCTTCCAGACGATTCTTCAGTGCTTCAAAGCCCTGCTGCGTATAATTCTGCTGTTTTTCTTCCATGGTTCTGACTCCGTTTCTGAAATTGGATTTTGCGGGAATGCGCGCCCGGGCGCCGGGGAGCCGGTTTTCATTTTCCGGATCTCCTGAATTCCCTTTTATGATTGCAGAGCGGCAATCGCCGCACATAGCACCTGGTCCTGCTGCTCCGGCAGCAGATACAGCCCGATCTGCAGCGCCTCATCGCTCAGCGACGCCTCAATTTCGGGTGCAATTCCCACGCCGTCATAATTGATATTGCACGGCGGGTTGTAGTAGGCGACCGTCAGCTTCAGGTATCCTCCGCCGGTCACCGGGAAGGTGGTCTGGGCCGTTCCTTTGCCGTAGGTGTTTTCTCCCACCACCACGGCATCGCACAGCCCCTGCGCCGCATAGTCGCGCAGTGCGGAGCAGAACAGTTCCGCCGCGCTGGCGGTGTTTCCGTTTACAAGTACAGCCATAGGGGCGTCCAGCACATGCCCGCCCTCATAGTAGGGATAATCGCTCCGGTTATAGTGAACCGTGCCGTCCCGCGCGCTGATGGTGTAACTCTGACCCGCGCCGACCCCTTCCACATAGACCAGGTCGCCGTCAGGCAGAAGATACGCCAGCATCTGAGAAACCGAAAGCAACGTGCCGCCGCCATTGTCCCGTACATCAAATACAAACGCCTGCGCCCCGGCCGCCTCCAGCGTCTCGATCGCCCGGGTAAACTGTTCGTATGTGCCCCCGTCAAAACTGAGAATGCGCACATACCCCACCGCACGGTCAGTCTCACACATCCGGTACACCACCGTCTGCTTGGTCATCTGACGGCGCTCCACTCTGCCGTCCATCTGCCGGCCGTCGCGTTCCCAGGTCAGGCTGACGAAAGTGCCGGCTTCCCCGACGACCCGGTTCATCGCCTCATCATATCCCATTTCGGCCACCGGCACACCGTCCACCGCCACGATGATATCACCGGCAAGCAGACCCGCCTCATCGGCGGAACTGCCCTCATGAACCAGAAGCACCTGAATGCCGCCGTCACCGCTACTGCGCGCTGTGATTCCGATCCCTACATAGTTGCCTGCCAGGGAATCGCTGTATTCCTCATATTCATCCGGCGGGAAATACGCCGCATACCGGTCGCCGTACGCTTCAATCACCGCCTGGGCGAGTGCCCCGGTCAGCTCGGTATCGGAGGGAGCATCCAGCACCGAATAAGAGTCAAATACCGACAGCACGCGCTCCAGCACCGCCAGCTGCCGGCGGTTACCGCTGCCCTGCTGTGCCAGGGTAATCACGCCCAGCGTGCCACCCACGCCCAGCGCGAGGGCAAGTACCACGCCGATCAGAAGAGTATAAGCCGGAATCCGCTTTTTCATACGCCTGCCTCCCCGGCTCCGGTGAGTGCCGCCACAGCCGCCTGCAGCTGGGTGTCCTGTTCATAGGTCAGGTTCTCGACCGCGGTCTGCTGCGCTTCCTCCGGCAGTGCGACCACCCGGTCGGGGGTCACCCCGACGCCCTCGTAATTGACACCAGAGGGTGGGTTGTAATACGCAATGGATACCGACATGCCCGCATCCCCCGGCATGGGCAGCACTGTCTGCATGGTCCCCTTGCCGTATGTGGGCTGTCCGATCAGGGTGACCTCTGCCAGCCCCTGCGCGGCGTAATCGCGCAGCGCGGCGCAGAACAGTTCTCCTGCGCTGGCTGTATAGCGGTCGCACAGCACGGCGATGGGCATCTGCAGGCTGTGACCGTCATTGCCCACACTCTCTTCCATGCTGCCGTCATAATACAGATAACTTGCCAGCGTTTCTCCGTCGGGCAGCAGATAATCCAGAACTGCCAGGATCTGATTGAGCAGCCCGCCGGGATTGTTTCTTACATCAAATACAAACGACCGTGCGCCCTGCGCTGTCAGTTCCTCCACAGTCGTACGGAACTGCGCAGCAGTCACTCCGTCAAACTCCACAATGCGCACATACCCGACATCGGGCGCTTCATCGAGCAGTTTCCCGGTCACGGTCTGCCGGGTCACCGCCCGGCGCACCATGGTAAAATCAAGCGTCTGTCCGTCGCGCAGCACGGTAACCGTCACGCTGCTGCCCGCTTCGCCCTTGACCATATCCACAACCGTATAATAACCCGCCAGATCGATCGACACCCCGTCCACCGCCAGAATGCGGTCGCCGGGCCGTATCCCGGCCTCGGCCGCAGGCGAATCGGGGAAAACCGAGGTGATCTCCGCCACCTCTGTCAGCTGATAATACAGCACGCTGACTCCGATCCCCACATAGGTCCCGGAGGTCTCTTCCTCGAAGGCTGCCATATCCTCTGTGCTGAGGTAAGTGCCGTACCGGTCCTGCGCCGCATAGGGCACGCAGGCGCACAGCGCCTGCTCCACCGCCCCGGGGTCCGCCGGGTCCACCGTATCGGCAAAATAGGTGCCGTAGCATTCCGCCATCGCCTCTACAAAGGCGTCATCCGCAGGCATTTCTCCCACAAAGTACTGCTGATAATATATCAGGGCATACTGCAGGGAGACCTGGGTGAAATCGGTGACCCCGTACGGAGCCAGCGCCTGCAATAGCTGCGCATACACCCCCTCCATCGGGATGTCCTCATCCGTCTGCCCTGCGGTGGTTGTCGTACCCACGGTCCCGGTATCCGGCGCCTTGAAATTGCATCCGGAAAAAATCCCGGTCACCACAAGAAGCACCAGGCACCAGCACATCAAGCGAAAGCATCTGTTTTTCTTCTTCACCGCTTTTTCCTCCTTCCGGAATGATAACACCCCGGAACCGCCGTGTCAAACAGGCGGTCCCGGGTGTCCGTATCGGCACGCCTCTGCAGTGTCCGGATGCCCCGATCGGGGCATCCGGACGCCATCATATCATATCCGGCGCGCGCATTCTGTCAGAATCAGAATTTTGTCGGCTTGTTGGTCAGATATTTTTTCACCATCAGGGCGACCTTGAAGGTCACCGCATGGTCAAATTCACGCAGATCCAGTCCGGTCAGCTTGCGGATCTTCTCCAGCCGGTACACCAGTGTGTTCCGGTGGACAAACAGTTTCCGCGAGGTTTCGGACACATTGAGATTGTTCTCAAAGAAGCTCTGCACGGTCTGCAGGGTCTCGCGGTCCAGCGAGTCAAGAGACCCTTTCTTGAACACTTCCTGCAGGAAAATCTCGCACAGCGTGGTGGGCAACTGATAAACCAGTCTGCCGATACCCAGATTTTCATAACTGATGATATTGGTTTCGGTGTCAAACACCTTCCCCACTTCCAGCGCAATGCGCGCTTCCTTGTACGCGCGCGCCAGATCCTTCAGCGTATCCACTACGGTACTGATCCCGATGCTCACCTTCAGATCGGCCGTGGTCGCCTCTCCGCGCAGTCCCTCGAGAATCGAGCGGGCCAGCATCTCAATCTCGTCCTTATCGGTGTCAAGCGAAACCTCCTTGACCACCACAATGTCCTGTTCGCCCACATTCAGCACATAGTCGTGCACATGATCGGGGAACATATTCTGGATCAGCTCGTACGGAAGCAGATCGGCGGGACTGCCGAACTTGATGATCAGCACCACCCGCTGCTCCTCGCTTGTGAAATGCAGCTCCTTGCTCTTGACATAAATGTCGCTGGGCAGGATATTGTCAAGCATGATGTTCTTGATGAACGAGCCTTTGTCATATTTTTCATCATACAGATTCTTGATGTTTCCAAGAGCGATCGACAACAGCGCGGTCAGCCGCTCTGCCTCCTGATCCACCCCTTCGACAAAGACAACATGGTCTGTCTTGATGCCCGCGTTGACAAACCGGTAAGTATACCCGTCGTGCGCCACTGCGTCGGAAGAATAATTCAACTCTTCCCGGATATTCTGCCGCGTCTCTCCGATCCGGTTCGGTTCACTGCACGCGATCACCACGCCGCTCTCATCGATCACCCCGATGACGCGGCCGACCACATCCTTCATCTGATGAATGACATTCTGAAACAACCGGTTGGACATGGCATAACCCCTTTCAAAATCACCAAAAGATACTTTGTTTATACTGTACTATATTTTACATCATTTTTTGTGGTTTTTCAATAGGGATTTTAAAAAAACTACAGAAAAACAAAAAATTCACATTTGTTTATTGGGCAAACTGTTTGTATATCCCGGTTCAGCACCCGTAAAAATAACCAAAACAGGACAGTACAAACGGCCCTGCCGTCTCACACCGCAGGATCCGGCCGCCAAGTCCGGTCATGTGCCAGCCGGCGCGGCGGGCGGCATCCGCTTCCTCAGGTGAGAATCCGCCCTCAGCCCCGACAATCACCGCAATGCGCTCCGGGCACCCCTGGGCCAGCCAGTCGCGCAGATGCTGCGTGCCCGCCCCTTCATAACAGAAATAAACCGCATCACGGTCGCCCAGAAGTCCCGCGAGCGCGTCAAATGTCACCGGCTCTCCCACCTGTGGGATTCTGCCCCGACCGCACTGCATGGCGGCCTCGCGCGCAATGCGGCACAGCCGCTCGGTCTGCCGGTCGGTCCGTCCTTCCCGCACCTGACGGATACACCGGGAAGAGACGAAGGGCAGAATACCCGCAGCTCCCAGCTCGGTCGCCTTCTGAACGATCAGCTCGAGCTTGTCCCGCTTGGGAAGCGCCTGACACAGCAGAATGTCCCCCGGCAGCTCGCCGCTCCCCGCCAGCGTGTCCACAATGTCCGCCGTGACCCGGTCGTCCCGGATCACCGTCAGGCGGCACAGAAGTCGGCGCCCCGCCCCGTCGGACACCGTAACCGTATCTCCCACCGCCATGCGTAAAGAGCGTGCAATATGGTAGGCGTCCTGTCCGCGCAGCGTCACCTCACCCTGCGCGATATCCTGCGGCTGAACAAAGAAGCCCGGCATGCCGTCACCTCTGCATTACAATGGCGAGCCAGTCGTTTTCTTCCCGCTCGCACACAATGCGCATGCCCGCCTGACGGGCTGCGTCGCGCACCTGCTGTGCCCGGCAGCCGATAATGCCGGAAGCAATCATGCGGCCTCCCGGGGTCATATACCGCCCCACATCGGGCAGCAGGCGTACGATCACATCCGCGACAATGTTGGCAACCACCACATCATAGGCACCACCTGACAGGTCCACCGACCGCAAAAGATCGGACACCCCGCAGACAATGTTGTCCGCGCCGTCGGCAGCAATATTCTCCCGCGCCACCTGCACCGCCGCAGGATCAATATCGTATGCGGCGCAGAAGGAGGCCCCCAGCTTCGAGGCGCACAGCGACAGAATGCCGCTGCCGCACCCCAGGTCCAGCACCCGCTCGCCGCCGTGAATCTCGTCCTGCAGCAGTTCCATCACCAGGCGGGTGGTCTCATGGGTTCCGGTTCCGAACGCCATGCCGGGGTCCATGCGGATGATTTTTTCGCCAGGGGCAGGGGTATACTGCTCCCAGGCGGGTACAACCGTGATTTTCCCCAGGGGAATCGGTTTATAATACTGTTTCCAGTTCTCGGCCCAGTCCTCTTCACGGATCCCCTCGGTCTCCACCGTGACCGGGATCTGCAGCGTTCCGAACCGCTCCCGCAGGAATGCGGTGTATTCCGATATGTTCTTTTCAGCAGGAACAAACAGCGACACCGACACCCGGTCGGGATCGGCATTCAGAATAGACTCGTCAATCAGATCGCCGTACACTCCGGAAAGACTGATATCGCTGTAATCCTCGATCTGAAGACCGTTGTCCAGCATGCTCATCACCGCGCACACCGTATCCAGGTACCGGTGCGTGGTACGCACCGTCAGTTTGATCCATTCATTGTTTTTCATGTTCGCGTACAACCTCCCTGATATCCGATTCGATCTGCGCTTTCAGGGCATTCAGATCGGAAAATCTGATCTCCGGCCTCATAAAATGCCGGAAACTCACCCGGATCCGCCTTCCGTAAAGCCAACCGCTGTAGCCGATGATATGGGTCTCACAGTTGACCCGGTTGGTGTCCTCCACCGTAGGCCGCACGCCCACATTGGCCACACCGGGATAGCGCACGCCGTCCACCACGCAGTCGCAGTCGTATACGCCGTGACGCGGCACCACAAATCCGGCGGTAAAACTCTGGTTGATGGTGGGAATACCGATGGTCCTGCCCAGTTTCTTCCCTTCCAGCACCGGAAATTCGATGAAAAAATCATACCCCAGCATTGCACTGGCAGTCTCCATGTCGCCCCGCTCAATCGCACGGCGGATGCGGGTCGAACTGACCGCTTCCCCGCGGAACAGGTAAGGAGCCACCACCGCGGCATCTCCCCCGCCTTCCGCCATCAGGGCCTGAAGCATCGCGGGAGTGCCTACCGCACCCGCACCGAAGCGGAAGTTATACCCGCACACCGCCAGCATACAGCCGCACCGCTCCATCAGTTCCCGGCGGACAAACGCCTCGGGCGCAAGACCCGCCACCGAGGAAAAATCCGCAATATACACCCGCTCGATTCCCGCCTCGCCGAACAGCCGCATCTTCACATGCGGCTCGGACAGGCGCACCGCGGTCTTCTTGAATGTCGCGATGTCATCCGAAAAAGTATAAACAGCCGGCACAAACCCCAGCCGTGCCGCCGAAGTTGCCGTATAGGACAAAAGCAGACGGTGTCCCAGATGGACCCCGTCGAAAAAGCCCAGAGCCGCCACGGTCCGCTCACGCGGCGGTTTGTCGCAGCGCAAATCGTAAATTTCCATGGCCGCACCTCCGTTTTTCCATTATACAGGAAAGAATGTTAAATGTCAACACATCGCCGCACATGTCTTGACAAAGCGCGCCTTATGAATCTTATATCACCAAAGTAGCGGTATTGTAATTTTCTCCTGCAACGAAAACAATGTCGACCATGTACCGGCCGACTGCTATGACGGTAAAAATCGGTAATATAGTAACATATGAAACAAACAAACTGAAATAAGTGTTTATGATTCGAAAACGATAAACGAAGACGATAAAAAAGAAGGCGGGCACAAATGCTGTTTATATGTCCGCCTTCACCAGTGTATCGCCTTTTTATTTTCAGGGTGCAAAAAGGAACTACACCCCTTCCTCTTGCAAACCTATTTATTCGACTAAAAACCTACGCAACAGCACGACATCTGCAATCGTAATGACTCCGTCGTCATTCATATCGGCCGCTTCTTCGTCAATTTCAACACCGTAACCGCCCGCAAGATAACGTCTCAACGTAATTACATCGGCGACATCAACAACGCCATTATCATCTACATCCCCAATGAGATTGGTTACGGTTACGGAACCGTTTTCGACCTCCAGGTCCATCGGCTCCAGATCCGCATTTATCATGTTGTCTGGCGTATAAGACGCCCGAATCGAATAAACCGTTCCACCCGCTGCAGCATCGGGTACCTCGAATGTCAGAATAAGAATCGTTCCGTTACCATAATCAGCATCTGCAACCCCATCCCAGACAAAGTTGCACGGATTGGAGAAAACAGACGGTTTTGTAAATGCAAGGCTATTCCATGCGCCACCCGCCTCTGCTTGAATCAGGGTGAGTGCAGGATCGTACGCAATAGTAAGCACCGCACCTATGATGCCCGGATTGTTTTGCACATTAATTGTCACGCGCACAGTACTGCCGGCTTCTGCCACAACATTTTCAATGACGAGTTTGGCGAGAACGGGCAGAACCTCTTCGACCAGTCTGGTGCCGCACATGATACATTCTTTATGCCTGTGTCCCGGTTGCATCGCAGTGGGTTCCACATCGACAATCCAG